>NZ_MQWD01000001.1:5947-373656 GCF_002283365.1 Rubrivirga marina | reverse complement strand
GGGGCGAGGGGCGGCATGGGCGGGATCGGGCACGAGGAAACTACGACCGGGCCGCCGTGGGCTCCGGGCCGGAACCCGGCGGGCTTCATCTGCCGTACACATATCGGTGGATCCTCCGTACACTCCGCCCGCGCCGTCCCGCCGCTCCCCCCTCTGCGGCCCCACTCACCCGACCTGCGCCTCGTCCCTTGTTCCCCTAGCCGCCCCCCGGCAGCGCCATGTATGTCCCCCGAAGCCAGCGGATGCTGGATCAGTACCTCCAGGAGATCGGGCAGATTCCCCTGCTCACTCCCGAGGAGGAGGTCGAACTCGCCCAGCGGATTCAGGCCGGCGACGACGAGGCGCTCCATCACATGGTCCGGGCCAACCTCCGGTTCGTCGTGTCGGTGGCGAAAAAGTACCAGGGCCAGGGCCTCACGCTCTCCGACCTCATCAACGAGGGGAACTACGGCCTCATCAAGGCGGCCCAGCGGTTCGACGAGACGCGCGGGTTCAAGTTCATCTCGTACGCCGTCTGGTGGATCCGGCAGGCCATCCTCCAGGCCCTCGCCGAGCAGGCCCGGACGGTCCGCCTTCCGCTCAACCGGATCGGGACGATCTCGAAGATCCGGAAGGCGTCGGCGCGGCTGGCGCAGGCCTACAAGCGCCCGCCGAACGTCGAGGAGCTCGCGGCCGAGCTCGACCTCCCGCCGCAGAAGATCGAGGACGCCCTCCGCCACCAGTCGCGCTCGCTCTCCGTCGACGAGCCGTTCGGCGAGGAGGACGACAACAACCTCCTCGACGTCCTCGCCGACGCGGCCGACACGCCGCCCGACGAGCAACTCGTGGGCGAGAGCGTCAAGAGCGACATCGAGCGGGCGCTCGCGACGCTGGCGCCGCGCGAGGCCGAGATCACGCGGCTCTACTTCGGCATCGGCCGCGAGACGCCGATGACGCTCGAGGAGATCGGCCAGGAGTACGAGCTCACGCGCGAGCGCGTCCGCCAGATCAAGGAGAAGGCGCTCCGGAAGCTCCGCCAGAAGGGCCGCCGCCAGGAGCTCCAGTCGCACATGGGGAGCTGAGTCGGGATCCGGTGCCGTCGTCTGCGGGCGGAGGGGGCAGCCGACCCGGCCGGCCTCGGTGTCGAGGCGGGAGGAGCCGCCGCGGGTCACGGGTGGACCGGACGGTCGGCACCGACGCTCGGCTGGCGTCGCGCCGCCTGCACGAGCGGGGCCGTCGCTCTCCCCCGCGCGCCGGGAGCCGCCGCCGTTTCTTCCAATCCGTCCACCGAGTCGACCTGTGATCCGCCCCGTCCTCGTCGCCTGGCTCATCGCTTCGGCCGTGCTCGCCCAGCCCACCTCGGCGCCCGAGACGGACGGGCCGGCCGCGGCGGCCCGCGCGCTCCTCGCCGCCGACGACTCGTCGGCGGCCTACGACGCCGTCCGCCGCGCCCTCCGCGACGCGCCGGCCGATCCGGCGCTGAACCACCTCCGCCTCCGGCTCGAACTGGCGGGCCACTACGTCGGCCGGCTCCCGCGGCCGATGAAGCACCAGCAGCTCGTCGACGTGGCGAACCGGCTCCGGCGGGCGGCGCCCGACGACACGCTCGCCCTCCGCGTGCTGACCGAGGACGCCGTCTGGACCGTCCTCGATTGGCACGACCGGGTCGACTTCGTGGACGTGGCCTCGCCGGTCGGCAACTTCGTCGACCCCGTCGAGGTCTCGAAGCGGCTCGGGCAGTCGCGGTTCGACATGGACCAGCGGGCGGCGATGGGCGACATGCTCGACCGGAGCCAGCGGGCGCAGGACGCGCGCCGCGACGCGGCCGTGCTCCTCGAGGACTGGGTCGCGGCCGATCCGACGGCCGCGCAGGCCTACGCCGCCGCCGCCACCCTCGCCGCCGTCGACGAGGACTGGGACGCGCTCCTCGGCGTCGCCGAGCGGTTCCGGGACGCGACCGGCGACCCGCGCGCCGACCTCTACGCGGGCCTCGCGCACCACCGACTCGGCGACCTCGACGCGGCGGGCGACGCCTTCGAGCGCGCGCTGCCTCGCCTCCCGCCGACGACGCGCGCCCGCTACGAGGACGCTCGGCTCCTCGTCGCGACTGAGCAGCGCGACGCCTACGACGCCGACCCCGAGGCGGGCGCCGCCGCGCTCTGGGCCGAGGCCGATCCACGCCTGCTCACGGAGCGCTCCGAGCGCCAGGTCGAGCACCGCGCCCGCGTCGCCGAGGCCGACCTCCTGTTTGGCCGCAACGAGGGTGACCTGTTCGTCCGCCCGCCCGGCCCGGGCGCTGACACGGAGCAGGGCCAGCTGTGGGTCCGCTACGGCCGACCTCCGGCCGCCCTCTCGTTCGTGGTCGGGGACTTCGACCCCTCGGCCTATGGCGACGGCACCTTCCGCGTCTGGGCCTACGAGGACGACCTTCAGTTCGTCTTTGACGACCCCGAGCTGGACGGCGTCTTCCGCCGCTACAGCCCGCCGGCCTCGGCGTTCAGCGGGTCGGGGACGAGCGCCATCAACGACGACTTCGTGATGCGGGACCAGGCGCTCCAGCGGACCGACCCCGAGCGCTCGCAGCTCACGCCGACGGTCGACGTGCCCGCGCTCGCCTCGCGCTTCCGCGCGTCCGGCGGCGGGACCGATGTGATCGTGGCGTGGGGCGTCCCGGTGGATTCGGTCGCGGCGCCCGTCCGCACCGGGGCCTTCGCGCGAGTGGAGGGCGCCGTCGTGGACCGGGTGGTGCGGGACCACGCGAGTCTCACGGCGGGGCGCGTGGTCCGGGCCGGCGGCGGGGCGGTCTGGGTCGACGCCGCGCAGGTTCGGCTGTCCGGCCCGGGCGACGTCCGGGTCGAGGTGGAGGGCGACGGCGGGGAGGACTGGGGCGCGGCGTCGGAGACGATCGGGCCGCTGGGGGCCGGCTTCGGCGTGAGCGACCTCCTGCTGGCGACGTCGGTCGACGAGGACGGGCGCGGGCCGGTCGTGCGGGGCGGCCTCGGCCTCGTGCCGTCCCCGCGCGCGGCGTTCCCGACGACCGACCCCGTCTACGTCGTCCTCGAAGCGTACGGCCTCGGGCTGGAGGATGGCCGGACGCGTTACACGATTGAGGCGACGCTCCGTCCGGAGGCCCGGCGCGGTGGCCTGCTCGGGTTCCTCTTCGGCCGTGGACAGGGACCCGGCGTCTCGGTCCGCACCGAGGCCAGTGGTTCCCGCCCCGACGACCTCGTCTCGTTCTTCGTCGACATCCGCGACCAGGACCCCGGCGCGTACACGCTCACCGTCACGGTCGCCGACGAGACCACGGGCGCCTCCGCCTCGGCCGAGCGCCGGGTGACCCTGGAGTAGGGACGCTACCGCACCGCGGCGGCGGGTCTCGGCCGGAGGCGGCGCCAGCCGAGGGCGCCCCAGAGGCCGAAGAAGGCGTTGAGCCACCCGTGGCGGCTCACCATCTGGGCCACGTCGGGCGCGTCCGCGCCGACCCGTGCCCCGAGGTGGAACCACAGGGCGAACCCCATCGCGAGGATCAGCACGCCGCCGGAGACGGCGATCATCAGCCCGGCCATCCGGTCCTCGATCCGGCCGGCCCGCACCAGCCCCAGCCCGCCCGCCCCGATCGCCGAGGCGGCCAGGACCACGACGGCGACGGTCTCGACGGTCGACCCGCCCGCCGGCCCTCGAATGAGCGCGATCCCCGCAGCGACGCCCCAGAATCCGACGGCGAGCCCGACGCCCAGGACGCGGTGGAGCCCACGGAGCGATGCCGGCAGCGTCCGCCCCAGGAGGCCGGCCCAGACGAGCACGAGGCAGCCGGCGTAGTGGAAATGGACGGCCGTCAGGAGCACGATGAGCCCGGTGTAGTCCGTCGGCGCGCCGGAGCGAGCGAGGACCAGCCAGAGGGCGCCGCCCGGGAGCGTCGCCCAGCCCAGCACCAGGGCTGCCTCGGCGGCGTCGAGGGCGCCCTCGCGCCAGAGCCGGAGGCCGCGGCGGACCGACCAGACGGCGACGGCGGCGGCCGCGAGGAGCCACGGCGCGGCGAGCAGCCCGGCGACGAGTCCGACGGGGACGAGGAGCGACCCCGCGGCGCCGAGCATGCCCGGAAGCAGGAGCCACGACGCCACGTCGAGCGACCGCGGCGCGGGCTCGAACGAGGCCGGCACGCTCGCGGTGAGGTAGAGCGGGACGAGGACGAGCGGCGCGAGCAGCAGGAGATGACCGGCCTCCTCGGCCGGCCCCGGGGCGGTCGCCAGCGGCAGGAACAGGAGGGCCAGCCAACCGAGCATGCCGGCGAACGCGAGACGGGCGAGGCGCTGGGAGAGGGCGGGCACGGGGGACGGCAGACGGGGCGCGCATGGTACCGCCACGTCCGCTCCGAGGTCGAGTGGGGGCGTCCCGTCGAGCGTCTGTGCCGCGGCGCGTACGCTCGCCGCCCGTCGAGACGTTGCGAAGCAGAAACCGACCGGGGCGCCTTCCGTACGCCCGACCCCTCCTGGATTTCCCCATGCGATACGCTCTCGTCCTCGCGCTGGCCCTCGCCGGGTGCCAGCAGGAAGCGCACTCCCAGCAGGCCACCGACGGCCCGCTCTCCGTCGAGTCGCCCCTCGCCGATGGGGCGGGCGCGCTCGAGCGGCTCGACGGCCAAATCGCCACGAGCCGGCGGACGGCCATCACGCGGGCCGTCGAGGCCGCCAGCCCGGCCGTCGTGTCGGTCAACGTGATCGCGGTCCGGAACGTAGTCCAGCGCGCCAACCCCATGCTCGAGTGGTTCTACGGCCAGCGGCTCCCCGGGCGCACGATCCAGCAGCGCATCCAGGGCCTCGGCTCCGGGTTCATCATCTCGCCCGACGGCTACATCGTGACCAACGACCACGTGGTCTCGAACGGCGGCGTCGCAGTCGAGTCGACCGAGATCACGATCGCGTTCCCGGACGGCACCCAGATGCAGGCCGAGTTGGTCGGGACCGACCCCGAGACCGACATCGCGCTCCTCAAGGTCGAGCCCGACGCGTCGCTCCCGTACCTCGCCTTCGAGGAGCAGGAGGACGCCGTCGTCGGGGAGTGGGCGATCGCGCTGGGCAACCCGTTCGGGCTGTTCGAGGCCGCCGAGCCGACGGTCACGGTCGGCGTCGTGAGCGCGGTCGGGCGCGACTTCCCGGCGCAGCAGGGGCGCATCTTCCGCGACATGATCCAGACCGACGCGGCCATCAACCGCGGCAACTCGGGCGGGCCGCTCGTCAACGCGCTCGGCCGCGTGATCGGCGTCAACACGGTGATCTACTCGCAAACGGGCGGCTCGGACGGGATCGGATTCTCCGTGCCGGCGTGGCGCGTCCGGCAGGTCGTCGCCGAGCTCCGCGAGACGGGCTCCGTCGACCGCTCGTTCTACACGGGCCTGAGCATCCGGCCGGTCAGCGCGCGGCTGGCGCAGCAGCTCGGGCTGAGCGAGGCCGAGGGCCTCGTCGTGACGTCGATCGAGTCGGACAGCCCGGCCGAGCAGGCGGGCCTCCTGCCCCGCGACGTCATCGTGACGATCGACGGCGAGGCCGTGGCCTCGAACGAGGCCGTCCGCGACCGGCTCGTCGACCGCCGCGCCGGCGACACGATCCGCCTCGGCGTCGTCCGCCGCGGGCGCGCGATCAACGTGCCGCTCCGGCTCGCCGAGGTGCAATGACCCGGGCCGCGCTGGCGGTGACGTGCGCCGTGGCCCTCGCGGGCTGCCTCCCGTCGAGCCAGAAACAGAACAGTCGGGCGATCTCCGCCGCCGACTCGCTGTCGGCCGAGATCGCAGCGACCGTCGCCGTCGACACGCTCGTCGAGGTGTGGACGGCCCGCCCGCCGACCCCCGAGGCCATGCCCGTCCCCACGTCGCTGGCGTGGGCCGGCGACACGCTCGCCGTGGTCGAGACCCAGACGGGCGGCGTCCACCGGTTCTCGGGCGCGGGCGCGTATCTCGACCAGACCGCGCTCCCGGCCGGGAGCTACCCCTACCTCGCCGGCACGCTCGGCGACACCGTCGTGGTGCTGGCGAAGGGGCGGACGTCGCTGCTGTGGGTCGTCCCGGGCGAGGGCGTCGCGCGCGAGGTCCCGGTGCCGACGGGCACGACGAACGCGCTCGCCGCGCCCGGCCTGCTGGCGGCCCGCGTCGGCGGCGGGCCCGATACGCTCGCGCCTGCGGTCGTCCGCCTCGGCGAGGACGGCGCCGAGGTCGCGCGCCGGCCGCTCGCGGGGCCCGCGTGGCGGTCCCTTGGCTTCCTCCGCCTGTGGGCCGGCCGCGTCGCCGCGCTCTCCGGCTACCGCCCGGTCGTCGACGTCCTCAACGTCCAGGGCGGTCTCGGTCCGGCCGACACGCTCTCGCTCCAGGGCTTCGACTCGCCGCAGCTCCCGCGGTCCGCCCAGTTCGTCCGCGGCGAGGTGGACGAGCCGCCGCTCCTGACGTCGAGCGCCGCGGCCCTCGACGGCCGCCTGTTCGTCCTCAACCTCCGCTCCGACCACGTCCGCCTCGATGTCTACGACCGCGACGGCCGGATCGAGCGCGTGCTCGTCAGCCCGACGCGCGGCTTCGAGGTCGACGTGGCGACCGACCTCGCAGTTCGCCCCGGCCCCGGCGGGACGGTCGACCTCGCGGTCCTCATGGCCCGCCCGCCGGGCGTGCTCCAGACGCCCGAGAGCCGGATCGTCCTGTACCGCTGGCGAGGCGCGAGCCGGGAGGCGTAGAAAACGGCCGCCCCGTCCGAGACGAGGCGGCCGTCGTCGATCCGAAGGAATCGCTTAGCGGACGACCGTGACCGTCCGTGACGCGGCATCCGTGCCGGCCGTCACGCGGACGACGTAGACGCCCGGCGCGAGCGTCGAGGCGGGGAAGGTCAGGGCGTGCGGGCCGGCCGCGAGCGGCACGCCCTCGGCGAGGACGGCCACGCGGCGGCCGAGCGTGTCGTACACGTCGACCGTCACGTCGGCGGCGCCGGCCAGCGCGAACCGGACGCGGGCGTCGCCGCCGGCCGGGTTCGGGTGGACGCCCGCGAACGCGAACGCGCCCTCGGCGCCGGGCTCGCCCGCGACCGGCGACACGCTCACCGTGATCGGCACGCGGACGACCGGGTTCGCCGGGTTGTTGGTCAGGAACGCCAGCTCGTCGGTGAGCTCGCCCGGCCCGACGTCGCGGCCGTCGATCGTGAGGACCACGTCGAACGGCTCGCGCGGGCCGATCGAGCGGTCGGCGAAGATGGGCTCCGCCGCGTCGAGGATCGTGCCGACGTTCGCCGGGAGGTCCGGCGGGTCGATCCGCACGAGCCGGGCCTGGACGCCGTCCGTGGCGATCGGGATCGTCGTGACGAAGAACGAGCCGTTCGGGTCGAGCCGGTCGCGGAGCAGACCGAACACGCCGGGCGACCCGTTGAGGACCGCGTTCGAGAACGCGCCGCCCGCGCCGCCGAAGTCGGCGCCGAACTGGTCGCGCGCGAGGAGGACATCCTCTTCGCCCGTCGTCTCGAGGAGCCCTTCGTAGAACGAGAGGCCCGGGCGCGAGGTCGCCGTGTCGATCTCCCGGCCGAGGACGAACGAGGGGTAGCCGGTCAGGAGCTCGCCGTCGACCGTGACGGCCAGCACCGCCTCAGTGTCGTACGACCCGATGACGAAGGCCCCGAGCGCCGGGCTGTAGTCCATCCCGAACGGCGTGAAGTCGAGGTCGACCGTGCGGCCGGTCGGGACGATGTCGCCGCCGGTCAGTTCGATCTCCATCAGCCGGACCTCTTCAAACAGGGCGATCCAGAGCGACGCCGTCTGCGGGTTGTACGCGATGCCGGTGACGCTCGCGTCGATGGCCGTCGAGCGGAACTGGTCGGGCGGGGCCGAGAGGTCGCGCGGGAGCGTGTAGATGGTCGTCAGCGCGGCGCCCCGCGAGCCGTCGACCGCGACGACCGTGCCGTCGGGGAGCTGGGCCAGGTCGTAGAGGAGCTCCGTCGAGCCGAACGCGACGGCCCCGAGCACGTCGTCGTCGCCGAGCGGGGCGGTCCGAGCGGCGTCTGGGTCGCGCGGAGCGGCGGTCTCGACGGGCGCCGTGCCCGCCGGGGCGAGCCCGTCGAAGGCCCGGCGTTCGAGCGAGTGCCGCCCGCCGGCCTCGAACCGGCTCGTCGCCGGCTCCAGCACGCGGACGTACGAGAGCGTCGCGTCGCCGCCGTTGCGGAAGTCGAGCGAGATCACGGATTCGGTCCCAGACTCGAGCGCCACGAGCGGCGCCGGGTCGTCGGAGACGACGCGCGGGAGCTCGGCCCCGCCGACCGAGAAGTCGAACACGAACGGGTCCGGGTCGTCGCCGGGCTGGTCGGTGAGGAGCTCGAAGCTCCCGCGGTAGAACCCCACGTCGAGGAGGCCGGCGTCGGCCGTGAGCTCGAGCGAGACCGACCCGTTGCCCGGGAGCGTGCCCGCGAGGGGGGCCACGTAGAGCGGCGCCAGGCCGGGCTCGGCGTCGACCACGATGTCATCGAGGTACCACCCGTCGCCCGTCACGTCGGAGTCGCTGTCGAACCGGAACGCGAAGTAGATCGGGAGCGGGAAGCCGGCGATGCCGGGGACCTCGACGGTCACGGTCTCCCAGCCGTCGGGCGTGTTGCGGAGGACGCCGCCGTCGGAGCTCGCGATCTCCTCGAACGAGGCGCCGCCGTCGAACGACACGAGGACCGTGGCGAAGTCGAAGCCGGCCTCGGCGTTGAGGTATGTCGCGAACGAGAGCGTCACGCGGCTGTCCGGGCTCACGCCGCTCAGGTCGATGGGCGGCGTGCGGATCTGGCCGAACGAGTTGTTCGCGTACTCCTCGAGCCCGGCGTTGAGGTTGCCGTAGTAGAGGGCCGTCGGGGTCGAGTGGCCGGGGAGCGCGGCGGCGTTCGTGGTCCGCGTCTGCCAGCGGTCCGGGGCCGCCTTCCGGGGGTAGCTGAAGCCGGCGAGCGGGTCCGCGCCCTCGAAGTCGGCCGAGAAGACGGTCGCGGCGGTCCGGGTCTCGGTGCCCAGCGGCGAGGTGTCGGGGAACTCGAAGGCCCGCGTCACGAGCGTCGTCACGACGCGGTACTGGAGGTCGAACGTGCCGGCGTTCGAGATCGGGACGGTCACCGTCCGGACCTCGTCGTCGCCGAGGTCGCCGAGCGACGACGGCACGTCGCCGACGGTGAGCGACGGCGCCACGGCCCCGCCGACGGTGAACGCGATGGGCACCTCGATGACGGCCCGGTCGTCGTCGTTCGAGATCACGCGGACGACGCCCTCGACGATGGCCTGCGAGGCGCCGGCGAGGCGGAGCTGGAGCGTCGCCGAGCCGCCCGGCGCGACGGTCCCCGAGGCCGCCGAGGCGGAGACGGTCGCGCCCGCCGCCGCCGGGAAGAGCGTCGTGATCTCCGTCTCGACCCGGAAGTCGAGCGGCGTCGCGTCGTCCTCGTTCCCGATCACGAGCGGGATGTCGATGGGGGCGCCCGCGTCGACGTCGCCGAGGGGGATCGGCTCCTCGACCAAGAACCGGTCGTCGATGGCCTGCCCGCCGACGCTGAGGGCGACCGTCGCGACGGCCGGGTCGTAGTCGACGGCGTAGCCGATCACCTCGAGCACGCGGATGTCGGCCTCGGAGATCTCGTCGAACTCACCGCGCCCGATGTTCGGGTCCATGATGCCGACCTTCCGATCGACCCCGAGCGACGGCGGGCGGAGCCGGTCGTCGCGCCAGTGGGAGGCCTGCTGGCCGTCGCCGCCCTGGCGGGCGCCCGTCGCCGTCGAGACCTCGTACTCCTCGAACCCGTCGAAGAAGACCTGGACGGGCTCGTAGTACGTCGTCCCGTTCTCGATCACGAGGACCTCGGTGTTCGGCGGGCCCGGCGTCACGACGCGCTCGGCCGTCTCGAAGCCGGCCCCGTCGGTCAGGCTCTCGCCGGGCTCGACGGCCTCGGGGCGGACGCGGAACAGGTCCCACGGCGTGAAGAGGGGGTTGTCGGCCGCGTTGTTCGACGAGATCCCGATGGCCGACGTGAACCCGAGGGCGTGGCCGATCTCGTGCAGCGCGACGCCCTCGAAGTCCGTCTTGTCCGAGTCGATCCCGTCCGTCGGGTCGAAGTCGTAGGGGAACGCGTCGTTGAAGCCGATCGAGGGGACCGAGTTGAACGGCGCGTTGGCGGGCGTCACGGCGTCCTCGTAGCCCAGGACCTGGAGCGGGATGAGCCCGCCGATCCCACGGTTGAGGGTGCCGAGGTTGCTCGTCGAGGGCGTCGGCGTCGGGATGGCGTCGTAGAGCGCCTGGAGCTGGGGGTCGCCGGTCCGGGCCTTCAGCCGGGTGACCATGTCGGTCGTGCCGGAGAACGTGCCGGCGAAGAGGAGGGCCGAGTTCGTCGAGCCGAGGACGTTCGAGGCGTACGGCGTCCCGAACCGCTCGGGCCCGAAGTCCACGTCGATCACGGTCGTGACGGGGCTCTGGAGGATCCGCTCCCACCGGGCCGCCGAGCGACGGAAGGCGAGGAGCGCCTGGGGCCGGTCGAGGAGCTGGTCCGTGGCCCGGAGGATGATCCGGAAGTCCGAGATGCCCTCGGCGTTGAGCGACGGGAGCGCCGTCAGGCGGACGCTCTGGCCCGTCGTCCGCGCGGCGGCGTGGAGCGCCGCGACCTGGGCCTCGGTGGCCTCGTCGCAGGCGAGCGCGCCGTCGGGCCCGACGGTCAGCACGTGGATGCCCGCGTGGGCCGGGAGCGCGTCCTGCGCCCGCGCGGGGAGGGCGAGGACGAGGAGGGCGACGAGCGCCGCCAGGCGATGGGTCAAGGACATGTGCGGTCGATGCGTTTCGGACCTCTATGGTACCACCGGCCCCTTCCGGAGAGGAGGCCCGACGTCGAGCCCCAGGGCGATCCCGAGGGCGAGGCGGCCCCGGGGCGCCCCGACGCCCGCTCGGTCGGGAGCGACCTACGGAGCGAGTCGGACCGGCCGGACTTCTTCTCGTGGGCATCGGGCCGGCCCGGGCCATGGGCGCGCCGAGGAACGGCGCACGGTGGGCGGCGTGAAGGGACACCGATTCCATTTGCGTTCCCCCGATGGCCGACGCCCCCCCGATTTCTACGCTCGGCGAGCTCCGCGCCAGCGGCTACCGCCCGCGGTCCGTCAAAGACGAGATCCGCGCCAACCTTGTCGAGAAGCTCAAGGACGGCGCCGACGTGTTCCCCGGCATCCTCGGGTTCGACCGGACGGTCCTCCCGCAGGTCCAGAACGCGCTCCTCGGCCGGCACGACTTCATCCTCCTCGGGCTCCGCGGCCAGGCCAAGAGCCGGATCGTCCGGATGCTCCCGTCGTTCATGGACGAGTGGGTCCCTGAGGTCGACGGGTCCGAGATCCACGACGACCCGCTGGCGCCCGTCTCGAAGTTCGCCCGCGACCTCGTGGCCCAGCACGGGGACGACACGTCGGTCTCGTGGCTCCACCGGAGCGCCCGCTACGGCGAGAAGCTCGCGACGCCCGACACCTCCATCGCCGATCTCATCGGCGACATCGACCCGATCAAGGCGGCGACCCGCAAGCTGACGTACGCCGACGAGGAGGTCATCCACTTCGGCATCATCCCGCGGACCCACCGGGGCATCTTCGCCATCAACGAGTTGCCGGACCTCCAGCCGCGCATCCAGGTGGGCCTGCTCAACATCATGGAGGAGCAGGACATCCAGATCCGCGGGTTCAACATCCGCATCCCGATCGACGTCCTGATGGTGTTCACGGCGAACCCGGAGGACTACACGAACCGCGGCTCGATCATCACGCCGCTCAAGGACCGGATCGACTCGCAGATCCTGACGCACTACCCGCGCGAGCTGGGCATCGGCGTCGAGATCACGCGCCAGGAGGCGTGGGCCGAGCGCGACGGCGAGGTGGCGGTCAAGGTGCCGCACGTGTTCCGCGAGATCGTGGAGCAGGTGGCGTTCGAGGCGCGGGCGAGCGAGTACGTCGACCAGAAGTCGGGCGTCTCGGCGCGGCTCACGCGGGCGGCGCTCGAAGACCTGATCTCCGCGGCCGAGCGGCGGGCGCTCGTCAACGGCGAGACCGAGACGGTCGTCCGTGCGGGGGACCTCGAGTCCATCGAGCCGGCCGTGACCGGGAAGGTCGAGCTCGTCTACGAGGGCGAGCAGGAAGGAGCGCAGGGCGTGGCGCGCGCGCTCGTGGGCAAGGCCGTGGCCGCCATCGTCAAGACGTACCTGCCGGACCCGGCCGAGAAGGGCTCCGGCGAGAGCGGCGGCCGCGCGGCCTACCGCGAGGTGCTCGGCTGGTTCTCACGCGGCCACACGGTCGACCTCGACACGGACCTCCCGTTCGACGGCTACGTCCGCCAGCTCGACCAGGTCGACGGGCTCGGCGCGCTCGTCGACGCCCACACGACGCCGAGCTCGCCGGCCGAGAAGGCGTCGATGATGGAGCTCGCGCTCGAGATGCTCCACCAGCACTCGCTCCTCGGCAAGGACGTCGAGGCCGACGGGGCCCGCTACGCCGACATGGTCGGGTCGGTCCTCTCGGGCCTCGGCTCGTTCGGACCCGACGACGAGGACGACGACTTCGACGACGAGGACGACTACCGCGGCTTCGGCTGAGTCTGCCCGCCTCGGCACCGCGCCGGGGCGACTCGACTCCGCCCGCGTCCGCACCAAGGCCGACATGACGCTCCGCCCCGCCCGCTCGTTCGCCGCCGCTCGCGGTCTTCTGAGGTGGGTGGCGATCGTCGTGGTCGTCGCCGGGGCAGTCGCCGCTCAGACCGACTCCACCCGAGCCGGCGGCGCGCTCGTGGTGGCCGTCCCGGAGGCGCCGCCGTTCGCCGAGCGCGGGCCGGACGGCGTCTACGACGGCCTCGGCGTGCGGCTGGCGGAGGCCGTCGGCCAGCGGCTCGGGCGCGACGTCCGGTTCGTGGCGGGCGGCGACAGCGCGCTCGCCCTGCTCGGTGGCCAGGCCGACCTCGCCCTCGCGCCGATGACGCGGGCCGGCGAGGTCGCGGCCGACTTCGCGGCGCCGTTCTACGCGGCCCGCCTCGGCGTGGCCCGCACCCGGGGCAACCGCGTGTTCGACGTGCTCGGACGGCTGTTCTCGATGACGTTCTTCTGGATCGCGGCGGGGCTGGCCGTCCTGCTGCTCCTCGTCGGGGCGATGATGTGGGCCGTGGAGCGGCGGCACGACACCGACGACTTCCACGAGAGCGCCCGGGGGCTCTGGGACGGCTTCTGGTGGGCTGGCGTCACGATGACGACGATCGGCTACGGCGACACGGTCCCGCGGTCGCACGGTGGGCGCGTGCTCGCGCTGTTCTGGATGCTCGTGTCGATGGCCGTCACGGCGTCGCTGACGGCGTCGCTCGTCTCGGCGCTCGGGGTGGGCGGGGCAGGTACGCTCCACCTCCCGGAGGATCTACAGGGCGATCGCGTCGGCGTGGTCGATGGTTCGCTGGAGGCGACCCTCCTCCGCGAGGCCAACGTCGACGCCCGGCCCTTCTCGAGCATCGGGGCGGGCCTCGACGCCGTCCGCTCCGACTCGCTCGACGCCTTCGTCGGCTCGGCCCCGAGGCTCCGCGCCGCCCGGCCGTCGGGCTCCAGCCTCCGGGTCGAGAGCACGGGCGTCGAGTTCGAGCGGTGGGCGGTCGCCGTCGCGCCCGGGTCGCCGCTCCGCGAGCCCGTCGCGCGGGCCGTCCTCGACCACGTCCAGTCCGCCGACTGGCCCGGCACCGTCCGCCGGTACGTCGGCTCCGACCGCTCCTCGACGCCATGACCCTCCGCCCCGCCACCCCCGACGACGCGGCGCTCGTGTGCGAGCTCGTCCGCGAACTCGCCGAGTACGAGAAGGCGACGGCCGACGACGTGTCGGCCACGTCCGCCGCGTTCCGAGCCGCCCTCGCGCCCGACGCGGAGCCCCGCCTCGACGGCGTCCTCGCCTTCGCCGACGACGGCGAGGCGGCCGGCCTCGCCCTGTTCTTCCCGGTCTTCTCGACGTGGCGGGCGAACTGGGGGCTCTACCTGGAGGACCTGTTCGTCCGCCCGGTCTACCGCGGGAAGGGGATCGGGCTGGCCCTCTTCCGGCACGTCGCGGCGGAGGCCGTCGCGCGGGGCGCCGAGCGGCTGGAGTGGGTCGTGCTCGACTGGAACGAGCTCGCGCTCGGGTTCTATCGCGACCTCGGCGCGGAGGCGCTCGACGACTGGACCAAGATGCGGCTGACCGGCGACGCGCTCGCCTCGCTGGCCGGCGAGTAGGTCCGCCTCGACGCCGAGGCGGGCGGGGTCAGCCGGGGGCGACGGCGACGCCGGCCGTGCGGCGGTGCGCGAACAGGAGCGACGTCTCGATCCGCGCGACCTCGGGCCGCTCGGTGAACGACGCCAGCGCCAGCGTCCGGAGGTGGTCGGTGTCGTGAACGGCCACGTGCACGAGGAAGTCGCTCGCGCCCGTCGTGTGGAACACCTGGACGACCTCGGGGAGCGAGAGCGCGTGGGCCTCGAACGCCTCGACGACGGGCCGCGCGTGCCGCTGAAGCCGGACCGCCACGAGCGCCTGGAGCCCGGCTCCGACGGCCTCGGCCGAGACCTCGGCGTGGTAGCCCACGAGCACGCCGTCGGCCTCCAGCCGGCGCGTCCGTTCGAGCGCCGTCGACGGCGCGACGCCGACGGCCGCGGCGACCTCCTTGTTGGAGGTCCGCGCATTCTTCTGCAGGACGGCGACGATGGCGCGGTCCGTTCGGTCGAGGGGGCGCATGGGCAGTGTGGGCCGAATGATCTTCGGCCGCCTTGTGATCGGTCGTCGAATCCTCTACGATACGGTCGAACTGCCGCACGATCGACCGATGGAGCTCCGCCCCGACCTCGCCACCCGCGCCGTCCACGCCGGGCGCCAGGACCTCGCCGCCCTCGGCGTCCACGCGCTCCCCATCGACCTCTCGTCGACGTATCCGTTCTCGGACCTCGACGGGGCGACGGCCAGCCTCGACGCGCTCGTGGCCGGCGACCAGCGCGCGCCGAACCCGGTCTACGCCCGGCTCCACAACCCGACGGTCGCCCGGTTCGAGGACGGCCTCGCCGAGTTGGAGGGGACCGCCGCCGCCGTCGCGTTCGCCTCCGGCATGGCCGCGCTCACGGCCGTCGTCCTCGCGGCCCGCGCCGACGGCGGCCACGTCGTCGCCACGCGCCCGATCTACGGGACGACCGACCACCTCCTGACATGCGAGCTCCTGGGCATGGAGGTCACGTGGACCACGCCCGACGGCGTCGCCGACGCGCTCCGCCCCGACACGGCGCTCGTCATCACCGAGACGCCGGCCAACCCGACGCTCGCGCTCGTCGACGTCGAGTACGTCGTGGCCCAGGCCGGCGACGTGCCGGTCCTCGTCGACTCGACGTTCGCGACGCCCGTGCTCCAGCGGCCGGCCGAGTGGGGCGCGGCGCTCGTCATGCACTCGGCGACCAAGTTCCTCGGCGGCCACGGCGACGTGGTCGCGGGCGTCGTGGCGTGTGGGGAGGCGTGGGCGCGGCGGCTCCGGCAGGTCCGCGTGGCGACGGGCGCCCTCCTCCACCCCCTCGCCGGGTACCTCCTGCACCGCGGCCTGACGACGCTCCCGCTCCGCATCGAGCGGGCGCAGGCGACGGCCCAGACGCTCGCGGCCCGGCTCCTCGACCACGACGCCGTCGCGGCAGTCCACTACCCCGGTCTCGAAGCCTGCGACCCGACGCGGCTCGTCGGCCGCCAGATGGACGGGCCGGGGACGATGCTCGCCTTCGAGGTCGAGGGGGGGTACGAGGCCGCCCGCGCCGCCGTCGAACACGTGTCGCTGATGACGCCGGCCGTCAGCCTGGGCTCGGTCGACACGCTCCTCCAGCACCCGGCCGGCCTGACGCACCGCGTGCTGAGCGACGACGCCCGCGCCGAGGGCGGCATCGCGCCGGGCCTGCTCCGCCTGTCGGTCGGGCTGGAGGGCGCCGACGACCTGTGGAACGACCTCGCCGGCGCGTTGGCGGCCGTCGAGCACCTGGCCGTCGTCGCCTGACTCGGTCGGCCTCGGCATCGAGGCGGACAGGGGCGGCTACTCCGCGAGCCGGCCGTCTACGACGTCGACGGCGACCCACTCCGAGACGAGGCCGTCGGCGCGGGCGGCGACCCGGAGCCGGTGCGCCCCGGGCCCGGCCACGTCGAGGTCGACGCCGAGGCGGCCCGTCGCCGGGTCGAGGTCAACCGAGTTGTCCGACGCCACGCGGTCGCCGAGGAGCACGACGACGCCCGTGTCCTCGTCGACCGTCAACTCCGTTCGCTGGCCGTCGGCGTCGAACTGCCGGAGGTCGAGGTCGAGGACCGACGGGTCGTCGGGCCGGATGCCGACGCGGTCGAGCGCCAGCCGGCCCGAACCGGTCGGGTTCTGGACGGCGACGGCGTAGCGCTGCGAGCCCGCCGCGAACGGGACGAGGTCGAGCCCACGGAACCCGTCGCCGACCCGGATCGACGCCTCCCCGCCCTCGGACACGTCCACGTCAATGCCGGCCGGCGGCTCGAAGACGACCGACGCGTACCGGCTCATGTCGACGGTCGCCACGCGGCCGGGCGAGACGGTGACGACGGGCAGCGGGGTCTCGACCGCCGGTGCGTCGGGCGAGACGGCCGGGGCGTCGGACGAACCGGGCGAGCCGGCGCAACTCGACCACTGGAGGGCGAGCGCGACGAGGCAGAGGGCGAGGCCGAAGGCGAGGCGCTTCATCCGTTGCGGAGCGCGTCGATGAGCTCGTCCTTCGTCATGTCGCTGCGGCCCTCGACGTCGAGCTCCTGGGCGCGGTCGTAGAGCTCGTCCTTGGTCCACTCCTCGTAGGGCTTGGCGCGGCCGCCCTTCTCGGACGGGTGCAGGGCGGGGTTGGCCTGGGCGTTAGCGATGGCCGCCGCCTTGCCCTTGGAGTAGCCCTGGTCGCGGAGCTTCTCGTAGGTCTCGTCGTCCTTGATGCTGGGGCCGTGGTCGCTTCCTTTGGGCATAAGAGAAGGGGCAGAGTGGACGAGACGTAAGCGCGTCCGGCCGGCGTGTTTCGGCGACTCGGGGAGTCCGGGGACCGCCCCACGCGCGCCTGCTCCTGTCCCGAGTCCGTCGGCCTCGGGGCCGAGGCGGGCGGGGCTAGCGCGGCGGGAGCTTCGGCGGCTTGCGGAGCGCCTTCTTCTCAGCCCGCTGGCGCTTCGCTTCGAGACGGCGCCGCTTCGACCCCTTCTTCGGCCGCGTCTTCTTGCGGACCTTTTTCGGTTTGGTCGCCTCCTCCAGTCGCCGTCGGAGCTCCTGGATCGCGAGCGCCTTGTTGCGGAACTGGCTCCGCGAGCTCCGCTCGTTCACGACCGTCCCGCTCGGGCGGTGCGTCAGGCGGACCGCCGTCTCGACCTTATTGGCCCGCTGGCCGCCCTTCGTGTTGCCCGAGAGCGTCTCGACGTCGCACTCGGCGAGGAGGGCGTCGTTGTCGTCCGGGATGTCGGACCGGCCGAAGTCGTCGGGGAGGTCGTCGGGGCTCATCGCTCCGCGAACCGTTCGATGCGTTCGGCGGATCCGAGCACGAGCACGAGGAGCACGGCCGAGCCAATCGCGAGGGCGTAGTGGTCCAGCGCCACGGCGATCCCGATGGGCGAGACGACGAGGAGCGAGGCGGCCGTCGTGAGCCCGCGCGTCCGGTCCTCGGCGCGGTCGCGGAAGACGATCCCGCCGCCGAGGAACCCGAGCCCGGCCGCGATCGCCTGGATGGCCCGGACGGGGTCTGATTGGACGTCGCTACCGGGGACGGCTGCCCCCGTCGCGCCCGCGGCCAGGCTCACCTCGACGAACAGGAACGACGCGAACGACACGAGCATCATCGTGCGGAAGCCGGCCCCCTTCTGCTTCCGCTCGCGCTCCCACCCGACGATGCCGCCGAGTGCCAGCGCCACGAGTGCGTCGGCGAGGGTGCGGAGGTCGGCGGCGAGGACGTCGGGCATGGGTGGGGTGGTGAGGGCAGGCGCTTCTACGGCGCCCCCCGGCCGCGCGGTCCCGTATGCTATTCGCCCCTCCTCTCCGGCCCACATGTCCCGCCACATTCTCTCGCTCGTCCTCCTCACCGCGCTCGCGGTTCCTCTCGCGGCCCAGCCGATCGAGCACGACGCGGTCTATGTCTACCTCGTCGACACGCTCCCGCCGGCGACGGTGGGCGTCGCATACGAACCCATCGAAGGCGCGATCTACGCCCTCGCCGGCAGCGGCGACCTGTACCGGAAGCCGCTCGAACCAGAGGGCCCGATCGAACTCGTGGCCGAGGCAGCGGAGCAGGGCGAGGGCTTCCGGCCGTTCGGGATCGACATCGGGCCGGACGGGACGATCTACCTCGTCGGCAGCCGGACGACGGAGACGATGAACGTGGGCGTTCTCCGCCGAGGGCGTGCCGAGGGTCAGGGGCGCGTGTGGACGACCGTCGCCGAGACCGAGCCGTACCCGCTCGGGCGGACGGCCTACGACCACAGCGTGAGCGCCGTCGCGGTTCACCCCAGCGGCGAGTGGCTCGCCGTCAACAGCGGCTCGCGGACGGACCACGGCGAGGTCCAGGACGCCGAGGGCGACTTCCCCGGCCTCCGCGAGGTCCCGCTGACGTCGGCCATCCTCCGCGTGCCCGCCGACGCCACCGACCTCGTCATCCCCGCCGACTCGGCCGCGCTCGTCGACGGCGGCTTCCTCTTCGCCGACGGCACGCGCAACAGCTTCGGGCTGGCATTCGCCCCCGACGGCGAGCTGTTCGGCGCCGAGAACTCCGGCGATCGCGACGACGGCGAAGAGCTCAACTGGCTCCGTGAGGGCCACCACTACGGCTTCCCGTGGCGGATGGGCACCAACGACACGCCCCAGCAATTCCCGGGTTACGACCCCGACGCCGACCCGCTCGTCCAGCCGGAGTCCGGGGCCTACCAGAACGGCGACTTTTACGACGACCCGACCTACCCGGCCCCGCCGGCCGGCGTCACGTTCTCCGACCCGCTTCGCAACGCCGGCCCCGATGCCGATGAGCTCCGCCTCCCCGACGGCACCATCGTTGACGCGAGCGAGATGGGGATGACGGCGACGACGTTCACGCCGCACCGCTCGCCGCTCGGCCTCTCGTTCATCCCGGCCGACACCGGCATCTTTACTCTCGACCAACTCGGCTGCGACGCCGTCGTGCTCAGTTGGACCGACGGCGAGGACGACAGCGGCTCGCTCCTCGCCCCGTTCGACGACACGGGCGAGGATCTCCTCTGCCTCGACCTCCACGACGACCGGGAAAGGGTCGAAGCGCGACGACTTGTGAGCGGGTTCCGCAACCCCATCGACACTGCCCTCGAAGGGGCCGAGAAACTTTACGTGGCGGAGTTCAGCGAGCCGTACGGGCTCTGGGCTGTGGAGATCAACGGTGCGGACGTCGGCCCGACGCCAGAGGACGCCATCGCCGTCGCCGTCGCGCCGAACCCGCTCCGTGGGGGGGGCGAGGTTGCTGTCACGCTCGCCGCCGCCGGCCCGGCCCGCGTCCGCCTCGTGGACGCCCTCGGGCGGACGGTCGCGACGCTCCACGACGGCCTCCTGCCGGCCGGCACCGCCCGCCTCGACGTCGAGGCGGAGGGACTGGCGGCCGGGACGTACCTCGCCGTCGTCGAGGCTGGTGGCGCGCGCGTCGTGCGTCCCCTGACGGTGGCCCGTTGAGGCCGTCCTAGCTTGGGGCCGCGCCCGCCCAGGTCCCGTGCTCCGCTTCGCCCTGCTCACGTTCGCTGCCTTCGCTGCCATGGAGGTGCTGTCGTACGTCCTCCACCGCTGGCTCCTCCACGGGCCGCTGTGGAAGATGCACCGGACGCACCACGACCCGGCGCACGGCCACGGCGACGGGCTCGAGTGGAACGACCTGTTCGCCGTCGCCTGGGGCGCCCTCTCGGTCGGGCTGATCTGGGCCGGCCGCGCCGACCCGCTGGCGAGCACGGCGTTCCCGCTCGGCGTCGGGATCGCCGTCTACGGCGTGCTCTACTTCGTGCTCCACGACCTCTACGCCCACGGCCGGCTCGGGCCGAGGAAGACCGGCGTGCCGGCGGCGCAGGCGATCAAGCGGGCCCACGGCCGGCACCACCAGTCGCTCTCCAAGGACGGCCAGGAGCCGTACGGCCTCTTTTTGTTTCCGCCGTCGATGGGCCGGCGGTTCGAGCGGAAGCGGGACCGCCCGCCTCGGTGAGCCGCCCGAGGCGGGCGCGGTGGGAGGGGTCATCGCGCAGCGGTGACGACGGCCCGGAGTCCCCCCTCGTGCGGGCGTACCGCGACGGAGGCGACTTCGCCGTTCGCCCGCGTCCACGTCGAGACGACGGCCCCGCCGGCGTCCGCCTCCGCGACGCGGGCCCACCCGTCCTCGCGGAGGACGGCCGCGAGGTGATCGGTGAGGTCCGCGACGGTCTGCGGACCGCGCGTCTCGATCCGGATCGTCGCGGCGTCGAGCCCTCCGCTCCCAGCCGACCGATAGCCCTCGAGGCGCTGGCCGGCGAGGACGTGGCCTGGCGGCGGAGCAAACGAGGGGAGCTCGATGTGAGTCCTCGGCCGGTCGGCCGGGTCGCACCTGGAGCCATAGTTGGAGGCCGTCACGTATGACCCGCCGGCCTGCCGGGCCGAGAACGTGACCTCCGCCGACCGGCTGCCGCCCTTCCAGCACAACTGGAACTCACGCGGGGTCGGGCGCTGGTCGAGGGACCACCCGCCGGGGAGCGCGGCGGCATAGGCATCCGCCGCGGCCTCGGGATCGAGCGGCAGCCGGCCGAACGCGATGGCGCCCGTCCTCGCGTCCGACTGCGAGGGCAGGAGGGCCTCCGTATCCGTGGCGAAGCCCCCCAGGATCACGGCGTCGGCGGGGAGGAGGGAGCGGTCGGCCCCGTCTGGGGCCCGGCCTGTAACGAACACCATGTCGCTCTCTGGCGAGAACGTCCCCACGACAGCTTGGAGGACTTCGGCGGCCAGGGCCTCGTCGATGGGCTCCTGGGCGGCCACCGGTGGGACGAGAAAGGCGAGGGCGAGAACGTGGCGGATCATGGCGGATCTGTGGTGGGATTGAAGGCCAGGATAGCGATCTCAGCGGACAAGGTTCGAGACAGGAGGAAGCGCCTGCCTGCTGGCGGTAGCTTGGGGGCGCCTCCTGCCCCTGCCATGTCCGAGCCGTCGTCTGCCCCCCCGTCCGCCTCCTCCGAGGAGGACCGCGCGACGGTCCAAGAGGCCCTCGCCGGCGACCAGCGGGCCTACGAGCGACTCGTCGACAAGTACCAGGGCCCGCTCCGACGGCACGTCGGGAAGATGGTCCGCGACCAGCAGCAGGTCGACGATCTCGTGCAGGAGGCGTTCGTCAAGGCCTTCGGGAGCATCGAGAGCTACAACCCGGACTACGCGTTCTCGACGTGGCTCTACCGGATCACGACGAACCACACGATCGACTACATCCGGAAGAAGAAGCTCCCGACGCGCTCGATCGACAAGCCGATCCAGACGCGCGACGGCGAGCTCCAAATGGAACTGCCCGACTCGACGTACCGCCCAGACAAGGCCGTCGTCCGCGACCAGCGCAACGCGATCCTCCGCGAGGCCATCGAGGCCCTCCCGCCGAAGTACCACCGCGTGATCGTCATGCGGCATCAGGAGGAGATGACCTACGACGAGATCGCGGCGGAGCTCGACCTCCCGCTCGGGACCGTCAAGGCCCACATCTTCCGGGCCCGCGCGCTCCTCAACAAGACGCTCCGCGACCGCCGCGACGAACTCGAGTAGGCCCGCCTCGGGGGTCCGCTCGCAGTAGAGACACGATGCGCCGCGTCCCCACTGCGGGTCGAGGACGTGCCGAGCGTTAGCAGGAGATCGGCGTCCCGTCGGTCGACATCTGGATGTCGTCGGGGCCCGGGCCCGTGATGACGGCCTGGACGTAGAGGTCGAGGTCGCCCGGGTCGCCACTGTCCATGTCGTACTCGGCGTCGACGCCGATGAGGCGGGCGCATCCGGCCCCGGTGTCGGTAAAGGCGTACTGGCCGTTCTGCGTCGCGTAGACGCCGAGGTCGTCGGCGACGTAACCGAGGCGGGTGAACGTGAGCTCGGCGAAGCCCTCGCCCGCCTCGGGCCCGTCGAAGACGGGCGACTTGAGGCTCCAGGCCTGCGCCTCGGCCGCGATCCGGACGGCCTCGTTGGTCATGGCGTCGAGCCTCGACTTGCGCTCGTTCTCGTCGAAGGCCTCGATCCCAATGACGACCGCGAGGCCGACGATGACGACGGTGAGGACGAGGAGGAGGAGTTGCTGCTGTCCCATGGGTGCAGGGGGAAAGGAGTCGCCCGGCCCCTAAGCGAACCCCGTGCCTGCGCGCGCGAGGGTGCTCCACGCGCACCCGCCCGTGGGATTGGTGGCGGGGGATGGTGAGTCACCGTCCCACCTCGTCGGCCCAAACACGGCCGTGGCGGGCGGCCGAGATCCGCACGGGCGGTTCATTTTCTCCGGCCGACGGGTCGTCGGGGGGCGTCCCGTTACGGCTCGGGGGGCCGGCCGACGCGGCAGAGGGCGTCGACTTGGACGAGGAGCCGCGCGAGGTCGTCGCGGACGCGGCGGAGACCGGCGCCGAACGACGGGCTGGGGAACGGGCTCGACTGCTGGCTCGCCTCCAGCCGGCCCACGCGGGCGGCCACGTCGCGGAGCGATGCGGACAGATCCTTGAGGACCCGGATGCGGTCCATGATGGGGGGACGGGTCGAGTCGCGAACGTACGCGACCGGGCGGTCTGCTTTGAACGGAGCCCCGAATTGGACCCCGAGCGTACCGAGGGAGCGGTCTTTTTTCCGAGTTGGAAGCGCTTCGGGGCTGCGGCGGCGGCTCGGTTTGGTTGCCCGAACCGGGGCGCCCCGCTAGCTTCCGCGGTATGCCGGTCACGTCCCCACCTCGCCGCCGCCCGGCTCGCACGACCGCGGGCCCCTGCGCGACGGCGATTACGCGAACGCTCGGCCCCTGGGGGGCGGAGCGTCGCCGGTGATCGGAGCCGCCACTCGGCGCTCGTCTCACTCGGTCCGCCCGCCTCCCCTCCGGAGCGCGGGCGTTTTTCGTCTCGCCCATGCCGTCTTCTCCCCACGTCTCCAAGTTCGGGGGCACCTCCGTCGCCACGCCCGACCGGATCCGCCGCGTCGTCGAGCTCGTCGCGGCCACGCCGGCCGAGGGTCGGAAGGTCGTCGTCGTGTCCGCCCTCGGCGGCACGACGGACGACCTCCTCGCCGCGCTCGACGCCGCGCTCGCCCGCGACGGCCACCAGGCCGCCGTCGACGCCGTCCGTCAGCGGCATGAGGCCGCGGCCGACGCGCTCGCCGCGCCCGAAGACCGCATGGCGCTCCAGGCGACGCTGGACGCCCGCCTCGGGGAGCTCACGGAGCTCCTCGACGGCGTCTCGCTCCTGCGCGAGGCCACGGACCGGACGCGCGACGCCGTCCTCGCCACCGGCGAGCGGCTCTCGGCCCCGATCGTGGCCGCCGCCTTCCGCGCCGCCGGGCACGCCGCGACGGCTCTCGACGCCGCCGGCCTCATCCGCACCGACAGCCGATTCGGTAGCGCCACCGTCGACCACGACACGACGCGCCGGCTCACGCAGGGCGTGGTCGGCGATCTCCCCGCGGGCGAGGTCGCCGTCGTCACGGGCTTTATCGGCTCGACGGCGACCGGCGTCACGACGACGCTCGGCCGGTCCGGCTCCGACTACACGGCGACGATCCTGGCCGCGGCGCTCGACGCCGCCGAGTGCGTCATCTGGACCGACGTGGCCGGCGTCTACACGGCCGACCCGCGGCTCGTGCCGGAGGCCGTCCCGCTCCCGCGCCTGAGCTACCGCGAGGCCGCCGAGCTGGCCTACTTCGGCGCCCAGGTCCTCCACCCGCGGACGATGCTCCCCGTCGAGCGGGCCGGCATCCCGATCCTCATCAAGAGCACCCTCGACCCGAACGAGGCCGGCACGCTCATCTCCGACGAGACCGACGCGCTGGACCTCCGCGTCAAGGCGATCTCGTCGGTCCGCGACGTGGCCATCGTGATGGTCGAGGGCGGCGGGATCCAGGCCGTGCTCGGCGTCGGCGCGCGGCTGTTCGAGGCGCTCTCGGGCGCCGGCGTCAACGTCCGGATGACGAGCCAGGCGTCGAGCGAGCAGAGCGTCTGCTTCGTGGTCGACGGCGACCACGCCGAGGACGCCGTCGCCGCGCTCCAGGACGCGTTCGCGGTGGAGCTGGAGCGGGGCGACCTCCGCCAGATCTACGCGATCCCCGGCTGCGCCGTCGTGTCGGCGGTGGGGGAGGGGATGCGGCACCAGCCCGGGCTGGCGGGCCGCCTGTTCGCCACGCTCGGGCGCGCCGGCGTCAACGTGCTGGCGATCGCGCAGGGAGCGGCCGAGACCAACATCTCGCTCGTCGTCCGGCAGGAGGACGTCCGGGCGGCGCTCCAGGCGCTCCACGAGGCGTTCCCTCTCCGCCGCGCGCGCGTCCACGTCGTCGTGATCGGGACGGGGACGGTCGGGCGGAAGCTCGTCGAGATCCTCGACGCCCATGCGCCGATCCTGATGGAGCAGGACCGGATCCACATGCGGCTGGTCGGGCTGGCGAACTCGCGCAAGATGGCGTGGGACGCGGGCGGCCTCCCGCTCTCGGTCCAGATCCTCGACGGCGACGCCGAGGCGGCCGACCTCGACGCGCTCGACGAGAAGCTCCTCGCCGGCGGCCTCGAACGGCGGATCGTGGTCGACGCGACGGCCTCGGAGGCCGTGGCCCGGCGCTACGTGACGTGGCTCGAGAACGGCGTCGGCGTCGTCACGCCGAACAAGAAGGCCAACACGCTCGACATGGCGTACTACCGCCAGCTCCGCGAGGCCGCCGGCCGGCGCGAGGTGAGCTACCACTACGAGACGACGGTCATGGCCGGCCTCCCGGTCGTGTTCACGGTCCGCGACCTCCTCCGCTCGGGCGACCGGATCGACCACGTCGAGGGCGTGTTCTCGGGGACGCTCGCGTTCCTGTTCAACCAGCTCGCGGACGGCGCGTCGTTCTCGGAGGCCGTCCGCGAAGCGAAGGCGCGGGGGCTCACCGAGCCCGACCCCCGCGACGACCTGACAGGCGAGGACGTGGCGCGAAAGCTCCTCATCCTGGCGCGCGAGACGGGCCGCGAGGTCGAGCGCGCCGACCTCGAGGTCGAATCGCTCGTCCCGCCCGAGCTGGCGGACGTCTCGGTCGAGGCGTTCATGGACGGCCTGGAGGGCCTCGACGCGGCGTGGGCCGAGCGCGTGGCTGCCGCCGAGGCCGAGGGCAAGCGGCTCGCCTACGTCGGCCAGATCACGGACGACGGCCTGAGCGTCGGCGTCCGGGCGGTCGGAGCCGAGTCGCCGTTCGCGCGCTCGCGGGGGACCGACAACGTGATCCTCATCCAGTCGGCGCGGTATCACGAGACGCCGCTCGTGGTCCAGGGCCCCGGCGCCGGCCCCGACGTGACCGCCGCCGGCCTCCTGGCCGACCTCGTCAAGGCCGCCGAGCTCATGCCGTAGCGCGCGTCGGTCGATCTTCCATCGTCCCGTTTCCCCCTCCGCCCATCCCGTGTCATCCTGAGCGGAGGCCGCAGGTCGGAGTCGAAGGATCTCTGGCGAGCACCGCGGCCGGGCAGCGCTCCCGGCGTGAGCTTGAGACCTGGTCGCACTAGAGACCCTTCGACTCGCTCCGCTCGCTCACGATGACGCCAGGGGCCGCCGCGACTCAATTTCCCGACTCCCCCCGCCTCGGTGCCGAGGCGGACCGACCCGACCCCATGCCCGACTCTGTCACCGCCTTCGGACCGGCCTCGCTGTCCAACCTCGGCCCGGGCTTCGACGCGCTCGGCCTGTGTGTGACCGGCCTCGGCGACCACGTCGAGGCGTGGCGGACCGACGCACCGGGCGTCACGATCGAGGGTCCGCCGTCGATCCCGACCGACCCCGAGAAGAACACGGCCGGCCGCGCGGCGCTCCACGTCCTCCGCACGTCGGGCGCCGAGGGCGGCGTGGGGCTGCGGATCGAGAAGGGCGTGCCGCTGGGGTCCGGCGTCGGCGGGTCGGCGGCGAGCGCGGTGGCGGGCGCGTGGGCGGCGAACGCCGTGCTCGGGAGCCCCTTCGACAAGCCCGGGCTCGTGGACGCCGTCCTCGAGGGCGAGTTCGCGGCGTCGGGGAGCTACCACGGCGACAACGTGCTGCCGGCCCTGTTCGGCGGGCTCGTGCTCACGTCGCCGTCGGACCCGCGCGCCTACCGGCGCCTCGCGTTGCCCGAGGCGCCGCCGATCGCCGTGATCGTGCCGCATGTGGAGGTCCTGACTCGGCAGGCGCGGGCCGTGCTTCCCGGGACGGTGCCGCACAAGGATGCCTCGGCGCAGGCGGCGGAGCTGGCGTTCCTCCTCGCGGCGCTCCTGGAGGGCGACTGGGCTGAGGTCGGCACGCACCTCATGCGTGACCGGCTCGCCGAGCCGCACCGGGCGACGCTCGTGCCGGTGTACCGCGCCGTGAAGGCCGCGGCGCTCGACGCGGGCGCGGCCGGCTGCGCGCTCACGGGCTCCGGCCCCGCCATGTTCGCCATCCCCTCCGACGGCGCCGACGCCGACGCGATCCTCACAGCGATGGTCGACGCCAGCCGTGAGGGGGCCATCGACGCCCACGGCTGGGTGGCCGAGGTCGACACGGAGGGCGTCCGCACGATCTGATCCTCGCCCCGTCCGCCTCGGCCCTTCGGCTTCGCTCAGGAGAGCCGTCGAGGCGGAGGGACCCGCGCCCGCACCTTCCCCCGACCGACCCGATGAGCGCTCCCCTCTACGTCAGCACGCGCGGCGGCGCCGATCCCGTCCCGTTCCGCGAGGCCCTCTTGGACGGGCTCGCGCCCGACGGCGGGCTCTACGTCCCCACCCACGTCCCCGCCCTCCCGGCCGGCTGGCAGAGCGCGACGGCGCTGGCGGACCTCGGCGGGCGCGTCCTCGCCGAGTGGCTCCCCGAGGTGGACCGCCTCGACGCGCTCGTGATGGACGCGCTCTCGTTCCCGATCCCACTCGTCCCGCTGCGGGGCGGCGGGTGGGACGGCGTCCACGTCCTCGAGCTGTTCCACGGGCCGACGCTCTCGTTCAAGGACGTCGGCGCGCGGACGATGGCGCGGTTGATGGGCGCGGCCCTCGGCGGCGAGCCGGTCACGATCCTCGCCGCGACCTCGGGCGACACGGGCAGCGCCGTCGCTTCCGGTTTCGAGGGCGTCGAGGGCGTCCGCGTGGTGCTGCTCTACCCGATGGGACAGGTGAGCGCGGTCCAGGAGCGGCAGCTCATCGTGGAGCGCGACAACGTCCAGGCCCTCGCCGTCGAGGGCACGTTCGACGACTGCCAGCGGCTCGTGAAGCAGGCGTTCTCGGAGGCCCGGCCCGCGAAGGGCCGGCTGTCATCGGCCAATTCGATCAACATCGGGCGGCTGCTGCCGCAGACGCTGTACTACCTCTGGGCGGGCCGCGAGCTGGCCGTCGCTGGCGCCGAGGGCCCGCCGGCGTTCGTGGTGCCGAGCGGCAACCTTGGCAACCTCACGGCCGGGACGCTCGCGATGCGCGGCGGGCTGGACGTGGCCGGCTTCCTCGCGGCCCACAACGCCAACGACGGCTTCCCGCGCTTCCTCGACGGCGGCGACCCGCCCGCCGGCGACTCCGTGCGGACGCTCTCGAACGCGATGGACGTCGGCGTTCCGAGCAATCTCGAACGCCTCCGGTCGCTGTTTTCGGACGATCAGCTCCGGTCGCTCGTCCGCGGCGAGGCCGTGACGGATGAGGAGACGACGGCCTCGATGCGCCGCGTCCACGACGAGACGGGCTACCTCGCCGACCCGCACACGGCGGTCGGGCTGGAGGCCGCCCGACGGGCCCGGGGGCGGGGCGAGGCGGGGCCGATGATCGTCCTGTCGACGGCGCACCCGGCCAAGTTTCCGGAGGCCGTCGAGGCCGCGGCCGGCGTCGCGCCCGAGGCGCCCGAGCGCCTGGCGTCGCTGTGGGACGCGCCCGTATCGGTCGAGACGATCCCTTCGACGCTCGACGCCCTCCGCGCGCACCTTTAGCTAGCCCCTCCCACCTCGGCGGCTCTCCTGAGCGAAGCCGAAGGGCCGAGGCGGGCCGGGTCAGACGGTGCCGATCTGCCGGAGCCGGTGCCGGACGCGGAGGTACCGCATGGCACCCATCACCGTGACGACGGCGGCCAGCGGGATCGCCGTCCACCCCACGAGGATCGCCCAGGCCGTGTCGATAAAGTGGAGCAGCGTGACGCCGCCGGCCAGTAGTGCGAGCGCGGTGCGGAGGTACGCCAAGAGCGTCCGCTCGTTGGCGAGGACGGTCCGGTCGAGCGCGAGCTGGTCGCGGAGTGTGAGGTCGTCCTCGGGGACCTGGGAATAGGGGGCGGTCATGGGCGCGGTCCGTCAGCGGAGGCCCGGCGGCGGGTTCTGCCGGAGCCGCCGCCCCACGACGACCAGGACGTCGGCGATGGCGACGAGCCCGAGGAGCCGAGCGAGGAGGCCGAAGACGGTCACCGGGCCACGGGCGTCGCACCGTCGGCCGGGCCGGTCACCTCGTCGACCTCGGTGGTCGAGGGGTCCCCGCCGCCCGACGCGTTGACGATCGACACGACGACGACGGCACCGAGCCCGAGGGCGGCGAGGAGGAGGACGATCCAGAAGCGGCGGGTCATGGCAGAAGGGGCGGCTGCCACTCCAAAGGCCGCGCGGCCCTGCTGGTTTCGTCCCCGCCCACGCTCCAGGCTTTCCCCACCGGGTCGCTCAGTACAGCCCCACCGGGTCCACGTCGAGGTTCACGCGGTGACCGGACGGCGTCTTGACGCGTCCCTCGGCCGTTCGCACCAGCGACGCCAGCACCGAGGCGGGCAGGGAGCGGGGTGCCTTCACGAGAAGGTGGACGCGCCACCACCGCTTGACGCGGCCGACGAACGCCGGCACCGGGCCGAGGACCTCGACACCGGCCACCCGGCCCGCCTCGGTGCGGAGCGCGGCGCCCCAGCGGTCGGCGAGCGCAAACGTCGAGCCCTCATGCGGTCCCTTGACCTCCACGCCGACGAGCCGGCCGTAGGGCGGGTACCCGAGCGCCATCCGCTCGCCGAGCTCGCCGAGGGCGAAGCCGTGGAAGTCGTGGCGGAGGGCGAACTGGAGGGCCGGGTGCTCGGGGTTGCGGGTCTGGAGGAGCACCTCGCCCGGGAGGTCGTGGCGCCCCGCTCGCCCGGCGACCTGCGCCAGCAACTGGAACGTCCGCTCGGCGGCGCGGAAGTCGGGGAGGAGCATCCCCGTATCCGCCTCGACCACGCCGACGAGCGTGACGCGCGGGAAGTCGAGGCCCTTCGCCACCATCTGCGTGCCGAGCAGGACGTCGGCGTCGCCGCGGCCGAACCGGTCGAGGATCTTGCGGTGCGCGCCCTTCCGGCTCGTCGTGTCGAGGTCCATCCGCAGCACGCGGGCCTCCGGGAAGACCTCCTCGATCTCCTCCTCGACGCGCTGCGTGCCGCTCCCGAGAAGCGCCAGCGCCGGGCTCCCGCACGACGGGCACGGGCGCGGAATCCGCTCGGCCCGGCCGCAGTAGTGGCACCGGAGGTTGTGCGACGCCTTGTGGACCGTCAGCGAGACGGCGCAGTCGCGGCACGCCGGCGTCCAGCCGCAGTCGTCGCAGGTGAGGACGGGGGCGTAGCCGCGGCGGTTCTGGAGGAGGATCGTCTGCTCGCCCTTCGCCAGCCGCGCCGTGATCGCCTCGCGGAGGTCGTGCGACAGCGCGCCCTTGAGCCGGCGGATCTGGCGCTCGCGGGTGAGGTCGATCACCCGGACCGGCGGCAGCGGCGCCGGCTGGCGCGTCGTCCCGTCGGGGCCGCGGACGGGCACGCGCTCGGGCATCTCGAGCCGGGTGTACTTCTCCGCGTTCGCGTTCGCGACCGTCTCCATCGACGGCGTCGCGCTGCCGAGGACGCAGACGGCGCCGGCCCGGTACGCCCGCATCACGGCCACGTCGCGCGCGTGGTAGCGCGGGGCCGGGTCGAACTGCTTGTAGCTCGCCTCGTGCTCCTCGTCCACCACGACGAGCCCGAGATCCCCGACCGGCGCGAACACGGCGCTCCGCGGCCCGATGACGATGGGGTAGACGCCGTCGCGGATCCGCGTCCAGGCGTCGAGCCGCTCGCCGGGGCTCATCCGGCTGTGGAGCACGGCGACGCGGTCGCCGAAGTGGGCCCGGAAGCGGCGGACCGTCTGCGGCGTGAGCGCGATCTCGGGGACGAGGACGATGGCGCTCTTTCCACGGTCGAGCGCCTCGCGGAGCGCGCGGAGGTAGACCTCCGTTTTCCCGCTCCCCGTGACGCCGTGGAGGAGGAACGTCTCGGCGCGCGCGGTCTGAATGGCGCCGACGATGGCTTCGAGCGCCGCCGTCTGTGCCGGGTGGAGGTCGAGCGGCGCCGCGGGCGGCACGGCCTCGACGTCCATCCCATCGGCCCTTCGCTCGACCTCGGCGTCGAACGCCTCGACGAGCCCGTGCGTCTCGAGGCTCTTGACGGTCGAGGAACTGGCGCCCGTCGCCGCGAGCGCCTCCGCCTGGAGGACGACCTCGCCCGCCTCGGCGAGCCAGTCGAGGAGCGCGCGCTGCTTCGCGCCGCGGACCTCGGCGTCCTCCGCGCCGTCGCCGAGGCGAAGGTGGCGGGCCGTCTTGGCGGTCACGCTCGCGTCCTGGACCTCGTGCTCGACTTCGAGCACGCCGGCGGCCTCCATCCGTCGGAGGAGGTTCTGGGGGACCGTCTTCCGGTTGAGGACCTCGGCGAGAGCCGCCACGGGGAGGCCCGTCCCGTTCCTCTCGTGGAGCGCGCGGAGGATGGCGCGGCCCCGCTTTTCGTCCCAGGCGTCGGGCGGGGCGAGCGCGCGGGCGACGCGCCGGCTCTCGACCTCGGTCCCGCTCGGGAGCGCGGCCTTGACGGCCTCGCCCCACGCGCAGAGGTAGTACTCGGCGACCCACCGCGTGAGCGCCAGCAGGTCGGGCGGGAGCGCCGGACGCGCGTCGAGGACGTCATGGAGCGGCTTGAGCCCGTCGGTGCCCCCGTCGACCCGCTCGGCGACGACGCCGGTGATTTGGCGCCGCCCGAACGGGACGAGCACGCGGGCGCCGGGGACCGCCTCGGCGGCCATCTCGTCCGGCACGCGGTACGTGTACACGCCGTCGACGGACGTGAGCGGGACGACGTGGGCGAGCGCGGCCATGCCACAAGCTACCGAGGCTGGCAAACCGACTCGCCCCGCCTCGGTGCCGAGGCGGGCCTAGCTGCAGCGGCCGTCGCTCCAGTCCTGGTGGCCACGGCCGGGCTGGCAGCGCGTCTGTCGGCCGGCGGCCACGAGCTCCCACGTCGGGCCGTAGGGCGCGTACGTCAGCCGGAGCCGCTCGTCGCGGACCGAGTCGTCGCGGAGGCCGAGGGCCGTCACCAGGACGGTCGCCTCGTACGACGTCTCCTCAAGCGCCTCGATGCGGACCTCGTCGGCGTCGTAGCGGCGGGCGAGGGCCTCAGCAGCGACCTCGGGCGTCGAGGCCGCGTTGTAGTCGGCGAGGAGGTCGTCGGCCGGGGCGAAGGGGCCGAGCGCGGCGGGGTCGGTCGGCGGGGTGGGCTCCGTCGATCGGGGCGAGGAGACCGCGCTGGACGCCGGGCCGTCGGGGAGGCGGCGGAGGTCGGCGACGAACTCCGCGGCTTCCTCCAGCGAGAGCGGTCGGCAGCCCCCCTGCGTGTCGCTGAGGAAGAGGATCCCGGCCCCGTCGAGCTCCACGAACTCCGACACGATCGTCCCGACGCCCCAGACCTGGGCGCTCGTCCCACGCGGGTCGTCGCCGGCCTTGTACAGGCGGATCGTTCGGCCGAGATCGCGGATCGTCACCGCGGTCGAGACGATCGGGTACTCCGGTCCGCCGAGACCCTCGTTCGCGCCCGAGACCTCGAAGCAGGCGCCATCGGCGCGGCGGTAGCCGAGGGCATAGTTCCCGAACCGGCCGTCGCTGTCGGCCGCGAACCGGTCGAGCGCAAACGCGCCGACGTCGCCCGGCACGAGCGCGGGGAACGGGAGCCCCCGGAGCGACGCCCGCTGATCGGAGGTCAACCCGTCGAGGCCGGCCTCCTCGACCGGAGGCGGCTCGTAGGGATCAGGGTCGTACGGGTCGTTGGCCGAGGGCGGGCCGGCGCAGGCGGAGAGCACGACGAAGGCGGCGAGAAGGCGGCGCATGGCGAGGGGCGGGTGGGAGCGGACCTACGCGCGGCGCGGCGCGAGGTGCCTACGCCCGGAGAGCCGTCGCCTGGCGGAACGCGGTCACATTGGCCGCCACGTCGCCGCGGAAGACGGCGCTCCCGGCGACGACGACTTCCGCCCCGGCCTCGACGATCCTGCGAACGTTGTCGGGTGCGATCCCGCCGTCGACCTCGATGACGGCCCGGCTCCGGCGCCGGTCGAGCAGGTGGCGACAGCGGCGGACCTTGTCGACGGACCCCTCGATGAACGCCTGCCCGCCGAAGCCGGGGTTGACCGTCATGACGAGGACGAGGTCGAGGTCGGGCGCGATCTCCTCCAGCGTCTCCAGCGGCGTCGCCGGGTTGAGGGCCACGCCGGCCCGGCAGCCGAGGGCGTGGATGGCCTGGACCGTCCGGTGGAGGTGCGGGCACGCCTCCTGGTGGACCGTGATGGTGGCCGCGCCCGCCTCGGCGAAGGCGTCGAGGTAGCGGTCCGGGTCCTCGATCATGAGGTGGACGTCGAACGGCGTGCCGGTCTCGTCGGCGAGGGCGCGGAGACCGCGCATGACGGGCGCCCCGAACGAGATGTTCGGCACGAAGTGGCCGTCCATCACGTCGATGTGGAGCCAGTCGGCGCCGGCGTCGAGGGCCTCGCGGGCGTGCGCCTCGAGGCGGCCGAAGTCGGCGGCGAGGACGGAGGCGGCGAGGATCACGAGAGCGAGGGCGGTGCGTTCAGAAGCTAGCCCGACCGCTGCGCGCGCCACCGAAAGAAGGCGGCGGCCGCGCCGGCCAGCGCCACCGCGAACGACTGGAACAGCGGCACCGCGAGCGGCGCCGACGCGCTCCGAGGCCCGGGCGCGACCACGAACGCCATGACGTACAGCCCGACGGCGAAGAACACGGCCAGCACCAGCCCGCCGAGCACGGCCGCCTCGGCCTGGACGGTGCCCGCGGCCCACCGGGCCAGCGCCACGAACACCACGTAGGGCAGCAGCGAGATCATCACGACGGCCGCGACCGACTGCCACGGCCGCTCGCCGGCCGTCGCGAACACGACCCCGGCCGTGAGAACGACGGCCGCGGTGGCGACGAAGCGGGTGAGGCGGGCGAGGTCGCCGGGTTGGGGGGCGGTCACAGACAGGGACGGGGCGGGCCCAGAAGCTAGGCCCGCCCCGCGTGCGGTCTCTCCGAAGTCGCCGGCCGGCGGGGGAAGTCGCTGGCAGGCAGAGAGACCGCTCTTGAGTGTATCGGCTGCTTAGGCCTCTTTCCCAAGCGGCGAGTGGCCGCACTCGGTGCAGCGGTACTCGCCGCGGAGCGTGTTGGTGTACCAGGGCGTCGTGCGGCCGCAGTGGGCGCACTCGCCCCAGTACGAGGCGTGTCGGATCTGGGCCGCAGCGAAGAGGCCTTCGAAAAGGGTCGGGAAGCGGAGGCGGAACGTCATGGCCGTCGGGGTTGTGGGGGGAGGCGAATCAACCCCTCGGCCGGCCGGATGTTGATCGTTGGATCCACCGGAAGCGCTTGCCCCACAATCGCTTAACAACAAAGCGCTTCCCGAACCGCTTCCGTCCTACACGGGGCGATGCGGCCTTCACGCCGGCCGCTCGGGGCCCTCACGGTCCGTCCTCCGGACCGTCACGCTTCCCGAACAGACGGGCGCCTCCACCCCCGCCTCGACGCCGAGGCGGGGGGGGGCCGCCGCGGCGCCGCGACGGGGTCAGGCCGGGATGAGGCCCTGCTGGCGGGCGTACTCGAACACGCCGCCGGCCTCCAGAATCCCCGCCACGTCGCCGAGCGGCTGGAGCGCCCAGCTCTCGCCCGTCGTCACGTTCGTGAGCGTCCCGGCCTTCGTGTCGAGCTCGACCTCGTCGCCGGTCCTCACTTTGTCGTTCAGCGTCTCGGGCGTCTCGAACGGGGCCAGGAAGCCGCCGTCGACCGAGTTGCGGTAGAAGATCCGGGCGTAGCTCTCGGCCACGACGGCCTCGATGCCGGCCTCGCGGAGCGCGAACGGCGCGTGCTCGCGGCTCGACCCGCACCCGAAGTTGCCGCCCCCCACGATCACGGTGTACTCGCTCCGATGCTCCCCCTCAGCCACGAACGGGACGTGGCCGTCCGGGAGGCCCGCCCCCTCCGGCGGCACCGACGACAGCGCGTACGTGCCGTACAGCTTCCGCTCCTCGGGGTCGGTCAGGCTGTAGACGAGGTGCTGGGCCGGGATGATCTGGTCCGTGTCGACGTGGTCGCCGAGGACGTAGGCCTTCCCGCGGATGAGGTCGTTCATGAGAAAGAGAGTCGGTCGGATCGTGTCATCCTGAGCGGAGGGCGGAGCCCGGAGTCGAAGGATCTCTAACGAGCACCGCGGTGAGTCAACGCTCTCGGCCCCAGCTTGAGACTGCGTCGCCCCAGAGATCCTTCGACTCGCTCCGCTCGCCCAGGATGGCCCAGGGAGGAGTTTGTGTGGGCGATGTCGGTGTGTCAGGCGACGAGCACGTCGCGGGGGTCGGTGATGACGCCGGAGAGGGCGCTGGCCGCCGTCGTGAGCGCCGAGGCGAGGTAGACGGCCGACTGCTTCGAGCCCATCCGGCCGGGGTAGTTGCGGTTCGTGGTCGAGATGACGACCTCCGTGCCGTGCGTCCGGCCGAACGTGTCCGGCGGGCCGCCGAGGCAGGCGGCGCAGCTCGACAGGCCGATCTTGGCGCCCGCGTTCTCGAAGATGTCCGCCAGCGTCTCGCCGTCGACTTTCTCCGTCCACAGCGCCTTGCGGACGTCCGTCGTCGCCGGCACGACGTACGTGTCGATCGTGACTTCCTGGCCCTTCAGAATCTTGGCCGCGGCGACGAAGTCCTCGATCTTGCCGCCGGTGCAGCTCCCGATGTAGGCCCGGTCGAGCTTCGTTCCGGCGACCTCGCTCACGGGCGCCTTGTTGTCTGGCGCGTGCGGCTTCGCCACGACGGGCTCCAACTGGCTCACGTCGTAGACGCGCTCGGAGTGGAAGCGGGCGTCAGGTGAGGTGTAGACGGGCGTGAAGTCGCGGTCGGTCCGCGCCCGCGTGTAGTCCATCGTCTTGGCGTCGGGCTGGATGATCCCGTTCTTTCCGCCGGCCTCGATGGCCATGTTGCACAGCGTCATCCGCTCCTCGACCGAGAGGTCGTAGACGGCCTCGCCGTCGAACTCCATGGCGCGGTACGTCGCGCCGTCGGTCCCGATGTCGCCGATGACGGCGAGGATGAGGTCCTTCGCCATGAGGTACGGCGGGAGCTCGCCCTCGAAGACGAACCGCATCGTCTCCGGCACCTTGACCCAGATCTTGCCCGTGCCCATGATGAGCGCGGCGTCCGTGTTGCCGATGCCGGTCGAGAACAGGCCGAAGGCGCCGGAGGTGCACGTGTGGCTGTCGGTGCCGAAGAGCGTCGTGCCGGGCCGGTTGAAGCCCTCCTCGGCGAGGGCCATGTGGCAGACGCCCTTGTAGTCGTCGCCGCCGACGTCGTAGTAGTACGGGAGGTCGTGCTCGGCGGCGAAGGCGCGCAGGATCTGGATGTTCCGGTGCGCGTGCTGGTCGGACGTAAAGATGTAGTGGTCCGGGATGATGGCCAGGCCCTCCTTGTCCCAGACCTTGGCGTCCTCGCCGAACTCGCGCTTGAAGATCTCGATCGTCGGCGGCCCGCAGACGTCGTGCGTCATGAGCGTGTCGACGTCGATCCAGACGGTCTCGCCGGGGCTCACGCGGTCGCGGCCGGCGTGGTTGGCGAGGATGGCTTCGGTGATCGTCATGTCGTGGATCGGGGGGCGGAAGGCGTGAGACGCCGGTCGGTCCGGTGTGCCCGCCTCAGCGCCGAGGCGGACGGGGGCAGCGGCAGTCTAGGGGCGGACGCGACGACGGGCCTTCATGGATGGCGGAGCGGCCAGCGGTGTCATCCTGAGCGGAGGGCGAAGCCCGGAGTCGAAGGATCTCCGGCGCGCACCGCGTTCGGGCGATCGCCTCAGTGTCGTGCTGGGCGGAGATCCTTCGACTGGCTCCGCTCGCTCAGGATGACATGTGGTAAGGGCTGTGCTCAGACCACTGTCGAGGCAGGCCAAGCAAGATCACGTGGGGACGTCGGCGGGCTCGACGGTCTTGGGCTTGAGCCAGTCCATCATGCCGCGGAGCTTCTTCCCGATCGTCTCGATCGGGTGCGACTCGGAGGCCTCGCGCATCGCCTTCAGCTTCGGCGCGCCGGCCTCCTGGTCGGCGATGAACTCGCGGGCGAAGGCGCCCGACTGCACCTCCTCCAGGACCTTCTTCATCTCGGCCTTCACGGCCGGCGTGACGATCCGGTCGCCGATGGCGTGGCCGCCGTACTCGGCCGTGTCGCTCACGGAGTCGTTCATCCGCTCCAGGCCGCCCTCGTAGTAGAGGTCGACGATGAGCTTGAGCTCGTGGAGGCACTCGAAGTAGGCCAGCTCCGGCGGGTAGCCGCCCTCGACGAGCGTCTCGAACCCGGCCTTGATGAGGGCCTCCGAGCCGCCGCACAGCACGGCCTGCTCCCCGAACAGGTCGGTCTCCGTCTCGTCCTTGAACGTCGTCTCGATGACGCCGGCGTGCGTGCCGCCGATGGCGTCGGCGTAGCTCAGCGCGAGGTCGAGCGCGCCGCCCGTCGCGTCCTGGTGGATGGCCACGAGGCACGGGACGCCGCGCCCCTCCTCGTACGTCCGCCGCACGAGGTGGCCCGGCGACTTCGGCGCGACCAGAAACACGTCGACGCCCTCCGGCGGCTGGATCTGGTCGTAGTGGACCGAGAACCCGTGGCCGACCGCCAGCGCCTTGCCCGGCGTGAGGTGCTCGCGGATCGAGCCCTCGTAGACCGCTTTGTGGTGCTGGTCCGGGACAAGGAGCATGATCACGTCGGCCCGCTCGGCGGCCTCGGCCGGCGTGACGACCTCGAGACCCGCGGCCCGCGCCTCGTCGGCCGACGACGACGCTGGGCGGAGCCCGACGACCACGTCGACGCCGCTGTCGCGGAGGTTGAGCGCGTGCGCGTGGCCCTGGCTGCCGTAGCCGATCACGGCGACGGTCTTTTGACGGATGACGGCCGGGTCGGCCTCGTAGTGGACGGTCATGGAGGGGAGAGTCGGGTCGGTCCGCCTCGGGGGCGAGGCGGGTGGGGTCAGGTGAGGGAGAGGTGCCGTTGGCGGTGGAAGGCGAGGCGGCCGGAGCGGGCGACCTCCAACAGCGCATGCTCGCTGGCGACCTCGATGAAGGCGTCGATCTCTGCCGACGTGCCGGTGAGCTCGACGGTCACGGCCTCGCGGTCGGCGTGGACGACGGTCGCGCCGAGGCCGCGGGCCAGCTCGAGCACGGCCGAGCGGTCGGCGGTCGTCGCGCGGAGCTTGGCGAGGCACAGCTCGCGCTCGACGACCGGGTCGCCGGGCGTGAACTCGTCGAGCGCGAGCACGTCGAGGAGCTGGCGCACGAGGCGGACGGCCTGCCGGATCTGCCGGCGCGTGCCGGTCGTGACCACGGTGAGCCGCGAGACGGTCGGGTCGTCGGTCGGCCCGACGGAGACGCTGTCGAGGTTGAGGTTCCGCGCCGAGAACAAATTGACGACGCGGTTGAGCGCGCCGGCGTGGTTCTCGATGAGGATCGAGAGGACGTGGGTGAGCGAGGTCTCCGGGGCGTCGTGGAGGACGGTCTCGCCGTCGGCCCGCTTCCGGAGGAGCTGCTGGGGGGTGAGCGCGCGGGGCGCCGTGCCGTTCGGTGTGGACATGGGGGGAGTCGGAGGGCGCGGGGGCGTCCGCCTCGGGGGCGAGGCGGGCGGGGCTAGTCCTCGGGGGCGAACCGCTTGAGGATCATGTTGTCGGTCGCCGCGCCGGCCGGGACCATGGGGAAGACCATCTCCTCGTTCGGGACGACGAACTCCATCAGCACGGGGCGATCGTTGATCTCCCACGCTTGGTCGATGATGGCGTCGGCCTCGTCGGGCGTGCGCGCGCGGAGGCCGACGCAGCCGAACGCCTCCGCGAGGGCGACGAAGTCGGGGTTCGTGTCGGACGTGTCGGTCTCGGAGTAGCGCTCGCCGAAGAACAGCTCCTGCCACTGCCGCACCATCCCGAGCCGGCTGTTGTTGATGATCGCCAGCTTGATCGGGAGCCCGTGTTTCTTGGCCACGCCGAGCTCCTGCATGTTCATCAGGAACCCGCCGTCGCCGTTGATCGAGACGACCACGGCATCGGTGCCCCGCAGGCCGAACGCCGCGCCGATGGCGGCCGGGAAGCCGAAGCCCATCGTCCCGAGCCCACCCGACGTGATGTGGCTCCGCGTCCGGCCGAAGCCGAAGAACTGGGCCGACCACATCTGGTGCTGCCCGACGTCGGTCGTGAGCACGCCGCGGTCCCCGGCCTTCTGGCCCAGCTTTCGGATCGCGACCTCCGGCCGGAGCAGGCCGTCGCCGGTCTCGGCGACCGGCTCCTCGCCCTCCACGACCTGCCGCTTCCACCCGGCGATCTGGTCCAGCCAAGCGTCGGTCGACTTCGGCTCGACGTGCGGGCGGATCTGGGCGAGCACGTCCTTGACGTCGCCCAAGATGGCGAGGTCGGCGAAGACGTTCTTCGAGACGCACGACGGGTCGATCTCGATGTGGATCACCTCGGCGTGCGGGGCCCACGCGTCGAGCTTGCCCGTCACGCGGTCGTCGAACCGGGCGCCGACGGCGATGAGCAGGTCGCAGTTCTGGACGGCCATGTTGGCCCAGTACGTCCCGTGCATCCCGAGCATCCCGAGCGCCAACTCGTCGCTCTCGGGGAAGCTGCCGAGGCCGTGGAGCGTCGTCGTGACGGGGATCCGGGCGTGGCGGGCCAGCTCCGTCAGGTCCTCCGTCGCGTTCGACGAGATCGTCCCGCCGCCGACGTAGAGCAGCGGCTTCTGCGATTCGCGGATCATCCGGATCGCCCGCTCGACCTTATCGGGCCGGGCCTCGTGGGCCGGGTGGTAGCCCCGGATCTCGACCGAGTCCGGATACTCGAACGGGGCCTCCTCGACGAGGATGTCCTTGGGCAGGTCGACCACGACGGGGCCGGGCCGGCCGGTCCGCGCGATGTGGTAGGCCGCCTTGATGGTCGGCGCGAGGTCGGCTGCGTGGCGGACCTGGAAGCTGTGCTTCGTCACCGACCGCGTCACGCCCATCGTGTCGACCTCCTGGAACGCGTCGCCCCCGATGAGCGGGACCGAGACCTGGCCCGTGAACACGACGAGGGGGACGGAGTCCATCATGGCGTCGGCGATGCCCGTGACCGTGTTGGTCGCGCCGGGCCCGCTCGTCACGAGGACCGTGCCCACCTTGCCGGTGGCCTTGGCATAGCCCTCGGCGGCGTGCGTCCCGGCCTGCTCGTGGCGCACGAGGATGTGCTGGAACGACGGCTGGAGCTGCGCGAGCGCGTCGTAGATCTTGATGATGGCGCCGCCGGGGTGCCCGAAGACGTACTCGACGCCCTCGGCCTCGAGGCTCCGGACGAAGATGTCGGCGCCGGTGAGGACCGGCGCTTCGGGCGCGGGCGCCGTCGCCGGGGTCGGCGCGGCGCGGTGGGCGGTGCGGGGGAGATCCGTGGTCATGGTGGGGTGCGGACGGAAGTCGTCAGCGGGAGGGAGAGCCGGGGGTCAGGACGGCTCGGGGGTGGCGGCCGGGACGGTCGCGCCGTCGCCCGAGGCGGGCGCGGTGGCCGGCAGGTCCGGCAGTCGGAGGATGGCGCCGTCGGAGGCGCTCGTCACGAAGTGGGCGTAGCGGCCGAGCCAGCCGCTCCGGATCTTGGGCACGAAGGCCGGCGCCTCGGCGAGCCGCCGGGCGATCTCGGCCTCGTCCACCAAGAGTGTGAGCTCGCCGTTCGGGATGTCGATGCGGATCGTGTCGCCGGGGCGGACGGCGCCGATGGGGCCGCCCGAGGCCGCCTCGGGCGAGGCGTGGCCGATGCTGAGGCCGCGCGTAGCGCCCGAGAACCGGCCGTCGGTGATCATCGCAACGTGGGTGTCGAGGTGCATCCCCGCGAGCGCGCTCGTCGGCTGGAGCATCTCGGGCATGCCGGGCCCGCCCTTCGGTCCCTCGGTGCGGATCACGACGACCTCGCCCTTTTGCACCTCGCCGCCGAGGATGCCCGCGACGGCGTCGTCCTGCGACTCGTAGATCCGCGCGGGGCCCTCGAACGTGAGCATCTCCTCGATCACCGCGCCGCTCTTGACGATGGCGCCCTCGGGTGCCAGGTTGCCGAAGAGGACCGACAGGCCGCCGGTCTTGCGGAACGCCTTGTGCGCCGGGTGGATGATGTCGGGGTTCTTGTTCGTGGCCGCCTCGATCGTGTCGCGGAGCGGACCGGCGACCGTCGGGCGGTCGCGGTGGAGCTTGCCGATGGCGTCGAGCTCTTTCAGAATCGCCGGCACGCCGCCCGCCGCCTCGACGTCCTCCATGTGGACGTTCGGCGTCGAGGGCGACACCTTGCAGAGGTAGGGCGTCCGCGCCGAGACCTTCGCGATCCGGCGGAGGTCGTACGGGACCTCGGCCTCGCGGGCGGCCGCCAGCAGGTGGAGGACCGTGTTGGTCGAGCCGCCCATCGCCATGTCGAGCGCGAAGGCGTCGTCGAAGGCCTCGGTCGTGACGACGTCGCGCGGCTTCAGGTCCTGCTCGACGAGCTCCACGATGCGCCGAGCGGCGGACCGGGCCAGCTCGCGGCGGCGCGGGTCGGTGGCCAGGATCGACCCGTTGTAGGGCAGCGCCAGCCCGAGCGCCTCCATGAGGCAGTTCATCGAGTTGGCCGTGAACATCCCCGAGCACGAGCCGCACGTCGGGCAGGCGAAGGCCTCGAGGTCGTGGAGCTGCTGGTCGTTGATCTCGCCCGTCTGGTACTTCCCGACGCCCTCGAACACGCTCGACAGGTCGGCCTTCGAGCCGTCCGGGAGGCGGCCGGCGGCCATCGGCCCGCCCGACACGAACACGACCGGGACGTTGATGCGGAGGGCGCCCATGAGCATCCCCGGCACGATCTTGTCGCAGTTCGGGATGCAGACGAGCCCGTCGAGCTGGTGCGCCTCGGCGACCGTCTCGACCGAGTCGGCGATGAGCTCGCGTGAGGGCAGCGAGTAGCGCATCCCGAGGTGGCCCATCGCGATTCCGTCGTCGACGCCGATCGTGTTGAACTCGAACGGGACGCCGCCGGCCGCGCGCACGGCGTGCTTGACCACCTTCCCGAAGCTCTGGAGGTGGACGTGCCCCGGGATGAGGTCGATGTACGAGTTGCAGACGCCGATGAACGGCTTGTCGAAGTCGGCGTCGGACTCGATCTGGCCGGTCGCCCGGAGGAGGCTCCGGTGCGGGGCCCGCTCGAAGCCGGCTTTGACGGTGTCGCTGCGCATGGAGGAATGAGGGATGGAGGGATCGAGGAATGCGGTGGGACGAGAAGAAGCGGGGCCGCCCGCATCCCCCATCCCGTACCTCTCTAGACCGTGTCGAACGAGGCCATGATGCCCTCCTTGACGAAGCCGCCCTCGTCGTGGTCGTCGGCGTCGAGGCCGTTGAGGGCCTGGACGTAGGCCTCGGCGGAGGCGCGGAGGATGTCGGTGCCGGTGGCCTTGCCCTGCGCGAGCGCCGGGCCGTCGGAGACGACGACGAGCGCCTCGCCCATGGCGTCGGCGGCCTTCGTGAGGGCGCGGATGGAGTACGTCTCGAGCCGGTGCGGCCGGCCCGCGGCGCCGTCGATGGCGCGGTAGATCGCGTCGACGGGGCCGTCGCCGGAGGCCGTCTCGACGCGGACCTGGCCCGTGGCGGCGTCGAGGAGCGTGACCTCGGCGTGCGGCCGCTCGTCGGCGCCGGTCGAGACGCGGAGGCCGACGAGCGAGAACCCGCGCTCGGCCGCGCCCGTCGCCGGGTCGATGATCTGGCGGAGGTCGCCGTCGTAGATCTCGCGCTTCTGGTCGGCGAGCGCCACGAACCGGGCGTAGACGGCGTCGCGGTCGGCGTCCTCGACCTCAAGGCCGAGGCGGGCGAGGCGGGCGAACAGGCCGTGCCGGCCCGAATGCCGGCCGAGGCGGATGCCCTGAGCGTCGGCGCCGACGTCCGCGGCCCGCATGATCTCGTACGTCTCGCGGTCCTTCAACACGCCGTGCTGGTGGATGCCGGCCTCGTGGGCGAACGCGTTGGCGCCCACGATCGCCTTGTTCGGCGGGACCACGAAGCCGGTCACGACGGAGACGAGGCGGCTGGCCTCGCCCAGCTTCGTCGCGTCGAGCCCGTGCGTCACGCCGTAGTGGTCGGCGCGGACGCGGAGGGCCATCGCGACCTCCTCGAGCGGCGCGTTCCCCGCCCGCTCGCCGATCCCGTTGATCGTCACCTCGACCTGCCGCGCGCCGGCCTCGACGCCCGCGAGCGTGTTGGCGACGGCCAGCCCGAGGTCGTCGTGGCAGTGCGTCGAGAGGACGACGCCCGACGTGTCGCAGCAGTCCTGGACGGCCCGAAAGAGGGCGCCGTAGTCGGCCGGCGTGCAGTAGCCGGTCGTGTCCGGGATGTTGATGGTGGTCGCGCCCGCCTCGATGGCCGCGGCGACGACGTCGCAGAGGAAGTCGTGGTCGGTCCGCCCGGCGTCCTCGGCCGAGAACTCCACGTCGTCGGTGAACGACTTCGCCTGCTGGACGGCCTCGACGGCCATCCGGAGCACGCTCGCGCGACGCTCCTCCAGCGTCGACCCGAACCGCGGCGCGCTGAACTTGGCCGCGATGTGGATGTCGCTCGTGGCGATGAACGTGTGGATCCGCGTGCGCCGCCCGCCCTGGAGCGCCTCGCCGGCGGCCCGGACGTCGGCCTCGTGGGCCCGGCCGAGCGCGCAGACGACCGTCTCGGTGTCGGCGAGCGCGTCGACGATCTGGCGGACGGCGTCGGCCTGCTGGGGCGACGAGATCGGGAAGCCGGCTTCGAGCACGTCGACGCCCATCGCGGCCAGGAGCTTGGCCACGCGGAGCTTGGCCGAGAGCGTCATCGCCGCGCCCGGCGACTGCTCGCCGTCGCGCAGCGTGGTGTCGAACAGGACGAGGCGGTCGCCCGGTTGGGAGGGGGACATGGCGGTCAGGGGTGAGAGAGCGTGGGGGAGGCGACGGCGTCGGCCACGGCCGCGCCGACGTCGGCGGTGTGGGCGTCGCCGCCGAGATCGGGGGGGAGCGGCCCGTCGTCGAGGACGGACTCGACGGCCTGGCGGACGGCGGTCGCGGCCTCCGCCTCGTCGACGGCGTCGAGGAGCATGGCCGCGCTGAGGATCGCGGCGAGGGGGTTGGCGAGGCCGCGCCCAGCGATGTCGGGCGCGCTGCCGTGGACGGGCTCGAACAGGCCCGCCCGCCCGCCGAGGCTGGCCGACGGGAGCAGCCCGAGCGTGCCGGGCAACGTCGCGGCGAGGTCCGAGAGCACGTCGCCGAACAGGTTGCCGGTCACGACGACGTCGAACCGGCGCGGGTCGCACACGACCTGCATCGCGGCGTTGTCCACGTAGAGGTGCTCAAGGGCCACGTCCGGGTACTCGTCGGCGCCGATGCGCGAGACGACGTCCCGCCACAGCGCCGACGACGCGAGCACGTTGGCCTTGTCGACCGACGTGAGCCGGCCGCTGCGCTTCTGGGCCCATTCGAACGCGACGCGCGCGATCCGCTCGATCTCGGTGACCGAGTAGCGCATCGTGTCGTAGGCCTCCGTCTCGGTCCGCTCTCGCGGCCGGCCGAAGTAGATCCCGCCCGTCAGCTCGCGGACGATGAGGAGGTCGGTGCCGGCCACGCGCTCCGGCCGCAGCGGCGACCGCTCGGCGAGCGCCTCGGAGACCGCCACCGGCCGGAGGTTGGCGAAGGCGCCGAGGCGGGCGCGGAGGCGAAGCAGCCCGCGCTCGGGCCGGAGGTCGGCGTCGACGCCGTCCCACTGCGGGCCGCCGACGGCGCCGAGGAACACGGCGTCCGCGTCGAGGCAGGCGTCGAGGGTGGCCCGCGGCAACGGGTCGTTGTCGGCGTCGAGGCCGGCCCCGCCCACAGGGTGCTCGCTCGTCTCGATCGCGAAGCCGAACGCGGCGGCGCAGGCGTCGAGGACGCGCGCCGCCTCGGCGGTCACCTCCGGACCGACGCCATCGCCCGGGAGCAGGGCGAGCGAGTACGTGCGGGGGGCGCTGGACATCGGCGAGGGCTCGGGTTCGACCAACCCAGGAGCGTGCGACGAATCAGCGAGCTTCGAGCCGGTCGGTGTGGTCAGCCTCCTACGAGGAGGCCGATAAGGACGAGGACCGGGAGAAGGAGCGCGGGGACAACGGCCGCAGCCTCCGCCAGCGGGGCGGTCGGGAGAGCGAGGCTGGGGGCGAATGCGGTCACGCGGAGGCGCTTACGTTCGAAGGCGCATTGAAGAAACACCAACGTAGCCGTTCGCCTCGGCGACTCGCAAAGGTTTGTGAAGATCGGAAGGGCTTCCGCGTGTTAAGACGATGTGAAGCAGTGGGGTCCAATCTGCTCGCAAGACCCGGATCGAGTCCTGGAATGTCTAGATCGTGCAGGGTGCCTGCTTTTTGGCTCGAATTGTGTTGGACTTATGGTGCGTTGTGCCTTGGAAAATTAGGCATACCGGCGAAATGGGTCTCCGTTTGCCTTCTGGCGAGGCACTTCGGCTCGTCGGGGAGGGAAACGCACGAAGGCGCCGCCCCAAAGGGAGCGACGCCTTCGAAACCTGGATGCCATCGGCCCCAGGAAAAGGGCGCTAGCCCATCACGCGGCGGGCGGCCTCGACGACGGCCTGAGCCGTGATGCCGAGGTCTTCGAGCGCCTCGTCCCCGGGCGCGCTCGTCCCGAACCGGTCGATGCCGACCACGGCCCCGTCGAGGCCGACCACGCGGCCCCAGCCGAGCGGGCTGGCCGCCTCGATGGCTACGCGAGCACGGACTGACTTCGGAAGCACGGACTCCCGGTACGCCTCGTCCTGCTCGAAGAACCGGCGGTCGCACGGCATCGAGACCACGCGGCAGCCGGCGCCGAGCGTGTCCTTGGCCTCCAGCGCCGCGCCGACCTCCGCGCCCGTCGCGACGACGATGACCTCCGGTTCGCCGTCGGAGTCGGCGAGGACGTAGGCGCCCTTGGCGACGCCGTCCGCGGCCGCCTCGGCGGTGGCCGCGAGGGTGGGGAGGTTCTGACGGCTGAGGGCGAGCGCGGTCGGCGCCGTGCTCTCGAGGGCCAGCTTCCAGGCCGCGGCCGTCTCGTTGGCGTCGGCCGGGCGGATGACGTAGAGGTTCGGGATGGCCCGGAGCCCGGCGAGCTGTTCGATGGGCTGGTGCGTCGGGCCGTCCTCACCGAGGCCGACCGAGTCGTGCGTGAAGACGTGGACCACCGGCGCATCCATGAGCGCCCCGAGGCGGACGGCCGCCTTCATGTAGTCGGAGAAGATGAGGAACGTCCCGCCGTACGGCCGGACGCCGCCGTGCAGCGCCATCCCGTTCATGATGGCCGCCATCCCGTGCTCGCGAACGCCGTAGTGGACGTAGCGCGCCGCGGGCGTGTCGAACTGCATGTTCTCCATGCCCGCCGCCTTCGTCTTGTTCGACGGCGTGAGGTCGGCCGAGCCGCCGATGAGCTCGGGGAGGACGGGCGCCAGGGCGTCGAGCACCTTGCCCGAGGCCGCCCGGCTCGCCATGCCCTTGGCATCGGCCTCGAACGTCGGGAGCGCGTCGGCCCAGCCCTCGGGGAGGCGGCCCTCGATCCGGCGCGTGAGCTCGGCGGCCTTCTCGGCGTCGGCCTCGGCGTAGGCCGTCATGTGGCCCTCCCACTCGCAGTGCTCCTGCGACCCGCGGAAGGCCTGCTCGTGGAAGAGCGTCTTGGCCTCGTCCGGCGCGTAGAAGTCCTCTTGGGGAAGGTCGAGGTTCTTCTTGGTCGCCTCGATCTCGGCGGCGCCGATGGCGTCCGAGTGGATGTCGTGCGTGCCGGCGAGGTTGGGCGAGCCGTAGCCGATCGTCGAGCGGCAGACGATGAGGCTCGGCCGGTCGAGCACGTTCCGCGCCGTCGAGAGGGCGTCGGCGACGGCCTCGTTGTCGTGGGCGTCGACGTCGCGGATGACGTGCCAGCCGAGGGCCTCGTAGCGCCCGGCCCGGTCCTCGGTGAACGCGAGGTCCGTCGAGCCGTCGATCTGGATGTAGTTGTCGTCGTAGAGCACGACGAGCTTGCCGAGCCCCTGGTGGCCCGCGAACGACGAGGCCTCGTTCGAGACGCCCTCCTGGAGGTCGCCGTCGGAGGCGATGACGTACGTGTAGTGGTCGACGACGACGTGCTCGGGCGTGTTGTAGACCTTGGCCATCTGGCGCTCCGCGAGCGCCATCCCGACGGCCGTCGAGAGGCCCTGCCCCAGCGGCCCCGTCGTGGTCTCGACGCCCGGCGTGTGGTGGACCTCCGGGTGGCCCGGCGTCGCGCTGTGGAGCTGGCGGAACTGCTGGAGGTCCTCCAGCGACACGTCGTAGCCGCTAAGGTGGAGGAGCGCGTAGATCAGCATGGACCCGTGGCCAGCCGAGAGCACGAACCGGTCGCGGTCGAACCAATGGGGATCCTTCGGGTTGTGCTTCAGAAAGCGGCCCCAGAGGACCGTCGCGGCGTCGGCCATGCCCATCGGCAGGCCCGGGTGGCCGGAGTTGGCCTTCTCGACGGCGTCGATGGCGAGGCCGCGGATGACGTTGGCGGTGAGCGTCTCGAGGCGGGCGCGCTCCGCGGCGGACCGCTCGGGCGCGGGGTCGTCCATCTCGGCGGTGGTGACGGGCTGATCGGACATGGAGTCGGGAGGGGAAAGGCGTCTCCGACAAGCTACGGAGCGGCCGCCGCTTCGATCCCAGTCGTCTTATCTGTTCACGGTCTCGTTTTCGGCCGCACACCTCAGCCCCTCCGCCTCGGCGTCGAGGTGGAGGCGGTCGGATACAACCGGGGCGGGTCGTGCGTTAGAGCCGCCGCCCACGCCCCGGCGTATCTCCGGCGCCGCTTCTGCGTACGCGCCCCGTTGCCATCGCCGTCCCCCATGTCTGAGCCCGACCCGAAGCCGGCCGCCCCCACGCCGACGCCGTCGAAGACGTCGCGTTCGCTGGCGCCGACCTCCGGTTGGCGGCGTGCGCTGGCGTGGGTCTGGGCCAAGCTGGCGGCCATCGCCGTGTGGATCTGGACGCGCCTTCGGACGAGCGGACGGCGCGTGTGGACGGAGGTCCGAAACGAGGAGAACCCGCGCTCGACCCGCGTGCTGTGGGCGGCCGGCGGCGTCGCGGGCACCGGCGGGGTGGTCGCCGTGGCCGTCGGCGTGCTCCTGTTCGGCTACGCGATCCTCCTGTGGCCATTCACGCCGTCCGTCTCGGACCTCCGAGGCGCCCGCGAGATCTACCCCTCGACCGTCGTCTCGGCCGACGGGACCACGCTCACGCGCTACGCCCGTCGCAACCGCGAGTGGAAGTCGCTCGACGAGATCTCGCCCCACGTCGTCGACGCGCTCGTGGCGACCGAAGACCGCCGATTCCGCTCGCACGGCGGGATCGACCTGATCGGGTGGGGCTCCGTGGCCGTCGGCGCCGCGACCGGTCGTGGGCTCCGTGGGGCCTCGACGCTCACGCAGCAGCTCGCGCGGAACCTCTTCCCGGACGAGATCGGCAACTCGGCGTCCGTCACACGGAAGCTCAAGGAGGGCATCACGGCGCTCAAGATAGAGCGGGTGTACACAAAGGACGAGATCCTCGAGCTATACCTCAACACGGTCCCGTTCCTCTACAACGCGCACGGCATCGAGATGGCCGCGCGGACCTACTTCTCGACCTCGGCCGACGACCTCGACCGGCTCCAGGCGGCCACGCTCGTCGGGATGCTCAAGGGGACGTCGTCGTACAACCCGCGGCGGAACCCGGAGCGGGCGCTGGCCCGGCGCAACGTGGTCCTCGGGCAGATGGTCCGGTTCGGCGACCTCCCCGAGGCGGAGGCGGTCGCGCTCCGCGACGAGCCGATGGGCCTCCGCTTCGAGCGCCAGCCGATGCAGACGAGCCGCGCGCCGCACTTTACCGAGCACGTCCGGGTTTGGCTGGAGGACTGGGCCGACGACAATGGCTACAGCCTCTACGGCGACGGCCTCACGATCCACACGACGCTCGACTGGCGGATGCAGCAGGCCGCGCAGGAGTCGGCCCGGAAGTTCGGCGACGCGCTCCAGACCGTCGCGGACGTGGAGTGGGGGCGGTCGACCGCCTCCGTCCTCGGCTCGACGACGGCGCCGTACTACCGCGCGGCCTCGCAGACGGCCCCGTTCGAGCGGTTCTGGACGCTCCGCCGCGACGCCGCCAACGCCTTTATCCGCGACACCGAGGCCTACCGCCGTGCCGTCACCGCGGGCGAGGCCGAGGACACCGTGCTGGAGCGCCTCCGCGGTGACCGCGCGTTCCTGGACTCGCTCCGCCAGCACAAGATGCGGCTGGAAGTGGCGATGACGGCCGTCGAGCCCGAGACCGGCCACGTCAAGGTGTGGATCGGGAGCCGCGACTTCGAGCGGTCGGCCTACGACCACGTGGCGCGGGCGCGCCGCCAGCCGGGCTCGACGTTCAAGCCGTTCCTCTACGCCCGCGCCCTCGAAGAGGGCTTCCGCCCCGACGACACGCTCCCGGACCGCGACGTCTCGATCGAGATGCCCGACGGCGTGGTCTGGCAGCCGACGAACGCGAGCGGGTCGGCCTCGGGGCAGGAGGTGAGCCTCCGCGACGGCCTCGTGTACTCGAAGAACACGATCGCCGCGCAGCTGGTGCAGGAGGTCGGCGCGCGGGACCTCGCGCGGACGGCCCGGCGCCTCGGCGTGCGGAGCGAGCTCGAGGCGGTCCCGTCGCTGGCGCTCGGCACGAGCGACGTGTCGCTTCTCGAGATGACGGCGGCCTACGCCACGATCGCGGCCGGCGGCGTCCGCCACCCGCCCGTCGTCGTGACGCACATCACGGACCGCGACGGCCACGAGGTCGCTCGGTTCGAGCCCGAGGCCGAGCGGGCGCTCGACCCGGACGTCGACGTCGCGCTCCTCGACATGATGCGCGGCGTGATCGACCAGGGGACCGGCACGCAGGTCCGCACGGCGTTCGCCGCGCGGGGCGACCTCGCGGGCAAGACCGGCACCACACAGGACGGCGCCGACGGCTGGTTCCTCCTCATGCGGCCCGACCTCGTGACCGGCGCCTGGGTCGGGTTCGACGACCCCCGCGTCACGTTCCGCAGCTCGTACTGGGGCCAGGGCGGCCACAACGCGCTTCGCGTCGTGGGCGACTTCAACCGGGCGCTCCAGAGCGCGAATCTCGTCGACACCGGTCTCGCGTTCCCGACGCCCGAAGAGGCCGACGACGCGGGGCCGGGGCTCTGGGCCCGCTTCACGCGTTGGGTCGGCGACGCGACGAGCGACTGGTTCGAGGGCGCCGACGTGCCCGAGGACTACGGCCCGCGCACGCCCGGCCGGCCCGGCCCCGACTACGACGAGATCGACGACCGGCCGCCGCGCCGTGACGACGGCCGCCGCGACGACGTGTTCGCCGAGAACGCCGAGTGGCTGGACGACGCCTGGGCCGAGCTCGACCGGATCGACGACCCGTTCCTCCGCGAGGCCGCCCGTCAGGTTCTCGAGGGCGCCGCCCGCGAGATCCGCCGCAACGGGTGGCGCGACGGCTGGTCCGACCGCGTCGAGCGCGCGCAGGAACGGGCGATGGCGCGCGCCCAGCGCGAGATCGAGCGCGGCGCCGACGACGCCCTCCGCCGGGAGGGCCTGGCCGACGTCGAGGTCTTCGAGGACTCCGGCGACACGGACGGCGGTGTCTTCGCCGACGAACTGGACGACGCGCCCGGCATCGAGATGACGCCACTGGAGGACGCGCCGGTCGCCCCGCCGCCGGCAGAGCCCGACCCGCGGTACCCGGGTCGCGAGCGCGTCCCCGACGCCGACGGCCGGATCGGCTGGTAGCCCCGCCCGCCTCGGCGCCGAGGCGGGCCAAGTCCGGCGACCCGCGCTAGGTTCTGGGCCCTCGCCCCCCTGGCCATGTCCGAGACCGATCCCGAGGCCGACGTCCGCGCGGCCATCCACGCCCTCCTCCACGACTGGGTGGACTCGTCGCCGGAGGCGACCGAGCGGTTCCTCGGCGCCGTCCGCCCGTCGTTCACCGGCTACGGCACTGGGCCCGGCGACTACTACGCCGACGCGGGCGAGCTCCGGGAGATGGTCGTCCGCGAGCACGCGGGCATGTCGTACCCGTTCACGCTCGACATCCCGTGGACGACGGTCCACGTCCTCAGCGAGACGGCGGCCGTCGCCGTCGGCGAGATCGCCGTCACCATCGAGCTCCCCGACGAGACGGTCGTCGAGCGGCCCCGCTTCACGTTCGCGCTCCGCCGCGAAGGGGGGCGGTGGATGCTCGCCCACTTCCACTTCTCGGTCCCCGACGCGATGCAGGAGGACCGGGACACGATGAACGACCTCCTCGACACGCGGACGCGCCAGCTCCAGGCCGAGGTCGAGCGGCGGACGGCCGAGCTGAACGCCGCCGTCGACGACCTCAAGGCGGCGCAGGCCCGGCTCGTGCAGCAGGAGAAGATGGCCAGCCTCGGACAGCTCACGGCCGGCATCGCCCACGAGATCAAGAACCCGCTCAACTTCGTGACCAACTTCGCCGGCCTCTCGGTCGAGCTGGTCGGCGACCTGGACCAGGTGGACGACCCCGAGGAGCGGGCCGAGATCCTCGCCGACCTCCGGACGAACGCGGAGAAGATCCAGAGCCACGGCCGCCGCGCGGACTCCATCGTCCGCGCGATGATGGCGCACGCGCGGAGCGGCAGTGGAAACCGCCAGACGGTCGTGCTCGACGACCTCGTGGCCGAGTACGCCGACCTCGCGTGGCACGGCCTGAAAGCCCGAAAGCCGAACGCGAAGGTGGAGGTCCGGCGCCAGCTGGCGGCCGAGGGCGCCGAGGTCGACATCGTGCCCGAGGAGATCGGCCGCGTCCTCATCAACCTCCTCGACAACGCCTTCGACGCCGTCGCCGAGCGCGCCGAGGCGGAGGGCTCCGGCTACGCGCCGACCGTGACCGTCTCGACGCGGCGCACGGACGGAGCCGTCGAGGTCCGCGTCACCGACAACGGGCCGGGCCTCCCGGAGGCCGTGCGCGGCCGTGTGTTCGAGCCGTTCTTCACCACCAAGCCGACGGGCGAGGGGACCGGCCTCGGGCTCTCGCTGGCCCACGAGGTCGTAGCGCAGGGGCACGGCGGGGCGCTGGAGGTCGAGGACGTCGAAGGCGAAGGTGCGACGTTCCTCGTCACGCTCCCGACGGGCTGAGGCGGGGGCTCGGGTGTGACCTCGGGGGGCGAAGGCGCGGCTTTGGGAGGGCCCACCACGCCTCCTCTCTGCCATGCGCCTCCTCCTCTTCATGTTCGTCGCCGGGAGCCTGTCCGGCTGCGTCGGCCTCGGCCTCGATGACCTCTACCGCGACGTCGAGCGGTGGGACCCCCGCACCTCCGACTCCCGGACCGACCGCTACGACAGGGACGTCCGCCGCGACGTCGACAGCTACCTCCGCGACGTCGACCGGGCCGTCCGCCTCGACCGACGGCAGGAGCAAGAGATCGGCCGGATCCTCGAAGACCGGGCCTACGACTTCACGCGTCGCTACGACCGCGACCGGTACGTCGAGTCCCCCTTCCCGCGTGACCGCGCCTCGTCCCGCGAGGCCGAGCGGTGGTGGGACGACACGGACCGCGCCATCGAGCGCCGCCTCGAGCGCCGTCAGCGTGACGCCTACCGCGAGTTCGTCCGCCGCTTCGACGACCGTCGCTATCGGGACCGCCGCGACACCCGCTGGGAGCGCCGTGACCGCGACGACGACGACTGGGACGACGACGACTGGGACGACGATTGAGCCCGCCGCCTCGGTCCGCCCCCGGGCCTTGGCCTGACGTCGAGAAACCCGTAGGGGCACACCGGCGGTGTGCCCCTACGGGATCGAATCGCCGAACGGATCGCCGAGGCGGGCCTAGCCGACGAGCAGCTGGTAGCCGGCCACGAGGAGGGCGATCACGAGGATGTTCGCGATCGAGATCGGCAGCATGTACTTCCAGCCGAGGTTCATCAGCTGGTTGTACTTGAAGCGCGGGAGCGTCCAGCGGATCCAGATGAAGCAGAAGGCGAAGAACGAGACCTTCGCCAGGAAGACCGCCACCTGCAGGACCGTCAAGAACGCGCCGCCGAGGCCGAGCCACTCGATCAGGAAGACCTCACCGGGGATCAGATAGCCGCCCATGAAGAGCGTCGCGATGAGGAGCGACGCCATCCACAGGTTGACGTACTCGGCCAGGAAGAACATCCCGAACTTCATCCCCGAGTACTCCGTGTGGTAGCCGCCCACGAGCTCCTGCTCGGCCTCCGGGAGGTCGAACGGTGCCCGGTTCGTCTCGGCGAGCGCGCAGACGCTGAAGATGATGAACCCGACCGGGTTGCGGAAGATGTTCCAGCCGAAGAAGCTCCCGAGGTGGTTCTGGCTCTCGACGATGTCGAACAGGCTGAGGCTGCCCGAGTAGAGCACGACTGAGAGGGCCGCCGCGCCCATCGCCAGCTCGTACGAGATCATCTGGGCGCTCGACCGGAGCCCGCCGAGGAGCGAGTACTTCGAGTTCGAGCTCCACCCGGCCAGCGTCACGCCGTAGACCGAGATCGACGTCATGGCGAGCACGACGAGCAGGCTCACGCTGATGTCGGCGATCGCGAGCGGGTCGCCGCTGGGCGTCCGCGCCCAAGGGATCAGCGCGCCCGTGCTCATGGCGATGACCACCATCAGGACCGGGGCCAGGCTGTGGATAAACTCGTTCCCCTGCGCCGGCACGATGTTCTCCTTGAACATCAGCTTGAACACGTCGGCGAACGACTGGAAGAAGCCGCCGGGCCCGACGCGGTTCGGTCCGGACCGCTCCTGGATGAACGCCGACACCTTCCGCTCGGCGTAGACGAGCGTCGAGGCGACGATGAGGAAGAAGTTGAGCATCAGGAAGATGACGATCGGCAGATCGAGCACTTCCCAGATGGCGGCGGCGGCGTCCATTCGAACGGAGAGCGTGGGGCGTGGAGCGTAGGAAGGCTACGCGCGTTCCCCGGGTCGTGTCACCCCGGGGAGCGGAAGGACGAAGGATCTTCGCGCCCGCTCGGGATGGCAAGGGGTGAGGGACCCACTGGCGTCGGTCGCCAGCGGGGGAGAAAGAACGGGGGGCCCCGCCTCGGGGAGTCCGCGGGCGGACGAGGCGGAGGGGGCTAGGCGTCGAGCTCGGCCGGCGCGTCGGCCGTCTCGAGCGGGACGCCGAGCATCGACATCGCGCCGTGCGTGGCGCCCGAGAACTCCGGCCGCGCGGCGACCTCGTCCATGATCTTCGCAGGCGACTTGTACGAGAGGTCGAACCCGACCTCCTTGGCCACCTGCGGGATCGTGGCCCAGCCGGGGAGGCAGTCGACCTGGTTGGCCTCGTCGTGCCAGCGGTCGAAGGGCGTCCCGACGCGGTCGTTCCGGCTCTGGCCGGTCCCGAGCGCCATCAGGAGCGAGCGGTTCATGGCCTTGACCATCTTGGCCGGCCGGAGCAGCTGCGCGCGCCCGTCCTCGTTGACGTAGGTGCCGAGCGTCTCGACCGACATCGTGATCGGGAGCGTGACCGTCGCCGAGGTCTGGTTGGTCGTATGGGTCGAATGCAGAACGACCGGCGTGTCGCCGAGGTCGGCCGCCGAGAGGACGCCGGCCGCGACCGGGTCGTCCTGGAGCACGTACACGAGCGACGCGCTGGCGACGGCGCCCGCGAGGAGGGCGGGGTCGACGGGCTGCAGGCCGAGGCGCTCGCAGCCGGCCGTGTTCGGGGCCGGGTCGGAGGAGTGGAGCCAGTCGTCGCCGTCCCACTCGCCGCGGCGGTCGATAAAGCGCGGGGCCTCGGCCCCGACGGCCTCGGCGAGCCGCTGGAGGAGGTAGTTGTCCTCGACCGTCGCGTACGCCGAGCCGAGGAAGAGCACGTTCGAGCCGGCGTCCTTGAGGAGCTGGCCGGCCTCCCGCGCCGCGGCCTCCCACGTCGTCGGGCGGCCGTGGATCTGCGGACCCGAGGCGCGGTCCTCGTTGTACGTCTTGAACACGAGCCGGGCCGCGTCGGGCATCCAGTACTCGTTGACGTCGAGGTTCTCGCGCGGCGTGATCCGGAGGACCTGGTTGTTCTTGGTCCACACGTCGACGTTGATCCCCTTGCCGCCGAAGTCGGAGACGGTCGGGGTGTGGGCCATCTCCCAGACGCGCGCCTGGAACCGGAAGTAGTCCTCCGTCAGCGCGCCGACGGGGCAGATGTCGGCCGTGCACATCGAGTAGGCGTCGTCGAACACCTGGCCCGGCGCCGTCATCGGGTGGTTCTTGTCGCCCCGGTTGATGATCGTGAGCTGGTGCGTCTCGGTGATCTCGGCCGTGAAGCGCGTGCACCGCGTGCAGTTGATGCACCGCTCGGCGTCGAGGACCACGTTGGGCCCGAGCTGGACGCGCTTCGGCTTGTGGACCTTCTCGAACTCGAAGCGGCTCCCCTCCGGGCCGTACTTGTAGGCCTGGATCTGGAGCGGGCACTGGCCGGCCTGGTCGCAGATCGGGCAGTCCAGCGGGTGGTTCGCCAGCATGATCTCGAGGTTGTCGGCCTGGGCGGCGGCGACCTCCTCGGAGTCGTTCTGGGTGTGGACCACCATCCCCTCGGTGACGTCGAGCGCGCAGCTCGGCATCAGCTTCGGGAAGTAGTTGATCTTGGGGTTGCCGTCGTCGTCGAGGACCGGCTCCTTCGTCTCCCGGTCCATCATCGGCGTGCCGGCCTTCACGAGGCACTGGCGGCAGTTGGCCGGGACCGAGAGCGACGGGTGGTAGCAGAAGTGGGGGATCTCGGTGCCCTCGTCGAGGCAGAGCTGGAGCAGCTTCTGCCCCGGCTCGAACTCGTGAGCCTTCCCGTCGATGATGACCTGCGGCATGGATGCGGAGTGCGTCGTGCGGAGTGCGTGCGGTGGGGCGGACTTAGGCGGGCGCGGTGCCGGGCGCGCGGTCGGCGGCCTCGGCCAGCTCGGCGCCGAGGGCCGTTAGGACGAGCGTCTGCTTGGGCTCGGTGATCGCGGCGACCTCGTCCTCCGACGCCCCGCCATCCTCGGCGTAGTGCCGCTGGTCCTCGACGGAGGTCGTCTCGACCTCGAGCGTGCCGGCCACGCGGACGGTCTGCCCGGAGACGTCCTTCGGGAAGGTGAACACGTAGCTCTCGGTCTCGTCGCGCGGCACGTTGACGCGGACGGTCTGGCCGGCGTCGTTCGAGAACGTGAGCCAGCAGCCGGCCATCTGACAGACCTCGCGGGCCACGCCCTCGACGACGACCGTCTTGCCGGCGTACGCGTCGGGGTTGGCGATGAGCTCGTCCGGCGACAGGGCCGCGCCGTCGGGCACGGTCTCGCCAAAGGCGACGTCCGAGGGCTCGGCCACGCCCGCCTCGGTGGCGTCGTCGGCGGGCGCCTCCGCCGGGTCGGCGCAGGCGCCGAGGCCGAGGAGGGCGATCAGGAGGAGGGAGCGCGTCATGGGGACGGGGCGCCGGCGGTCGGCGCAGCGGGCTAGGTGGTCGGGACGCCGGTGGGGGTGAGCTCGCCGGTCTCCTCGGTCGCGCCGTCGCCCGAGACGTCGGCGCCGGCGAAGGAGGTCGGCTTGCACTTGGCCTCGAACTCGTCGCGGAAGCGGCGGATGCCCCAGCGGACGGGCCACGCGGCGGCGTCGGCGAGGGCGCAGACGGTCCGGCCCTCCATCTGGTCGCAGAGGTCGAGCAGGAGGTCGAGGTCGCGCGTGTAGCCGTTCCCCTCGTCGATCCGGTGGAGCAGCTTCTCCATCCAGCCCGTCCCGTCGCGGCACGGCGTGCACTGGCCGCAGGACTCGTGGTGGTAGAAGTGGGCGATCCGGCGCGTGAAGCTCACCATGTCGGTGTCCTCATCCAGGAAACACAGGCCCGCCGTGCCCATCGAGGAGCCCGCCTCACGGAGCGTCTCGGCGTCCATCGTGGCCGGCTCGGCCATCTCCCACGTGAGCGGCGGCGTCGACGAGCCGCCGGGGACGACGGCCTTGATCTTCTTCCCGCCGCGCGCGCCGCCCGCCGCCTCCAGGAGGTCGGTGATGAGCATGCCCGTCGGGTACTCGTAGACGCCCGGCTTGTTGACGTGGCCCGAGATCCCGTAGAGGACCGGCCCGGGGTGCTTCTCCGGCCCGATCCCCGCGAACCACTCGGCCCCGCGGTTGACGATGAGCGGGACGTCGGCGAGCGTCTCGACGTTGTTGATCGTCGTCGGCATCCCCCAGAGGCCCTTCTGGGCGGGGAACGGCGGCTTAATGCGCGGATACGCCCGCTTGCCCTCCAGCGAGTTCATCAGCGACGACTCCTCGCCGCAGATGTAGGCGCCGGCGCCGTAGTGGACCACGAGGTCCGTCGAGAAGTCGGTGCCCAGGATGTTCTGGCCGATGTAGCCCTTCGCGTACGCCTCGTCGACGGCCTTCTGGACGTGGTCGACGTACTCGATGTACTCGCCCCTGATGTAGAGGTAGCACGTCTTGATCGTCATCGCGTAGCACGCGAGCACGATCCCCTCGATCATGAGGTGCGGGTTGTACTCGAAGATCTGGCGGTCCTTGAACGTGCCCGGCTCGGACTCGTCGCCGTTGCAGCAGAGGTACCGCGGCTTCTCGGGGTCGACGGGCGGCATGAAGCTCCACTTCAGGCCGGTCCCGAATCCGGCCCCGCCGCGCCCGCGGAGGCCGGAGGCCTTGACCTCGTTGGTCAGCCCGGTCGGGTCGTACTTGCCGTCCTTGACCACGTCGCGGAGGGCCTGGTAGCCGCCGTTCTGCTCGTAGACGTCGATCTGGTGGAGGTCCTTGATCGGCGGCAGGATGACGCGCTCGTAGGAGCGCCAGTCGCCGGCCTTGGACTGGCCCGTGAGGAGGGTGTCGGCGTCGGCCATGGTGAGGTGGGGTTAGCTGCGGACGCGGCGGCGCGCGGTCGGGGTGTGGACGGACGTGTCGGCGTCCGCCAGCTGGTCGATGAGGAGGTCGGCCTGGAGGACGGCCTCGGAGGTGGCGTCCCCGTCGAGGAGGAGGGCGAGCTCGCGGAGGGCCTCGTAGATCTGGCGCCGCGGGGTCGAGGGGCCGGCCGCCGCGGACTGCGCGAGGAGCGCGCTGCTCACCGCCATGAGGACGGCCAGCGCGATCAGGACCGCCTCGATGCCGGCCCCGGCGACGAGCGCGACGCCCAGCGCGAGCGGGGCGAGGACCACCGCGGTGAGCAGCCCGACCCGGCCGACCTCGGCGGTCTGGACCCGACGCTCGGTCATCTTCGCCAGCTCGGCGTTGATGAACGCGAGGTCGAGGCTCTCCAAGCGTTTCGTCTCGACGTACGTCAGGCTGCCGATGCCGCTCTGGCTCTGCGCGTTCGCGAGGTCGAGCTGGCTCAGGAGGATGCGGTGGACGCGGCGCTCGTCAGCCGTGAGGCCCGACAACGGGTCGGCGCCGGCGCGTCGCGCGCGGCGCGTCGGCCACGCGGCCTTCTCGAACGGCTTCACGACGCGCTCGGCCGGGCGGACGCCTCGGAGCGCCGGGGCCTCGGGCAGCGGCGTGCTGGCTGGGGCCGCCTCGGTCGAGGGCTCCGCCGAGGCGGGCGGGACCACGATCCCGGTCTTGCCCAGCGCCTCGGAGACCGGACCGCGCACGTCGAGCCGGAGGGCCGCGCGGGCGGCCTCCTCTCGGATGCGTCGGTCGGCGAGACGTGAGACGGCCACTAGTGGACGGAGTCGGAGACGGGCGGGGTCTGGTAGGCGGTCACGGCCTCGGCGTCGGTCCGGCGGTTGCCGCCGAGCTCGGCCTCGTCCTGCGGGAGCGTCACGCTCTCGAACGGGAGGTCCTTGCCCTCGCGGAGCGCGTCGACGAGCTGGTCGATCTTCTCCTTCGTCAGGTTGTGGACGTAGGCGCCGTTGGTGACCTGGAGCATCGGCGCGGAGCCGCAGGCCCCGAGGCACTCGGCCTCCTGGATCGTGAACAGGCCGTCCTCGGTCGTTACGCCTTTCGGCACGCCGAGCTTCTCCTCGAGGTAGTGGAGCATGTCGTACCCGCCGCAGACCTGGCACGAGAAGCACGTGCAGACGTCGAGGACGAAGGCGCCCTTGTCCTCCTTGAAGTACTGCGTGTAGAACGTGGCGACGCCGTAGACCTTCGCGTACGGGATCCCGAGCGAGCCGGCCACGAGCTGCATGACCTCGGGCGGGAGCCAGCCGAACTTGCGCTGCGCGAGCCAGAGCCCCTTCATCACGGCCGCGTCGGCCGTCGGGTACTGCTTGCGGAACGTGTCGAGCTGGGCCTGCTCCTCGTCGGTCCAGACGAGCTCGTCGTCGGAGAACGTGCGCTCGGGCGCCTCGCCGGGCACGTACTGCGGCGTGGGCGAGACGAACGGGCCGGGGGTGTCGGGGGTCATGCTGGGTTCGGAGTTGGCTTGCGCCGTCCTGCGGGTCGGGGTTCAGGGGTCGGAGTCCGAGGAGTCCACCTCTGAACTCCGAACGCTGAACTCACTTGTCGGAGTCGCCGATGACGGGGTCGATGGAGCCGATGAGGACGACGGTGTCGGCCACCTGGGCGCCCTCCATCATGGTCTCGAGGCCCTGGAGGTTCTTGAAGGAGCCGGTCACGATCTTGACGCGCCACGGGCTGCCGGTCCCGTCGGAGACGAGGTGGAAGCCGAGCTCGCCCTTCGGGCTCTCGATGGCGTGGTAGGCCTCGGCGCCCTTCGGCGGCGCGACGCCCGTGTCCGTCATCATGAAGTCGTGGATCATGCCCTCCATCGAGTAATAGACCTCGTCCTTGGAGGCGTAAGCCGCCTTCGCGTTGTCGACGCGGATCGGGCCGGCGGGCAGCTTCTGGAGGCACTGCCGGATGATCTTGACCGACTGCTCCATCTCCTCGATCCGGACGAAGTAGCGGGCGAGCGAGTCGCCCTCGGTCCGCATCGGGATGTCGAAGTCGACCTGGTCGTAGACGAGGTACGGCTCGAAGATGCGGAGGTCGTGGGGGACGCCCGAGGCGCGGAGGGTCGGGCCGGTGTAGCCCTGCTCGATGACCTCCTCGCGCGAGAGGACGCCGACGCCCTCGTTCCGGTCGATCCAGATCCGGTTCCGGTTGAGGAGCTTCTTCCAGTCGGCGATCTGCTGCTCGAACTCGTCGCAGAAGCTGGCGATCATGGAGAGCGCCGCCGGCGAGAAGTCGAAGGCGAGCCCGCCGATGCGGGAGTGCGAGACGGTGAAGCGGGCGCCGGCGATCTCGTCGAAGATGGAGTAGATCTCCTCGCGGTACTTGAACGTCCAGAGGAAGACCGAAAGCGCGCCGGCGTCCATCACCATCGTCCCCGCCCAGAGGAGGTGGCTCGAGATCCGCGCCAGCTCGCACCCGATCGTCCGGAGCCACTGGGCCCGCTCGGGGGCCTCGATGCCGGCCAGCTTCTCGACCGCGAGGCACCACGCCACGTTGTTCGAGTAGGGCGACATGTAGTCCATGCGGTCCGTGTAGGGCATGAACTCCTGGTACGTCTTCACCTCGGCGAGCTTCTCGATGCCGCGGTGGAGGTACCCGATGTCGACGAGGCACTTCTCGATCGACTCGCCGTCGAGCTGGATCACGCAGCGGAGGGCGCCGTGCGTGGCCGGGTGCTGGGGCCCGAGGTTGAGGATCATCCGGCTCTCCAGCGGGTCCTCGCCCTTCGGGGTCACCATGGGGACGGCGGCGCCGCTGGCCCCGTCGCCCGAGACGTCGAGGCCGACCGCCTCGGTGCCGTCGCCGGCGGTCTCGTCGGGGCGGACGCTGGAGGGCGCGCGCTTCGTGGCGCCCGGGATCTCGACGTGCGTGTGCCGGTCGGCGAGGGCCTGGTAGATCGCCGCGTTGTGGCGCGGCCAGAACGTGAAGAGGTCCTCGCTCGATCCGGGCGCGGCGGCGTGGGCGTTCGGGGCGTTGGCGTCAGTCGTTGCCATGGGGTCAGCCGAGGTCGGAATCGAGGTCGTGCGGGATCTGGCCGTGGGCGCGCGGGAACGGGTCCGGCTGGAGCTCGCCGTCGGGCGTGTTGGCCGGGAGCGGGAGGCTGCCGGGGATGCCCAGCGTCGGGAATTCCTTCCGGGCCGGGTGGTACTCGAAGTCCTCCGGCATGTAGATCCGGCGGTGATCCTTGTGGCCCTCGAACCGGATCCCCATCATGTCCCACGCCTCGCGCTCGTGCCAGTTGGCGCCGGGGTAGACGTGCGTCACCGTCGGCACGACGGGGTCCTCCTCGTCGACGCGGACCTTGAGGCGGATCCGCTTGCGGGCCTCGAGCGCGCAGAGGTTGTAGAACACCTCGAACCGGTCGTCCTCGGTGAACCGGTCGATCGTCCCGATGTCGGTGAGGTAGTCGAAGCCGACCTCGTCGTGGAGGAACCGGCAGACGTCCTCGATCCGGGCCTTGTCGACGAAGACCGTCGTCTCGCCGGCGTACCCGACGACGTCGTGGATCGCGCCGCCGAACGTGTCCTGGAGCGCTTTGAGGACGTTCGGGACGATCCAGGTCGCCTTGGCGTGCGGGTTCTCCGTCTGGAGCCGCTCCATCTCGCCGGCGAGCGCGGTGCGCGGCGTGAAGTGGAACTTCAGCGTCTGCGTCTGCTGGGCCGGGTCGACGAACGGCGCGTCGTCCGGGCCGCCGACGAGGGCGTCGGCGAGGGGCGCGAGGGCGGCCGACGGCTGCGGCGTCTCCTCGGGGGTGGGGCGGTCGGTGTCGGCCATGGGACTACGCAGTGACGGGCTGGCCCTCGGGCGTGACGATCCGGCCCTCGACGAGCCGGTTCGGCGCCTCCGTAAAGCGGACGTCCTTCGCGACGGACTCGGTCGCGCGGATCTTCTCCTGGATGTCCATCAGCGCGTGGATGATGGCCTCCGGGCGCGGCGGGCAGCCGGGGATGTAGACGTCGACCGGGACGAAGTTGTCGATCCCCTGGACGACGCCGTAGCACCGGTGCATCCCGCCCGTCGAGGCGCAGGCGCCCTGGGCGATGCACCACTTCGGCTCAGCCATCTGGTCCCAGATCCGGCGGACCGTGTGGGCCATCTTGTAGGAGCACCACCCGGCGACGATCATGAGGTCGGCCTGGCGCGGGCTGAACCGCATGGCCTCCGACCCGAACCGGGCCACGTCGTACTTCGGGCCGGCGAACCCCATCATCTCGATCGCGCAGCACGCGAGGCCCATGGGCATGGGCATGAGGGAGTTCGAGCGGGCCCAGTTGACGACGGAGTCGACCGTCGTGGTGAGGAAGCCGCCTTCTTCGCTAAACATGGCGTTGCGTGGTCGTGTGGGGACTGTACCGAGGCGGGCGCACCCGGTTCGGTCGGGGTCCCGTTTTCAAACGAGACTGAAAGTGCGTTAGTCCCAGTCGAGCCCGCCCTTCTTGACGTCGTAGAGCAGCCCGACGACGAGGATCACGATGAACGTGCCGATCACGCCGAGCGAGGCGAGCGCGGCCCCGCCACCGGCCTCGAGGAACGTCCGGTAGGAGACGGCCCACGGGTAGAGGAACACGAGCTCGACGTCGAACACGATGAAGATCATCGCGACGAGGTAGAACTTGACCGAGTACCGGTCGCGGGCCGAGCCGACGGGGTCCTGGCCCGACTCGTACGGGCTCTGCTTGATCGCGCTCGGCTGGTGCGGCCCGAAGTACTCGGCGATCTTGAGCAGGCTCAGCGCGAGGCCCAGCGCGAGCAGGACCATCAGGAAGAGGGGCAGGAACTCGGTGATCATCGAGGGCGCCGCGGGCAGAGGAGGGGCCTCGAAAGCTACGACGCCCCGTGCCCCGCGCGGGTCCGGGCCTGCCCCACGGACGTGGACATCCCGGGAAGCCGAGGCGCCCCTCCGCCCGCCTCGGTGGGTCCGCAGGGCGACCGAGGCCGGCAGGGCCGGATGCGCCCGGGCGTTGGGCTGGAGGCGGTAGAAGGCGCCCGTCGAGGTCCGAAGGCTGCGGGAGTGGGGGGCGCCCGCGGCTCGTCGCCGGTCCCGTTGGCGGCCGGCCGCCGGACGCCCAGGATCGGGTCCGCCCGGGGTGCGGTATGTTCGACCGGCATCATCCTGGAAATCGATGGGGAGCCACGGGGGCACATCCGGCACGGACGGAGTCTCGGGGGAGGGGCCGGCCCACGCCGACCCCTACGGGCTCCAGGGCACCACGGTCGCGCACTACGCCGTCGAGGGCGTGATCGGCGGGGGCGGGATGGGCATCGTGTACCGCGCCCGCGACACGCGACTGCGGCGGGACGTCGCGCTCAAGTTCCTCCCGCCCGCGCTCAGCTCCGATGCCGGGGCCAACGAGCGGTTCGTGGCCGAGGCCCGGGCCGCCTCCGCGCTGGACCACCCCCACATCTGCACCGTCCACGAGATTGGGAGAGCCGACGACGGCAGCCCATTCATCGCGATGGCCTACGTCCCCGGGACCTCGCTCCGGTCGCGGCTGGACGAGGGGCCGATGGCGCCCGACGACGCGGCGGCCCTCGCCGCCCAGGTCGCGCACGGCCTGGCGTGTGCGCACGCGGCCGGCGTCATCCACCGCGACGTCAAGCCGGCCAACATCATGGTCACGCCCGACGGGCGGGCCAAGCTGGTCGACTTCGGGATCGCCAAGGCGACCGACGCGCTGCTCACGAAGGCCGGCACCACGCTCGGGACGATGGCCTACATGAGCCCGGAGCAGACGCGCGGGGAGCCCGTCGATGCGCGGGCGGACCAGTGGGCGCTGGGCGTCGTGCTGTACGAGATGCTCGCCGGCGAGCGGCCCTTCCAGGGCGCCTACGACCAGGCCGTCATCTATTCCATCTTGCACGAGGAGCCCCGGCCCCTGTCTGGCGTCCCCGCCCCGCTGGCGGCCATCGTCGGGCGGTGCCTCGAGAAGGACCCGGCCGACCGCTACCCCGACGCGTCGGCGCTCGCGGACGCCCTCGACGCGGTCCGGCAGGGCACGACAGCCCCGGCCGCGGCCCTGCCATCCGGTGACGAGGGGGCGTCTGACCGGACGGGGCGGCGGGGCCGCGGAGGCGCGCCCGTCGGGGTCGGCCTCCCCCCGCTCGACAGGGTCAAGGACCGCAAGCTCGTCCAGTGGGGGCTGGCCTATCTCGCCGGGGCGTGGCTCGTCCTCCAGGTGGTGGTCGCCCTCGGAGGGGTCTACGCGTGGCCCCAGTGGCTCCTCCGCGCGGTGCCGATCGTCCTCGCCGTCGGGTTCGTCTGTGCGCTCGTCGTCGCGTGGTACCACGGCGAGCAGGGCCGCTCGCGCGTGAGCGGAATCGAGGTGGGGGTCCTCGCGGCGCTCCTCGGACTGGCCGGCCTCGGCGTCGCCGTGGTCGGGCCCAGTGTGGGGGGCGGCGGGGCCGAGCGGAGCGTCGCGGTGGCCCCCGGGCTCCGTCAGGTCGCCGTGCTCCCATTCGCCAACGTCGGCGGCGGGGCGGAGAACCAGGCGTTCATCGACGGGCTCGTCTACACCATCGGCGCGTCGCTGACCGAGATGGAGCAGTTCTCGGACCGCCTCTCGGTCCTGCCCACCGACGACGCCCGGGCTCTGGAGGCCCGGGCGCCCCGAGAGGCCGCCGAGGCGCTCGGGGCCGACCTCGTGGTGAGCGGGAGCGTCCAGCGGGCCGACGACCGGGTCCGCCTGACGATGGAGGTCTACGACGCGGCGAGCGACCAGCGCCTGGGCAGCCGGGTCCTCGACAAGACCACGACCGATCTGCTGGCCTTCCAGGACAGCGTCGCGCTCGCGCTGGCGAGCCTGCTCGACGTGGAGCTCGACGAGGCCGCCCGCCTCGCCCTCGCCGCGGGCGGCACCGACAGCCCGCAGGCCTTCGACCTCTACACGCAGGCCCGCGGCACCCTCCTGGACTACGGGACGGAGGCGGCCATCGATCGGGCCATCGTGCTGTTCGAGCAGGCCCTCGCCCTCGACGACCGCTACGCCATCGCGTGGGCCGGGCTCGGCGAGGCCTACTGGCGGAAGTACGAGGCGACCAGCGACCCCCAGTGGGTCGAGCGCGCGTCCGAGGCCGGCGAGCGGGCCGTCGCGCTCGACGAGGACCTCGCGGCGGTCCGCGTGACGCTCGGGATGATCTACAAGGGGACCGGCCGCTACGCCGAGGCCGAGGCCGAATTCCGCCGCGCGCTCGCGCTCGACGAGACGAACGCGCTGGCCTACCAGCAGCTCGGCGCCACGCTCTACTTCCTCGGCCGGGTGGACGAGGCGGAGGTCGCGTACCGCCGGGCCATCGCGCTCAAGCCGGGCTACTGGGGGTTCTACAACAACCTCGGGAACGTCTACAACTACGTCGGCCGGCCGGAGGACGCGATCCCGCTGTTCCGCAGGGTGGTCGCGCTGAACCCGACGAACCCGTGGGGCTACACCAACCTCGGTGGGGCCTTCGAGCAGCTCGGCCAGCTCGACTCCGCTGCCGTGTGGTACCGGAAGGGCGCCCAGGCCAACCCCGCGGCGACCGGCCCGACGGCCGACGCGTACATCAACCTCGGGAGGCTCGAGTACGACCGAGGGGCCTACGCCGAGGCGGCCCAGTGGTACCGGCGCGCGGTCGTCCTCGACAGCCTGAACTCGGACCGCTGGTTCTTCCTCGGCAACGCCTACGCGCTCGAAGGTGACTCCGTCCGGGCCGACCGGGCGTGGCGACGGATGCTCGCCCTCGACACGCGCGTCGTGGAGGTGAACCCGAACGACGAGGACGGCCTGATCGGGCTGGCCTACGGCTACGCCTACACCGGCCGGTCCGAGCTCGCCCGCGAGGCTCTCAGGCGTCTCGTCGCGCTTCCGCAGAAGCGGCCGGGGACCTACGCCACCATCGCTCAGGTCTACGAAAAACTGGGGGATCGGACGCGCGCCTTAGATTCACTCCGCGACGGATTCGAGCAGGGGCTCGACCCGGACGCTGTCGAGCGCGACCCGTGGCTCGGCGCGCTCCGGGCCGACCCGGGCTACGCCCGCTTGCTCACGGCTCCTTCCTCTCCACCCGGGTGATCGCGTGGCGCGGTCCCCACTCTCCACGCTCCCATGCCCGACGTCAAGGTCACGATCGCCAGCGACGGCACCCCCTCGCCCTCCGACATCCCCGCCGGCCCCGGCGACACCGTGTCGTTCCACGCCGACGGGGCCGACGTCGTCCTGTGCATCGACCCGAAGTCGTTCTTCGGAGGTGCGCGGTACGAGATCCCGATGGGGCAGGTCGAGGCCCTCACGGTGCAGCCGGACGCCAGAGGGTCGTTCGAGTTCATGACGCTCGTCGGGGACCTGAGCGCGCCGTGCAAGGGCGGCCGAGACAAGCAGTACACCGGCGGCGGCGGCGGCGGCGGGGTCTAGCGGCCCACCCTCTCGGTGGTCGTGAACCGCTCGGGTGTTGCGGAAGGGCGCTCAGGCAGGTCGTCTTGATAAGTGATGGTCGAGCGCCGTCCTCTTATTATGCCACCATAACTTGCAGTAAATTAGCTTCAAGAAACAGGCATCTAGGCGTTGTGTGATTCGCGCAGAGATTCGTCGATCGAGCGCGTGGCCTCCCTGACTACTCCAGCGCGTACTCGTAGACGCTGACGCCGACGTAGCACTGCACCGTGGAGCAGTCGGTGAGGGTGACGGCGAGGGTGTAGGTGTCTGCCGACGTGGGGGTCACGCGGAGGCGGGGTTCGCTGCCGTCGTCCACAGTCACATCGCCCTGCGTCTCGAGGGGGGTGACGCCGTCGGCCTGGAGGAGCTCCAGGTAGAGGCCGGTGCAGTCGTCGTCGCAGACCCCGATCACCTCGTACTGGCGGTCCGGCTCCACGGGCAGAGGAATGAGCTCCGGCTCGTTCTCGAACAGGAACAGGATGGTCTCCATCTCACCCGCGATCCCGTCCGGCCGCATGTCGACGAGGTTCTGGGCCACGCTCAGCTGAACGGGATCGGCTGCGTACTCGGCGATTCCACTGTTGGAGACGAGGGCTCTCGCCTCGTCGGACGTCTCAGCCTCGTCGGGCGTCTCGGCCTCATCGGACATCTCGGCCTCCTCCACGCTGTTGTCGGCGGCCATGGAGGGGTCCTCGACGTCGCCGCTGCACTCGCCGATGGCGACCGCGAGGACCACGAGCCCGCCGAGGCCCGCCAGGACGCCGATGCCCCACGTCTTCACCTTCTGACCGATGCTCGTTGTAGGCGTGGCCGCCGCTGGCGGCCGCTCGGCGGGCGGCCGTTCTGCTCGCGGTCGTCCCGCCTGCGGCCGCTCGGCCGGCGTCGCTGGCGCGGGGGCGACGGCGGAGGGCCGGGCCTCTCCGCCGGAGGGCGGCTTCCCGAACAGGAAGCCGTCCGAGGCCCGCATGAACAGCACGGGGGTGGCCCACTCGAGAGAGCTCTCGTCGACCCGCCAGATGGCCCGCCGCCCGACGGCCACGGCCGCGTCGACCGGCTCGCCGTGGGCGATCATCGTGTAGAACTTGTCGGAGAAGGCGAGCGCGGCGGTGTCCGTGACGGGCACCTGCATGGCGACGACGGCCGGGATGCCGGCCGCGACGAGTGCCGAGGCCACGCCCGTGAACGGGTCGGCGCCGGCCCGGTGGCTGGCCCGGCCGGTGTCGCAGGCGTTGAGGAACACGAGGCGCATCGCGCGCCGCTCGGCGAGGTCGTCGCCGAGCTCGGCGGCGGAGAGCGGGGCGGACCGCCCGTGCTCGTCCTCCAGAAGCAGGACGCCGCCGCGCGAGTCGCTGAACCCGCCGTGGCCCATGTAGTGGAGGGCGTGGTACTGCCCGGTGTCGAGGGCGTCGTAGATCCTCCGCTCCGTGGCATGCTCGATGACGGTGACCTCCACACCGTCGAGGCCCTCCAGGATCTCGACGACGCGCCGCTTCTCCCCGTCGAGGTCGAGCGGGTGGGTGTCGGAGGGGTTGGCCAGGACCAGGAGCACGCGGAGTGGCGGCGCGAACGGGCGCATCGTGTAGGGCTGCGCCACGTCGAGCGACCGGATCACTGGGGTGTACATGGACCGGCCCAGCGCCTTGCGCGTCACGTCGTTGTAGATCAGCTCCCACGGGAGGCTGGCCAGCTTCGCGAGCTCCGGGTCGTTGGGGTCGATCTGGAGGCGGATCCGGACGCCGTTCTCCTTGCCGCTCCCCGCGCTGCGCATGAACGCGTCGCGGACCGGGCCGGGCAGGAGGGCGCGGAACAGCTCGCTCCCCACCTCGCGCTCGGAGACGCCGGCGGGCGCCTCGGCGCCTTCGAGGATCAGGTCGCGGCGGGGGCCGGCCGAGGCGCCCCGGGTCGCGCTCGACGCCTTCAGGAGAGCCTCGAGCCGGTACGCGTCGAGGTCCCCCGGGAGCACGAGCGGCGCGGACACGGCCCCGCTCGCCCTCGAGTTTGAGGAGACGTAGAGCCCGTCGGCCCGGTTCTCGATGCGGATCCAGAAGTTGCGGTACTCGGTCATCGGTTTGGGGCGGGGTCAGGCCTGGAGCCACGTGAGCAGGCGGGCCTGCGCGTCGGGATGCTGGAAGAACCCGGTGTGCGAGATCGCCGCGTCGGCGGCGAAGACGTGGCGGTCCGCCTCGGCGACCAGGTCCACCCCGTCGCCGTCGGTGTCGGCGTAGACGCTCGCGGTGGGGACGACGAGGTCGTTCGCGGATCCGAAGATGCGGCCCATCAGCCGGTTCTTGACCCACGCCGCCAGCCCCGGCTGCGTGGCCCGGTAGTCGGCGCCGAGGGCGAGGTAGCGGGTGTCGCCGCGCCCGTTGAGGGCGTTGAGGTCGCGGAGGAAGGGCCCGCCCGGCCGCATCGCCTGGAGCCCGTCGAGCCCCCCGAGGGCGCCCACGGCGAGCTGCTTCACGACGGTCACCACGCCCTCCAGGACGTCGGTCACGGGGGAGCCGGGGATGAAGTTGAGGAGGTTGGTGTAGGCGTCCACCAGCGTCCCCATGTGGTCGGGGTCGGCGAGGGAGGTGCCGGCGTTCGGCGACGCCACGAACACGACCGTCCCGACGCGCAGTGATCGCGCGCCCAGCGACAGCGCGCTCTGCTGCTCGGCGAGGACCCGGCTGACGAGCCCCCCGCGCGAGTGGCACACCACGTCGAGGTCGAGCGCGGCGTCGTCCGGGAGGTGCTCGACCAGCCAGCGGACGTTGGCCTCGGGGTCGTGCGAGAGCGTAAAGTGGTCGAAGGCGAACACGCGCCCGCCGTAGCGGTCGCCGAGCGCGGCCAGCGTCTCGGCGTCGAGCCCGCCGAAGGCCGAGTGGGCCCGACTGAAGGTGCCGTGGACGAACAGGAGCGACCGGCCCTCCCCGAGCCGCCGCCAGTCGTCGGCGCCGAGCGGGGCGGCGGGCGCCCGGAAGTCGGCGGGCGTGAACGGGCGGAGGGCGTAGGGCCGCCGTTTCTCCTCCCAACGCTCGGCGAAGTGGGCCCCGACGGCGCCGAGGACCGGGTCGATGAGGGGGAAGACGAGCCGCTTGATAAGCTTCGTCCCGACCGCGCCCACGAGCCCACGCGTGGCGACCGTCGCCGTCGGAGCGGGCCGGGCGTCGCGGATCACGAACGTCTGCGTGGCGCCCAGGCTGCGCGTGGCCGCCTGCGACTCCGCGACGTGCCACGTCGTGACGCCGCTCTCGTCGGTCGCCAGCAGGAGCTGGCCGTGGCCCTCGACGGCCGGCACGTCGACCCGGATCTCGGGCTCGGCGCCCAGGCTGCGCGTGGCGGGCACCCGGGCCTGCTGGATCTCGACCGTCTGGAGCGTCTCGACGTGCTCGCCCGCCAGCACGGCGTCGAGCGCGCCCGTCGTCGGCGCGGCGCTCCGGGTGCGGGCGCTGAACCGCGGCGGGGGGAGCACGCGGACCTGCCCCTCCAGCCCGCTCGCCCGGATCGTGATCTCGCCCAGGTCGAGGCCGCGCTCGCCGAGCGGGGCGCCCTGGCTGGTGCGGCGGAGGACGAACGTGCGCATGACCGTCGTCCAGTCGTCACCGGGCTCCGCCTCGTCGATGAACAGGTCGCGGGTCGGGGCCCCCTGGAACGTCCGGCGCAGGAGCGCCGAGAGGCTCGACCCGCTGCTGGGGTCGGCCGAGCGGACGCCGCCCTGCTTCAGCGCGGAGAAGTCGGTGGGGCGGGTGGTGACGAACGCCTTGAGCGTCTCCGTCCCCTCGACCGCCTCGGCGTCGCCGGGCTCCCGCACGAACGGGAACGTCGCGGGGAAGCCGAGCGGGATCCCCTTGGGGTAGCCCACCCGCAGGGTGTTGCCCGGCGCCAGCGCCTCGTTCGAGCCCGGCACCGTCAGCGGCGACACGGCGCCGGCCAGGCCGAAGTCGAGGACGTTGACGTAGACGTCCCCCGTGTGGTGGTTGGTCACGGTGAAGGCCAGCCGCTCGCCTTCCTCGAACACGACCTCGCCGCCCGCCTCGGGCTCGGCGTCCTGCCACGTGCCGTTGGCGAGCCGTTGGACCCGGAGGTCGATGGAGCCGCGGAGCGGGCCGGGCACTGGGTTGTCGAGGGCGAGGGCGATCCGGTAGCGGGCGACCGTCTCGAGGTTCTCCCGCATCAGCGTCTCGACGCCGGGCCTCGACGCCGGGTGGGGCGGGCACACCAGCCGCCCGTCCGCGCCGACGGCGGCCCACGTCGCCTCGGGGAGGGGGCCGAGTTGGGGGACGGCGTCGCCCTCGGCCACGGCGCCGCGCGGCGCCAGCCGGACCAGCCGGAGGTCGGCGGGCGCCCCCTCCGGCACGGCCTGGAGCACGGGCGACCGGTCGATCTCGGCCGCGACGCGCTGGCGGGCCTCGGCGTCGGGCACGCCCAGGTCCACGCGGAGCGCCGGGCTCGACGCCCCGCGGTGTACCTCGACGGCCCGCGCGCCGAGGCCGATCGACCCGCCCCTCGGCTCCTCCACGACCTCCGCCCGCGACTCGGCGGCCTCGACGCCGGTCACGCGGAGCCGGCCGAGGGCAGAGGCCGCCGCGACGGTCTTGGTGCCGGCCGGGTAGACGTCCCACTCTGAGCCGACGGTCAGGCCGTGCGCGGCTCCGCCGCCGAGCGTCACCGTCTGCCCGTCCCGCGCCGCGACGGCGACGAACGGCATCGGCACGAGGTCGCGGACGCCGAAGACGGCCCGGTCGAGGGCGCCTTCCATCTGGGGGTGCTGCTTCGACGAGTGGGCCGTGACCGACGGGCGGATGCGGTCGTAGACGTCGCGGTAGGTCGTGCCGGGCGTGGCCTCGCGCAGGGCGCGGACGAGGAAGTAGGTGAGGGCGCCGTGGGGCGTGTCGGCTTCCGAGGGGCGGTACTCGTAGGCGCTCTCGTCGTCGCGGCAGCCCGCGATCAGGACGTAGCGGTCGTGGAGCGGAAGCCAGCCGCTCGGCCCCTCGGGCGCCGTGACGCTCCGCGTGGGGACGCCCCCGGGGCGGCGGCCGATCTGGTCGGCGCGGCGCGTGTCGGGCGCGAGCGAGCGGGCACGGGCGCCGAACGCGTCGCGCGTGACCGTCCCCGAGTGGCAGCAGTCGAAGAGGAGCGTGAGGAACGGCGTCGTGGCCGTGACGCGCTGGATCCAGGCGTGGATCTCGTCGTCGGTGATGTCCGTGTTGGGGCCCGACTGGCGGACGCCGTCGTGCGGGACGATCGTCTCGTCGAGGCCGTCGGGCTCGTCGCCGTCGAGGTCGGTGATCTGTGAACCGTGCCCGGCGTAGTGGACCACCACGACGTCGTCCGCCTCCACCGCGTCCGCCAGCCGGTCGAGCGCAGCGAGGATGCCGGCGCGCGTCGCGGCCGCGTTGGTCAGGACCGTGACGTCCTCGTCGGCGAAGCCGAAGCGGTCGCGCAGCAGCCCCGCCATCGCGGTGACGTCGTTGACGCACCCCTCGAGCTGGTGGAACGCGCTGAGGTTCGGGTACTCGTCGATCCCGATGAGCAGCGCCCGCTTGCGAGGAGGCGAGGGAGCCATGGCCGGACGGAGGAAGGTGGCCAGAGAATACAGGTCGGGTTGCGATAATCCCTTCCCATCCTCCTGAGGCCCAGTGTTTTATGCCGGGCCTTCTGTCCCGTCGACGCTCGAGGTCCGGCCCCGGCTCCGTTGCGGAGGGGCCGGGTCGGCGAGGCCTCGCCAGCCGGTCGTGCTTCTCGACGCCGCACCCCGTCCGTTCGGCGACGGTCTCGGTCGTGCTCGCCGCCGACCCAGTTTGCTACGATCGCCGTCCAGCCCCGAACGGCGGACGGAGCGCGGGGGGGCGGCGCTGTCCGCCAGTTACGCCAGCCCGACGCGCTCGAAGAGGGTGCCCACCTGCGCCTGGTGATAGGCCGGGTCGAAGGCACCGGCGATCTGGTCGTCCGAGAGGTACGCGGTGATGCCGGGCGCGCCCTCGACGATCTCGCGGAAGCTCCGGCGCTCGCGCCACGCCTGCATCGCGAGCGGCTGGACCGTGTCGTAGGCGTCCTCGCGGCTGAGACCCGTCTCGATGAGCATCAGCAGGAGCCGCTGGCTGTAGACGAGCCCGTACGTCCGGTCGAGGTTCTCGGCCATCCGGTCCGGGTAGACCGTCAGGTTCTCGACGATCCGGGAGAGCCGGGCGAGGGCGTAGTCGAGCGCGATGGTCGCGTCCGGGAGGATCACGCGCTCGACGGACGAGTGGCTGATGTCGCGCTCGTGCCAGAGCGCCACGTTCTCGTAGGCCGCGACCATGTAGCCGCGCATGAGGCGGGCCATGCCCGTCAGGTTCTCCGAGCCGACCGGGTTCCGCTTGTGCGGCATCGCCGACGAGCCCTTCTGCCCCTTCCCGAACGCCTCCTCGGCCTCGAGCACTTCGCTCCGCTGGAGGTGCCGGATCTCGACGGCGATCGTCTCGATCGTGGTTCCGATGAGCGCGAGCGCGGCGAGGTACTGGGCGTGGAGGTCGCGGGGCAGGACCTGCGTCGAGATCGGCGCGGCCTTGAGCCCCAGTCGCTCGCACGTCAGGCGCTCGACCTCCGGCGGGATGTTGGCGAACGTGCCGACGGCGCCCGACAGCTTGCCGACCCGGACCGCCTCGGCCGCCGCGTCGAACCGCTCGACGTCGCGCTGGACCTGGTCGTAGAACCGGGCCAGCTTGAGGCCGAACGTCGTCGGCTCGGCGTGGACGCCGTGCGTCCGTCCCACGCAGACCGTGTGCTTGTGCTCGCGGGCGCGGGCCCCCAGCACCTCGCCGAGGCGGACGAGGCCCTCGCGCAGAATCTTGTTCGCGCGCAGCAGTCGGAGCGACTGCGCCGTGTCGACGACGTCGGACGACGTGAGGCCGTAGTGGACCCACTTCCGCTCTTGGCCGAGCGTCTCGCTCACGGCCCGCGTGAAGGCGACCACGTCGTGCCGCGTCTCGGCCTCGATCTCGTGGATCCGGCTCACGCTGAAAGAGGCGTTCTCATAGAGCGTCTCGACGTCCTCGTGCGGGATCTGGCCGGTGGCCTCGGCCCATGCCCAGCAGGCGGCGAGCTCGACGTCGAGCCAGGCTTGGTACTGCGCTTCTTCGGTCCAGATCGCCCCCATCTCGGGGCGGGTGTAGCGGTCGATCATGGCGGGCGGGGCGGAGGGGAGACGGAAGAAACGGGGTGCTCGCGGTGTGCGCCCTGGTCCTCTCGCCTCTTCGCCTCTATTCCTCCCGCGCGATGAGCCGGCGGAGAATCTCGACCCCGAGCCCGTCGACGCTGGCTTGGCGATTCGTCAGCGCGACCACGGCCACGCCCGCCTCGGGCACGACGCCGACGAACGCGGCCGAGCCGCCGACCATCCCGTTGTGCCAGGCCATCGTCTGGAGGTCGAGGGGCGAGAGGTGCCACGCGAGCCCGACCGCCACGTCGTCGCGGGCGGCGACCTGGGGCTCGAGCGACAGCGCCAGGGACGCGGGGAGGGCCGAGGCGGACGGGGTCAGGGCGGCCTCGGCGAGCGTCAGGAGGTCGCTCACCGTCGAGCGCCAGCCGCCGGCGCCGGCCGTCGCGTCGGTCCACGTCCAGTGAGGGACGGGCGCGCCGTCGGCGCCGTGAGCGGGCGCGAGTCGAGCGTCGCCGAGCGTCGTCTCGTCGAGGCCGAGGGGGGCGAGCACGCGGCGGCGGACGGCCTCGGCGTAGGTCGTGCCGTCGTGGCGGGCCAGGGCGTAGCCGAGCAGGCCCGCGCCGAGGTTCGAGTACCCGTACGTCTCGCCCGGCGCCGTCTCGATCTCGGCCCGTTCGAGGAACGCCATCAGCCGGTCGGGGCCGTAGAGCGCGTACGGGTCCGCGAGGTCGAACCCGCGCACCATGGCGAGGTCGACCGGCAGGCGCGGGAGGCCCGACGTGTGGGTGGCGAGGTCGACGAGGCGGTACGGCCCGGAGGCGAACGCGGCGACGTCGAGCGTGTCGGGGAGGAGCGTCGCGACCGGCGTCGTCAACTCGAGCTCGCCGTTGGTGACGGCGTCCGCCAGCGCGAGCGACGTGAGGACCTTCGACACGGAGCCGATCTCGTAGACGGTGTGCGCGTCGGGCGCCGCGCCGTCGACCGTCCCGACGGCCGCGACGTGCCGCTGGCCACCCGCGACGATGCCGACGACGAGCGACGGGAGCCCGTCCGCCTCGGCGGCGGCGCGGGCCAGCGAGTCGAGCGGGATCGGCTGGGCGGTCGCCGTCGACGCGGCCAGGAGGACGAGCAGGAAGGCGCGGCGCATTCGGTCGGTCGGGTTTCCGGGGGATACGAGTCGACGTCGCGCGAGGTGCCGCGGCCGCGCCGAGGCGGGCCGGGCGGGGGAGAGGGATTCCCGCGCCCTTCGCAACATTCGATCGGGCGCGGGGTACCTTCGATCTGCCGGCCGCCCCGACGTGTTTCGCGGCCCGCCGGCAGAGTGAGGGCACGTCCCGTACGGCCAGCTCCCTCTGAACTCCGCCAGGGCCTGACGGCAGCAACGGTAGGAGGTCGTAGCGGCGCGATACGGATCGCGTGCCCTCACTCTGTCGTAATCCAGGCCGTACCCCAGGATTCGCCCCCGCGATGCTGACGCTGCTCCCCCTCGCGCAGGCCGCCCCGAGCGGCGGCCTCTTCGGCAACCCCCTCCTCCTGCTGGGGCTGCTCTTCCTCGTGATGTGGTTCACGATGATCCGCCCGCAGACCAAGCAGGCCAAGGCCCACCGCGAACTCGTCGAGGGCCTCTCGAAGGGCGACCGGATCGTGACCGTCGGCGGCATCCACGGCACGATCCGCCAGGTCGACGAGAAGACAATCCTCGTCGAGGTCGACGGCGGCACGAAGCTCCGGATCGATAAGGGGAAGGTGGGGTACACGCTCTCGTCCACCGAGCCCGCCTAGACGGCGGGGCGCCCATGCCCGACGCCGAGACCCCCACCGGGGGCACCCCCGAGACCCGCTTCGACGCCATCGCCGACGCCGTCGACGCCATCCGCAACGGCCGCCTCGCGGTCGTCGTGGACGACGAGGACCGCGAGAACGAGGGCGACCTCATCGGCGCGGCCGAGCTCGTCACGCCCGACCTCGTCAACTTCATGGCGACCGAGGCCCGCGGGCTCATGTGCGTCTCGGTCACGCGCGAGCGGGCCGCCGCGCTCGACCTGCCCATGATGGAGCAGGCCAACTCGTCGCTCCACGACACGCCGTTCACAGTCTCCGTCGACTACCGCCACGGGACCACGACGGGCATCTCGGCCGCCGACCGGGCCAAGACGATCCGCGCCCTCGCCGACCCCTCGGCGCGCCCCACCGACTTCGCGCGGCCCGGCCACATCTTCCCGCTCCGCGCGCAGACCGGCGGCGTCCTCCGCCGCGCCGGCCACACCGAGGCCGCCGTCGACCTCGCCCGCCTCGCGGGGCTCCGCCCGGCCGGCGTCCTCATCGAGATCATGGACACCGACGGCACCATGGCCCGCGTCCCGTCGCTGCGGGCGTTCGCCGACCGGCACGGCCTCCCGCTGGTCACGATCCAGGCCCTCATCGCCCACCGGATGCGGACCGAGACGCTCGTCCAGCGCGTCGTCGAAGTCGACATGCCGACGGCGTACGGCGACTTCCAGCTTGCGGCGTTCGAGGAGGTCCTGACCGGCGATGTCCACCTCGCCCTGACGAAGGGCGGGCCGTTCTCGCCCGACCAGCCGGTGCTAGCGCGCGTCCACAGCCAGTGCGTCACCGGTGACATCTTCGGCTCGGCGCGGTGCGACTGCGGCGAGCAGTTGGCGGCGGCCATGGCCCAGATTGAGCGTGAGGGCCGCGGCGTCGTCCTCTACATGAAGCAGGAGGGCCGCGGGATCGGCCTCCTCAACAAGCTCCGGGCGTACAAGCTGCAGGAGGAGGGGATGGACACGGTCGAGGCCAACGAGGCGCTCGGGTTCAAGATGGACCACCGCGACTACGGCATCGGCGCGCAGATCCTCCGCGACCTCGGCGTGGCGAAGCTCCGGCTCATGACGAACAACCCGCGCAAGCGCGTCGCGCTGGGCGGCTACGGCCTCGAGGTCGTCGAGCGGGTCCCGCTCGAGGTCGAGGCCGGCGAGCACAACGCGCGCTACCTCCAGACCAAGCGGGACCGGATGGGCCACCTCCTCGACGGGCTCTCGGGCCACGACCGCGACGCGCTCGCGACGGCGATCGGCGACTAGCGGAACGGGCGGAGGCGCGCTCCGTTCGGCCGGAGTCCCCCCGCTCCGCCCGTCATGCGCGCGCTCGTTCTCGCCCTCCCCCTTCTCCTCGCCGCCTGCGGCGACGGCCGGCCGGCTGCCGACGTCACGCCGGCCCCGTCGGTCGACGCCGCGCCCGACACCGTCGGCCTCGGCACCGAGGCGGAGGGAGCGGGGGAGGCCCCCGACCGCCCCATCGCGCCGGGCTCGCGGCCCGAGACGGCCACGGCGACGATCTCCATCGAGGGCATGGAGGAGCCCATCGACCTCCGCCTCGTGACGGTCGAGGACACGCGGCTTCCATTCTCGACCTACGTCCCGGCCGACTGGGCCGCCGACGTCCTGAGCTCCGGCGAGGGCGACGCCGCGCGGTTCGTGATGGGCACGCCGCCGCTCGAGGGCAGCGTCCACCTGTTCGTCCCGTCCGAGCCGAACCAGGGGGGCGCTGACGCCCTGGCGCGCGCCGTCGCGGAGAGCAACGGCGGGGCCGAGCCGCTCGAGGGCGCCGCGCCGTGGGTCCGCGCGGGCTACCGGTTCGGCGACCCGGCCCTGGGCGGGAGCGTCCGCGTCGGGGAGCACGCCGGGACGACGTTCTACGTCGTCGTGCGGTACCCGGCCGAGATGGCCGACGGGTTCGCCCCGCGGGTCGGGCTCGTGCTCGACCGCCTCCGCTGGGCCGACGACGGGACGGGGCTGTAGCCGCCCATCGCGTCTTGTTCAGCCGAGGTTTAGGTCGGCGCCGCTTCTGCCGATACCCGGACGTGAGTCGTCGCACGCGCCGTGTCCCGCACGATCCTGCTCCCCATTCTCGGCCTCGCCGCCATCATCCTGTACGGGACGACGCAGGCCGCCCGACCATCCGCCGACGAGGTCGCGCGGATCCAGGTCGACGCGCCCGCCGAGGCCGTGCCTCGGCAACGGGCGGCCCCGCCCCCACCGCCCGCTCCGCGCCTCCGCTCCGAGATCGAGGCCGAGGCCGCCGCCCGCGCCGACTCGATCCGCCGGGCCCAGCAGCGCGCGACGGACACGATCGCCCTCGGCCCGAACGGCACGCAGAACGGCGTCTTCGACACGCGCACGGTCCCGCTTCGAGAGGACAGCGTCGGGGGCGGCCGGGTCCCGGCTCAGCCCCCGAACACGCCGATCCCGTAGTAGCAGGGCTCGACGGAGCACTCGTACATCCGCACGCGGATCCGGAAGGCGCCCGACCACCGGGGCGTCACGCGGACGATCGGCACGTCGTCGGTGCTCGTGTCGGAGTCGATGAGGTTGTCGTTCTCATCGTAGAGCCAGAAGTCCATGTCGTCGCAGTCCGCGTCGCAGGCGCCGACGAGGGCGTACTCGCGCTCGGCGCTGAGCCGGAGCGTGAACGACTCCTCCGCGCCGTCGTCGAGGCTGCCGATCTCGTAGTCGTGGGTCGGGCGGAAGCCCTGGCCGCGGAGCGTCTGCTCGGCGGCGTCGAGCTGGGCGCGGACCTGGTTGGAGTAGGTCTGTGCCGTCGCCGACTGGGCGAGGGCGACGAGGAGGGTGGCGGCGAGAAGTCCGAGTGCGGGGCGCATGGGGGCCAGGGCTGAAGTGCCCCAACCATAGGGAACACAGCACTCTCCGCGTCTCCCCGAATAGGGGAGGCCCCGTCAGTCTCCGAGCCCGAGGGCGCGAGCGAGGGCGTCCGCCTCGGCGTGGAGCGCGTCGAGGTCGCCGGCGTTGTCGATCACGCGGTCGGCGCGGGCGCGGGCCGCGGCCGGGTCGATCTGGTGGCGCATCCGCTCGCGGACGGCGGCCTCAGGCACCCCGTCGCGCGCCGCGGCCCGGGCCACGCGGACGTCGACCGGCGCGTCGACCACCACGACCTGGTCGACCACGCGGTCGCCCCCGGTCTCGAACAGGAGCGCGGCCTCGTAGACCAGCACGCGGACGCCGTCGGCGCGGGCGTCCGCTTTGGTCTCCTCCAACGCCCGCCGCACGGCCGGGTGGACGATGGCGTTGAGCGCCGCCAGCTCGGCCTCGTCGCCGAACACCCGACGTGCCAGCCCGGCCCGGTCCAGCGCGCCGTCGAGGCCGAACGTCTCGGCCCCGAACCGCTCCACGAGCTGGCGGCGGACGCCCGGGTCCTCGGCCATCAGCCGCTTGGCGAGGTCGTCCGCACGGACCACGCGGACGCCGTCGAACGTCTCCAGCCGCGCCGCCACGGCTGACTTCCCACTCCCGATGCCCCCGGTGAGGCCGACGGTGGTCATGGCACGTGGGGGATGGATCGTAGGGCGAAGGGGCGAAGCGCCGCTCCCGGACTACGCACGACGGGCGGCGACGCCATCAGAACGGCGCGTCATGGGTGATGGCGACCGCGATCCGCCAGCCGTGCTCGGGGTCGGGGACGAGCGTGTAGGTCGTCGCGTACCGCCACGACATCCGGCTCTTCGGGCGGCCGAGCCGCCAGTCGACGCGGGCGAGCGTGTGCTCCGGTTCCTGCTCGAGGACCGTGACCTTCGATACCTTCGCCTTCTGGACGTCCCACGCCCGGTGGAGGTCGAGCAGCCGGCGGACGCTCTCGATCACGGCCTCGGGCGAGGGGGCGGCCACGGTCTTCCCGTCGCGGACGAACAAGCACGGCGTGACATAGCACGCCGCGATGCCCGCGTCGTCGTAGGCTTCGAATGCCCGGCCGTAGTCCACGAAGAACGCCCGGAGCCCGTCGTCGCCGGGCTTCACGATGCGATCTCGGCGATGACCTCGATCTCGACGAGCGCGCCCACCGGGAGCCGATCGACGGCGACCGTCGAGCGGGCCGGTCGGTGGTCGCCGAAGGCCTCGGCGTAGACGCCGTTCATGGCCTGGAAGTCGTCCATCGTGTCGAGGAAGACCGTCGTCTTGACCACGTCCCGGAGGTCGGCGCCGGCCGCCGCCAGCACGGCGCGGATGTTTTTGAACACCTGCTCCGTCTGCGCCGCCACCTCGTCGCCGACGAGCGTGCCCGCCTCGGGGTCGAGGGCGACCTGGCCGGAGCAGAACAGGAGCCCGCCCACGCGTACGGCGTGGCTGTACGGGCCGACGGCGGCGGGCGCGCCAGGAGCGGAGAGGACGTCCATGATCGGTCGGGGAGAGGGACGCGGAGGATACCGACGCCCGTGGGCCGGGTTCTCGTCTCACCCGCGGACGTCCAGCAGTCGACGGCGGAGTGGGGGGAGGCGATGGGCCGAGCGGAGCGCCCGGTCGCGGAGCGTCGCCCACGGCTCGGGGAGCGTCACGAGCCGCCCGAGGCGGACGGCCTGCCGGATCGTGGCCTCGACGTGGGGTCGGCGCTCGGCCTCGTAGGCGTCGAGCCGGTCGAGCGAGGCGCCCCGGAGGATGTCGGCCAAGAGCGGCGCCAGCGCGCGGACGTCGCGGAGGCCGGCGCCCAGCCCCTGCCCTAGGAACGGCGGCATCTGGTGCGCCGCGTCGCCGGCGAGCACGAGCCGGCCGCGGCGCCAGCGGCTCGCGACGAGGTCGTGGAAGGTGTAGACCGCCGCCCGCTCGACCTCGACGGCGTCCGGATCGACGTGCGGTGCCAGGCGGGCGCGGACGGCCTCCGGCTGGCAGGCTGTCTCGGCGGCGGTGCCGGGTGACAGCCTGAACTCCCACCGACGGCGCGGGTCGGCAAACGGGACGTAGGTCGCAGGGCCGGAAGGGTCTGCGATCTGGAGAAGCCGGTCGGGGAGGTCCTTGCCCGCCTCGGCGTGGCGAAGGAGGACGTCGACCACGAGCCACGCCTGGTCGAACCCGCCGCCCACCAGCTCCGCGCCGGCGGCCTCGCGGACGCGGCTCCGCGCCCCGTCGCAGCCGACGACGAGCCGTGCGCGGGCGTCGAACGGTCCGTCCGACGCGAGGCCCGCGATGGTGACGCCGTCGCCCCTCTCCTCGACCCGCTCCACCTCGTGCCCGAGGCGGACCTCCACGGTGGGCAGCGCCGCCACCTGGCGGCGGAGCGCCTGCTCGACGGTTGGCTGGTGGATCAACACGCCGGGGGGGGAACCGGTGGGAGGGCCCTCTCGCGGACGTCCCCGAAGCAAAAGGCGCCCGCGGCGGTCCACGAGGTCGAACCCGTCGAGGGGCCGGCCCTCCGCCTCGATGCCCGCCTCGGCGAGGACGCGGAGGGCGTGGCCGTCGAGGTGCGCCGCGCGGGGGAGCGAGTGCGGGGCCGCGTCCTTCTCCAGCGCCAGCACGCGGAGACCGCGCCCTCCGAGGAGCGCCGCCAGCGTCGCGCCGACCGGCCCGAGGCCGACGATCGCGACATCGTACGGAGGAGAAGGCGGCATCGCCCCAGAAACTCCGCCGGGCGCGCCCGGATTCAACCCGTCCCTTCTCTCCCCACCCCTCCATGACCGACCACTCCGTCAAGAAAATCGACTCCGCCGCCGCGCCCGAGGGCGACCTCGGCCAGACCTACCTCGTCTCCGGCACGTCCGTCGCCATGCGCCTCTGGAACGAGAGCGCGGGCGAGGCCGGCGAGCCCCATACCCGCCCCTACGAGACCGTCGGCTACGTCGTCGAAGGCCGCGTCGAGGTCCACGTCGGCGACGACGTGGTCACGTGCGGGGCCGGCGACAGCTACCTCGTGCCCGAGGGCGCCGTCCGCCATTACAAGGTCCTCGACGACCTCGTCGCCGTCGAGGCCACGTCGCCGCCCGCCCGCGTCGACGACCGCGACGACGGGTAGCGCCTGCCGATCCGAACGAAGGGAGCCCCGCCGCCAACGACTGGCGGCGGGGCTCCCTTCGTTCACACCCTCCGCCTCGGCGCCGAGGCGGGCGGACCCGGCTACTGGACCGTCGTGATCTGGACGCCGCCGAACGGCGCCAGCTGCTCCTCGACCACGCTCCGGTCGCCGACGACCACGATGGCCGTGTCGTCGGCGCCGAGGTACTCCTCCGTCACGCGGCGGACGTCCTCGGGCGTCACGGCGTAGACGCGCTCGACGTAGTCCTCGAGGTAGTCGCGGTCGAGCCCGTGGAGGTCGAGGAACGCGAGGTACGACGCGATCCCGCCGGCCGACGAGTTCTGGAGGACGAACGTCCCGGCGAGGTAGTTCTGGATGCCTTCGAGCTCGTCGGCGGAGGGCGCCGTCGTCGCGAGGCTGTCGATCTCGTAGAGGATCTCCGAGATGGCCGGCCCGGTCTGGGGCGTCACGACGGCCGCCTGCTCGGCCCAGAACGCGTCGCGGTAGCGGGCCGAGACCGACGAGCCCGGGCTGTAGGTGTAGCCCTTGTCCTCGCGGATGTTGCGCGTGATGCGCGAGCCGAAGGAGCCGCCGAGGAGCGCGTTCGTGACCTGGAGCGCGACGTAGTCCTCGGCCGAAGGGTCGATCGTCGGGAGGCCGACGTAGACGTTCGACTGCGCGGCGCCGGGCTGGTCGACGAGCACGACGCGACGGCCGGACTGGGCCTCGGGCGGCGTCGGCTGGCTCATGCCCGGGCCACCCGACCAGTCGCCGAACGCCTCGCGCACGGCCGCCTCGACGGCGTCCTCGTCGAACTGGCCGACGACGTAGAGCCGCGTCCGCTGCGGACCGACGTTCGCCTCGTAGAACTGGCGGACGCCGTCGACCGTGGCCGCCTCGATGTCCTCGGTGTCGGGGAGGATGACCTGGGCGTACGGGTGGTCGCCATAGAGCGTCTCGTAGAAGGCGGCCTGCGCGAGCGTGCCCGGCTGCGAGCGGGCCACGGCGGCCCCGCGGAGCGCGTCGCGCTGGACGCGCTCGAACGCGTCCTCAGGGAAGGCCGGGTTGCGGAGGACGTCGCCGACGAGGCGGACGAGGTCGGGCGTGAACTCGCTCAGCACGCGGCCGGTCACGAACGTCTGGTCGAGCCCGGCGCCGGCCGAGACGGAGCCGCCCATCTCGGCGGCCTCGCGCGCGATCTGCTCGGCCGAGCGGCTCGTGGTGCCCTCGGTGAGGAGCGACGTCAGGAGGTCGGCGCGGCCGGTCTCGTCGGGCGCCTCGTCCACGTTCCCCACGCGGACGACGGCGTAGACGTCGGCCTTCGGGAGGCTGCCGTAGGGGACGAGCGTGACGTCGACGCCGTTGTCGAGCGCGAACGTCGTGCCCTCGGGGATCTCGAACGGGAGTGGCGGCCCGGGCTCGGGCGGCGTCGAGGGAAAGCCCTGGGCGAGGGCGGGGCCGGCGAGGGCCAGGAGAGCGGAGAAGAGGAGAGTGCGAAGCATGGGAGTCAGGGGCGGCGGGGCGGGAGTGGGGACACGGCGGCCCGCCTCGGGGAGTCCGCGGGGACGCCGAGGCGGACGGGGCCGCGCCTACAAGCCGCCGCCGGCGGCCTCGAGCGTGATGACGGTCCGGTTCTCGGGGCGGAGCCACTCGCGGGCGGTCCGGCGGATCAGACCCGGCGTCACGCGCTCGAAGCGGTCCACGAGCGTGTTGATCCGGGCCGGGTCGTCGTCGAAGAGCGCGAACGACGCCAGGAGGTCGGCCCGGCCGAAGCCGTACGTCCCGCCGATCGTGTCGTAGAGGTCGCTCCGGAGCTTGACCTTCGCGCGCTCCAGGACGTCTGGGGCGACGGCCTCCTCACGGAGTTGCTCGACCTCCGCGTCGATGAGCGCGAGGATCGAGTCGGGCGCCGTCTCCGGGTCGTGGACGAGCCAGGCCGACCACAGCATCGGCCCGTTGTAGTTGTACATGTTGCCGAGCGGCCAGTTGATCCCGCCGCTCACGTCCGACGTCACGCCGTTCTCGGTGACCAGCGACTGGTGGAGACGGGAGTCGTCGCCCTCGAGGAGGATCTGCTGGATCAGCCCCATCGCGTAGTACGCCTCCGAGTTGCGCGGCGGCATATGGTAGGCGAAGGCGAGGGCCGGCCGCGTGGCGAGCGAGTCGACCTTGGAGGCCCGCTTCTCTTCGGTCTGCGGCGGCTCGCGGAGATCCGGGATGGGCGGCACGTCGGCCCGCTCGATCCCGCCGAAGTACTGCTCGATCCAGCCCATCGTCTGGTCCGGGTCGACGTCGCCGACGACGACCACGACGGCGTTGTTCGGTGCGTAGTACGTGTCGAAAAAGTCCTGGACGTCGTCGAGCGTGGCCGCCTCGAGGTCGCTGAGCTCGCCGTAGAAGTTGTGGGCGTTGTACCAGTTCTCGTTGGCCTCCTGCGGGAGGTCGAGCCACGGGAACCCGCCATACGGCTGGTTGATGACGTTGACGCGGACCTCGTTGGAGACCACGCCCTGCTGGTTGGTCAGGTTCTCCTGCGTCACCTGGAGCCCGCGCATCCGGTCGGCCTCGGCCCAGAGCATCGTCTCGAGCGTGTTGGCCGGGACGATCTCGAAGTAGTTCGTGAAGTCGAACCGCGTCGAGCCGTTGAGGACGCCGCCGTTGCGCTGGACGAGCCCGATGAACTCGTTCTTGCCGAGGTGCTCCGAGCCCTGGAACATCATGTGCTCGAAGAGGTGGGCGAACCCGGTCCGGTCGCGGGGCTCGATCCGGAATCCGATGTTGTAGTAGACGGCGACGACGGCCGTGGGTGCCGAGGGGTCCTCGGAGATGACGACCTTGAGCCCGTTGGCGAGCGTGTCGTAGACGACCGGGACGGAGAACTCGTTGGCCTCGGTCTCGGCCAGCTCGGCCTCGGTGAGCGGGTCGAACTCGGGCTCGGTTGAGGCCGGGGCCTGGGGGGTTTGGAGGAACTCGGTGCCGCTCGAGCAGCCGGCGGCGAACAGGAGGGCGGCGAAGGCCGCCAGCGGAGCGAAGCGCATGCGGAGGGTCGGGGAGAGCTGCAGGAACGGAGTCCAATGCCGCACTCGCGCCCGGGGTCCGTCACTTGGCCCTGCCCGCCTCGGCATCGGGGCGGGACTTGTGGAATATCCGCCCTGCGGTTTACCCTGTGACCAGCCTCACTCCCCTGTGCCCCCATGGCCGGCACCCGCATCGTCTCCCAATCCGACTTCGCCCGCGAGCTCCGCACGGTCGGTCACTTCGACCTCAGCGAGCAATCGCGGCTCTACGCCGTCGCCCGGCAATGTGCCGAGACGGTGGGCTCCGCGAGGAGCGGCTCGAATGCGAAGACGGGCGGCGGGCGGATCTCCGTGTTCGGCGTCGGCGCGATCCCGTGGTACGTGGTGCGGTTCCTGGCCGGGGCGGTCCGGGGGAAGGCCGAGGTCGTGGGGTCCACGTCGGCCATCAAGGACGGGCTGGAGGAGCTCGCGGGCTGAGGCCGGGCCGAGGCGGCCACCCCCGCCTCGGCGCCGAGGCGGGCCGAGACACGAGCGCCCCGCCGACGGAGGTCGGCGGGGCGCGTCGCGGGAGGTGCCGACCGGATTTGAACCGGTGTACCAGGTTTTGCAGACCTGTGCCTAACCCCTCGGCCACGGCACCGCGACGCCCAATCTACGGAGGCCCGCCCCACGTGTCGATGAGATCCGTGCGCAGGCCCGGCCAGAGTCGACACGGCGATCAAGAGTGGCGACGGCCAAGTCCAGACGCCAAGGAAGACGCGGAGTCTACGCCAACGCCGCCTCGCCGGACGGCCGAGCCCGACGAGACGCCGTCAACCAAGGAGGCCGAACGCGAGGGCGAGAAGAATGAGGGCGACGACGAGCGCCACGCGGCCGGGCGTCATCGTCACGGTCTCGTCCGTGTGGGTTCGCATGGATACGGAGGCCAGGGATTGGCGTAACTCCTGACCAACCTAGACGTTGCGCCGCAAAGTCGAACTGGGGGGAAGCCCGAGCCCAGCCACCACGCCCGCTTCCTGTAGTGCGTGCCTCCCATGCCGGAGGGGAGGCGGCTTCCCTACCCTAAAGGCACATGCGGCCCGTCGCTCGCCCCCGTCGATGGCTGGGCGCACGTCGCTTGGCTCTCGGACCACCCCGCTCGTGCTCGACCTCGCCCTCGGTCTCCTCCTCATCGGGCTCGTCGCCTTCGTTCTCCTTCTCCGGTCCCGTCGGTAGTGGCTGGGAACGCCCGTCCGGGCGCCAGTCGGATCGCCGGGTCGCCGACCCACTCACCGAGGCGGGCGGTCTCTAGTCCAAAAACTCCTCACGCGCCGGACTGAAGACGTCGAGCAACACGCCGGCCTCGTGCGCGACGACGCCGTGCAGGACGTCGGGCGCCACGACGAAGCCGTCGCCGGCCCGGAGCACCCGGCGCTCGTCTCCAACCTCGACCTCGAAGACGCCCGTCTCGACGTAGCTCACCTGCCGGTGGGGATGCGGGTGGACCGTGCCGACGGCGCCGGCCTCGAACCGCACGCGGACCAACATGAGCCCGTCGTCATGGGCGAGGACCTGCCGCTCCACGCCGGGGGCGACGGGCTGCCAGGGAAGGGCGGAGGCGTCCGCGAAGGGCGGCGAGTCCATCAAGGGGCCGGGGGAGACGAGCACCCCGGCCAGGACTCGAACCTGGACTCAACGGCTTAGAAGGCCGTCGCTTTATCCAATTAAGCTACCGGGGCGTGCTCGCAAACTAGCCCGCCGGCGCCCCGCTCTGCCCACCTCGGGGAGCCCGTCGGCCGTCCCGCGCGTCAGGGCATCTCGGACAAACGGCCGGGAGGGCCGAGCGTCCTCGCCGGTGGCCCTAGATTGCCGCGTCCCGTTCTCACCCGCACGCGCATGCCCCCCGGCGGCGACGACGTCATCCGCTGCTCGTTCTGCAGCCGCACGGCCCACGAGGTCACCTCGATGGTGGCCGGGCCCGACGTCTACATCTGCGACCGCTGCATCCACGACGCCTCGGGCATCGTGCGGGGCGACCTTCAGGCGTACGTCCCGCCCGGCACCGCGGGCACGGGCCGCCGCACGCCGGCCGGCCGGCCGCGCCGGATGACGCCCCGCGAGATCAAGGCGGCCCTCGACGAGCACGTCATCGGCCAGGACCTCGCCAAGCGCGCGCTCTCCGTCGCCGTCTACAACCACTACAAGCGGATCGAGGCCGAGGAGTACCTCCACGCCTACGACGACGTCGAACTCGAGAAGTCGAACATCCTCCTGCTCGGGCCGTCCGGGACCGGCAAGACGCTCCTCGCGCGGACGCTCGCCAAGATCCTCGACGTCCCGTTCTCCATCGCCGACGCCACGGCGCTCACCGAGGCCGGCTACGTCGGCGAGGACGTCGAGTCGATCCTCTCGCACTTGCTCCAGGCGGCCGACTACGACGTCGAGCGGGCCGAGCGCGGGATCATCTACGTCGACGAGGTCGACAAGCTCTCGCGCAAGGGCGACAACGCGTCCATCACGCGCGACGTGTCGGGCGAGGGCGTCCAGCAGGCGCTCCTCAAGATGCTCGAGGGCACCGTCGCGGGCGTCCCGCCGAAGGGCGGGCGGAAGCACCCCGAGCAGTCGCTCGTCCAGTTCGACACGAAGAACGTCCTGTTCATCTGCGGCGGCGCCTTCGACGGGCTCGCGCCCCAGATCGCGCGGCGGCTCTCGCACGGCCAGATCGGGTTCCAGCACAACGGGCCGTCGGCCGTCGACCCCAAGGACCCGACGCTCTTCCGCCACGCCGAGCCCGACGACCTCCTCCGCTACGGGCTCATCCCCGAGCTCATCGGCCGGCTCCCGGTCCTCACGGCGCTCGACGCGCTCACCCCGGACGACCTCCGGCGGATCCTGACGGACCCCAAGAACGCGCTCGTGCGGCAGTACCAGAAGCTGTTCGCGATGGACGGCATCGACCTCCTGCTCGACGACGACGCCCTCGACGCGGTCGTCGAGCGGGCCGTCGCGCTCGAGACCGGCGCGCGCGGGCTCCGGTCGGTGATGGAGGGCGCCCTCCTCGACCTCATGTTCGACGCGCCCGAGGCCCACGCCGGTGCCGTCTGCCGGATCACGGCCGCGACCATCACCGACGGCACCCCGCCGATCTATGAGGAACGCAAGGCGTCGGCGTAGCCAACAGACGGCGTCGGCGTGAGCCCCCGCGCGGTCATCGAGCGGTGGGTCGAGGCGTTCAACGCCGCCGACGTCGACGCCATCGCGGCGCTCTACGCGCCCGACGCCGTGAACCACCAGGTCGTGGCGGACCCGGTCGAGGGGCGTGAGGCGATCCGCGCGATGTTCGTCCGCGAGTTCGCCGAGGCCGACATGACGTGCCTCGTGGAGCACCTGTTCGAGGACGGCGAGTGGGCGATCCTGGAGTGGCGCGACCCGCTCGGCCTCCGCGGCTGTGGCTTCTTCCACGTCGTCGGCGGGCGGATCGCGTTCCAGCGCGGGTACTTCGACAGGCTGTCGTTCCTCCGCCAGCAGGGTCTCCCGCTCCCGACGGAGTAGGCGACCGTCCCGGCCTCGACGTCGAGGCGGCCAAGCACGGATCGTAGGAGGACGCCTCCTGAACGGGGCGTGGGGCGCTCCCTGTGGACCTCCGGGGACGGCCCATCGTACTCTGCCTCCGATGCTCCGCGCGGCAGCCTACCACGCCAAACAGGCCCTGACGGTCCCCCAGTACTACGGGCGGGGCCTGCTCAAGGTGTTCACCACGGACCCCGTGTTCCTGTGGGCGCAGGCCATCGCGTTCAAGACGCTCGTCACGCTCCTCCCGCTGATCCTCCTCGCGGTCGGCATCTTCGGCCGGGTGCTCCGGCAGGAGGACGCGTTCACGACCGTGGCCCAGTTCCTCCGAGGGTTCCTCCCGCCGACCCAGAGCGACGGGCTCGTCGAGCTCGTGCTCCAGCTCCAGGAGGCCTCGGGGGCCATCACGACGTTCGGTGCGATCTTCTTCATCGCGACGGTCATCACCATGTTCGCGACGCTGCGCTACGTGGTCGGCGCGGCGATGGGGGAGAGCCGGCACCAGATGCGCTCGATCCTCGGCGGCTACGCCTTCGACCTCCGGATGGTGGCCCAGGTCGGGAGCCTGTTCCTCCTCTCGTTCGGGATCACGACGGCCGCCCGGTTCCTGAGCGCGCGGAGCGGCGACCTGGCGGCCCGCGCCGGCCTCGACCCGGGCTTCGTGGGGACCGCCACGGGCGGGCTGCTCCAGGCCGTCACGTTCCTCGTCCCATACGTCCTCACGGTCGGGATGCTGGCCCAGCTGTACTACTTCGTACCGCGGCCCAAGCCGCCGAAGCGGAGCGCGCTGGCGGGGGCGGCCGTCGCGGCGATCCTGTTCGAGCTGGCCAAGAACGGGTTCGCCTACTACGCGACGTACGTCGCCGACTTCGACCGGTACGCCCAGTCGGGCGAGGGGCTCGGCGGCCTCGGGGGGGCGTTCGGGCTGATCCTGGCGTTCGTGTTCTGGGTGTACCTCTCGGGGCTGATCCTCGTGGCCGGCGCCGTCGTGGCCGCGCTCCACGAGCGCCGCGTGCGGCCGCGGAAGTCGCGGCTGCGGAAGATGTGGTCGCGGAAGCCCGGCGAGTTCCGGAAGCACCGCGAGCGCGTCGAGGCCGAGGCGGCCGAGGCCGTCCACGAGTCGGTCCACGAGTCGGTGGGGAACGTGGCCCGGGCGGAACCGTCGGCCGCGGCGGAGGTGTCCGGGGCCGCGCCCGGCGGCGACGCGCTGCCCGAAGGGGCGGTTCGCGACGGTGGCCCGGTGCCCGCGTCCTCGTGAGCCGATCCTGGCGGTCGGTAGCTTGTCCGCTTCCCCTCCGCCCCCGCGTGACCGCCCGTCTCCTCGCCCTTCTCCTCGTCCTCGGTGCCCTCGCCGGCGCGCGTGCCCAGGTCCCCCTCACGCTCGTCGACGACGAGACGACGGTGGGCTCGCTGGGCTTCGAGTTCGTCGACGGGCAGACGCTGCTCATCGAGAACCTCAAGCTCCAGGTCGCGACGACGGCGCCGCCGGGGCCGATCTTCGGCCTCATCCCGCGCGGGAGCGACGTCCCGTACCCGTTCGACCCGATCGAGACGGCGAAGGACGTCGTCCGCCTCACTCGGTACTACGAGAGCAGCGGGTTCCCCCTCGCCGAGGTCGACTACGAGGTCGCGCTCGACACGACGGACAACACGGTCGGGGTGACGTTCGTGATCGACGAGGGGCCGCCGCTCCTCGTGGGCGAGGTCTCGTTCGCGGGGCCGGGCCAGAGCGACGTGGCCTCGGTGCTGGCGCTCGAGATCCGGGAGGACTGGGCGACCTTCCAGCGGAACCCAGCCGTCCGGACGGGCGACCGGCTCGACAACTTCGCCCTCGTCGAGCTCCAGAGCCAGACGATCTCGTGGCTCCGCAACCGCGGCTACGCCTGGGCGGACGCCGGCGCCGAGCAGTTCCCCGACACGACCGGCCTCCGGGCCGACGTCCGCGTGAAGGTCAACGTGGGGCCGCGGGCGCGGGTGGGCGAGATCCAGGTCGAGGGCAACGAGTCGCTGGCCCGCAACGTCGTCACGCGTGAGCTCCCGTTCGAGACGGGCGACCTGTTCGACGCGAGCGCGCTCGCCGAGGGCCAGCGCGAGGTGTTCGGCCTCGGCCTGTTCGAGCTCGCCCTCGTCGACATCGCGCCCGAGGCGGTCCGGGGCGACACGACGGTGCCGGTCGTCGTCCGCGTGCGGCGCGGGCCGAGCCGGGTCCTCTCGGCGTTCACGGGCTACTTCACCGACGGCGGCGTCACGCTCCGGGCCTCGGCCACGCACCGGAACGCGTTCGAGGGCGCCCGCCAACTCGGCGTCGACATCGAGTGGCGGACGGGGATCCTCTCCGGGCTCGGCGGGACGGGCGCGACGTCGGTCTCGGGCGGTCCCATCCGCGACCTCCGCGTGTCGGTCCCGTTCCGCCAGCCGTACGTCTTCGACCGGCGACTCTCGTACACGCTCCAGCCGTCGTACCGCGTCCGCGACGACGAGATCGAGTCGAGTGCGACGGCCGAGGTCGCCAACACGCTGCTCCTGACCCTCGCCCCGCTCAAGACGGCGGCGCTCTCGGTCACGGGCCGCCGCCGCGACCTCTCACGCGGGCTCGGCATCCGGCTCCTCGACGCGGGGCAGTTCGCGCTCCCGCCGGGCCCGTTCCTCCCCGACACGCTCGAGGCCACGACCGGCGTGCTCGGCCTCGACCTCGTCTACGGCACGCTCGACGACCCGCTCCAGCCGACGCGCGGCTACGTCCTCCGGCCGTCGCTCTCGGCCGCCGGAGGCGACGTGGCCTACGGCCGCGCCCGGCTCGCGGCGACGGCCACGATCCCGCTGCGCGGCCGGCGCTCGGGCGTCGTGCTGCGCGGCATCTTCGGCGGGCTCCTCCCGCTCGGCGGGACCACGCCGGATGACGTGGGCGACTACGTCCTCTTCCGCGACCAGCTCTTCTACTCCGGAGGGACGTCCGACGTGCGCGGGTGGGCGGCGGCCCGGCTCGGGCCCAAGACGTTCTCCATCACGCCGCCCGTGGAGACGCCGGGCGTGACGCCGGACCCGTCGCTCATCACGAGTTCGCGCGACGTGAACTACGTCGGCGTGGGCGGGCGGTACAAGATGGCGGGGAGCGTCCAACTCAACCTGCCCCTCAGCGCGCTCGGCCCGCAGTGGGGCGTCAACGTGTTCACGGACGCGGGCTACGTCGGCGCGCCGAGCTCGGCCCCGGCCGAGGACCTCCTCCGCGCCGGCGGCGCCCCGGCCGACACGACGCTCGCCGAGATCCTCGAGAACGAGGGCGGCCTCCGCGTCGGCGTCGGCGCCGGGATCCAGTACCTCACCCCGGTCGGGTTCGTCTCGATCGGGATCGGGGTGAAGGTCAACCCGTCGTACCTCGACCTCCGCCAGCCGGCCCGCGTCTACTGCGGCGACTCGATCTACGCCAGCGACCCCGTCTGTTTCGGCGGCGCCGAGATCGACGACCCGAGCAGCGGGGACGCACGCGGCTACATCGACGCGCGGCTCAACGGGACCGACTTCGACCCCGAGGCCATCTCCGCCCGCCAGATCCTCGGGCGGGCCCAGCTCTACATCTCCATCGGACAGACGTTCTAGAGGCCGAGGAGTAGGCCGGACCCTGACGTTCTCCTGAGGTTCGCTCGGCCCGCAGACCTTCCATCCCGCTCTCGCGTTCACGCCCCCTCGTGTCCACCGACCCCACCCGCACCGACCACCTCGGCGACGGCGCCGCCCCCCGGGGCGAAGCGACGGGGGAGGGCGTGCGCGGGCCCGACGCCGTGCCGTCGGGCGACGGCGGGTCTGGGAGCGAGGGGCCCGCACCGGGCCCCGTCCGCGGACGGAAGCGGCGCGCGGCGAAGCGCGTGAGCGTCGGGCTGGCGAGCGCGATCGCGTTCGTGGCGGTCGTGCTCGTCGGCGTCCTCATCTTTCTCCAGACGGGCCCCGGGCGGGAGTTCGCGCGTGGGCTCGTCGTGGGCCAGATCGCCAACGTGTTCGCCGACGACGCCGAGGTCTCGGCCGAGGGCCTCGCCGGCAACTTCCTGACGGGCGCTCGTCTGACCGGCCTGGAGGTCCGCCGAGGCGGGGAGACCGTGGTCACGGTCGACACCGTCATGGTCGACTACAACCTGACGACGCTCCTCCGGCGGACGTTCTCGGCCAGCCGGCTCTACATCGGCGGGCCGCACCTCTACGTCCGCCAACGGGCCGACAGCTCGTTCAACGTGACCGGCCTGTTCAAGCCGGCCGACGAGGAGGAGCAGCGGGCGGGCATCGCCATCCGGCTCGACGAGTTGGCCGTCCGTCGCGGTGCGGCCGACGTGATCTGGTACCGCGAAGACGGCCGCGACTCGGTCCACTCCGTCCGCGAGCTCCGGGCCGTCGTCGAGAATTTCCGCCAGCGCGGCGACAGCCTTTCGGGCGCCATCGACGCCCTCTCGCTCCATGCCATCGCCCCGTTCGACCGGGCCGAGGCCGACCTTTCGGCGTCGGGTCGGTTCTCGAAGCGCGACCTCGCCCTCGACGAGCTCATGATCCGCAGCGAGGCCGGCACGAGCGTCGTCGGCGAGGCGCGGCTCCAGTTCGCGGGCGACGGGACGCTTCCCGTGTTCGACGCCCTCGTCGAGGCGTCGCCGCTGGACCTTGAGGACGTCCGCGCGTTCGCAGGCGTCGAGGTCTACGGGGCCCCCCGCCTCCGGCTCCGCGCCGACTCCGACGGCGACGTCCTCACGGCGTCGCTCTCGGGCGCCCTCGACGACGCCACCATCAACGTCGACGGCGAGTTCTCGCGCGAGCCGAACAGCGGGCCGGTCCGGTACCGCGCTGAGGGCACGCTGCAGCGGTTCGACCCCTCGGCGCTCCTCGGCGACCGCGTCCCGTCGGCCGAGGTCACCGGCGACCTTCGGCTGAACCTCCAGGGCACGACGCTCGAGACGCTCAGCGGGCCGTTCGCCGTGTCGCTCCGCGAGAGCCGCGTCGGCGACCGGACGATCGACCGGCTCCGCCTCGACGGGTCGTTCGCCGCGGGCCGCGTCTCGTTCGACCTCGAGGGCGCGCTCCCCGGCGCGTCGCTGGCGGCCGAGGGCCGCGCGCGTCCGTTCGACGAGGTCCCGACCTACCAGGTCGCCGGAACCGCCCAGAACGTCGACCTCGGCGTGCTCCTCCCGGGCTCCGGACGGACCGACGAGTTCGCCGGCGAGTTCGCGCTCATCGGACGCGGGGCCTCGCTCGACGCGTTCTCGGGCACGCTCGCGCTCGACCTCACCCGCGCCGACATCGGCCTGACGGACCGCCGCCTCCAGTTCTCGAACCTCCAGCTCGACGCCGACGTGGATCGCGGCGTGGCCGATTTCGACGCCGACGCGACGCTCGCCGGCGACGAGGGGCGGATCGCCGCGCTCGGCACCCTCCGCCTCGGCGACCCGCTCGCCTACGACATCGTCGACGGGCAGGCCACCGGGCTCAACCTCGCCGCGCTCACCGGCAACCCGAGCCAGGAGAGCGACCTCACGGGCTCGTTCACGCTCTCCGGCGAGGGCGTCGACGTGACGAGCGCGCCCATCGACCTCACGGCCCAGCTCCAGAGCTCGCGCTACGGCGAGTTCGAGCTCGCCGCGGCCGACCTCGATGTCCAGCTCCGCGGCGGCGTCGCCACGCTCGACGCGGCGCTCGACTTCGGCCCGGGCGGGCAGGCGACGGCGACCGGCACCGCGCGACCGTTCGCCCAGCCGCTCGCCTACGAGCTCAGCGGCACGTTCCAGAACCTCGACCTCGCCGAGGTCCAGGGCATCCCCGAGCGCTACAGCGACCTCACGGGCACCTACGTCGCGAGCGGCGCCGGCCTCGACCCGGCCACGCTCTCGCTCGACGCCCAGGTCGCCATCACCGCGCCGTCGTCGTACGGCGAGCGGCTCGTCGACTCGGCCGACCTCGCGGTCACGCTCGACGACGGGTTCCTGACGGTCAACGGGCCGATCACGACGCCGGAAGGCGCGTTCGACCTCGCGCTCTCGGGCCGGCCGTTCGACGCGAACCCCAGCTACGCCTTCGACGGGACGTGCTTCCGCGACCTCGACCTGTCGGACCTCTCGGCCTCGAACCCTCGGACCGACCTCACGGGCTGCTTCACCGGCGAAATCCGTGGCATCGCCGACCTCCCGACCGCGAACGGGTCGGGGGTCGTCACGCTCCGTCCGTCGCGCATCAACGACGCCGAGCTCGAGGACGGCCGCGTCGAGTTCACGCTGGCCGACGGCGCCCTCCGGGGGTCGCTGGACGTCACGCTCCTCACGCCGCCGCGCGACGAGGGCGTGGCCGAGGGCGGGCGGATCGTGGCCTCCTTCGAGGGCCGGCCCTTCGACGAGACGCCGACGTACGCGCTCCGCGGGCGGACCGAGGCGCTCGACGCCGGCACGCTCCTCGACCTCCCGCCCGACCAGCCGCTCCGCCTCACGCTCGGGTTCGACCTGGAGGGTCGCGGGACCGACCCCGAGACGATGACGCTCCGGGGCTCGCTCACCGGCCGTGAGTCGACACTCGGGCCGGTCATGCTCGAGTCGCTCACCACGCGGTTCGCCCTCGCCGACGGCGTCGTGAGCGTCGACACGCTCCGGTTCGAGAGCGACCTCGCGCAGGCGACCGGCGGCGGCACGCTGGCCCTCTTCAACGACCGCGCGGCGTCCGACTTCCGGCTCGAGGGGACCGTCGAGAGCCTCGCCCCGCTGGCGGCCCAGACGGACCGGACGCTCGGGCTCGAGCGCGGGTCGTTCGTGCTCAACGCGTCGGCCCAGCCCGGCGAGCCGCTCCGGCTCCTCGGCTCCGCCGAGGCGCGCCAGGTCGTCGTCGACGAGATCGCCGTGACCGGCTTCGACGCCTCGGTCGACATGTCGTGGAACCGGGCGCTCGCCGACTCGCTCGGCCTCGGCGCCCTCGACGGCGAGGTCCGCACCACGTTCGACGTCCTCTCCGGCCCGACGTACCGCGTCGAGGAGGGCCGCGCCACCGTCGCCGCCGACGACGGGACGTTCACTGTCGACGCTACGGTGACGGTCGACGAGCGCCGTGACCTCGACGTGTTCGCGCGGATCGACCCGCAGTCCGACGGCGTGCTCATCGAGCGCGGGCGGTTCCGGCTCGACGACAAGACCTGGCAGCTTCTCCAGCCGACCGAGATCGCCGTCGCCGAGGGCCTCATCGACGTCCGCGGGCTCATCCTCGCCTCGGAGTCCGGGGGCCAGCAGATCGCGGCCGACGGGACCATCGACTTCAACGGCGAGCAGAACTTCGTCGTGACCGTCGAGGACGTCCCGATCGACGCCCTGACCGAGTTCGTCAACCTCGGCGCGCTCGGCGGCGACCTCACGGCCACGCTCGACCTCACGGGCCCGGCGACGGCGCCCCGCATCGACGGCCGCGTCTCCCTCGCCGACCTGACCTCGAACGGCGAGCCCGTCGGCGCCCTCGCCGCCGACGTGGCCTACGCCGACGGCCGCCTCGGCCTCGACGCCGTGCTCACGCACGAGGGCGGCGAGACGCTGACCGTCGACGGGACGGTCCCGTTCGCGTTCTCGCTGGCCGACGGGCCGCAGAGCGAGGGCGGCGACGCCGACGAGCGCGTCGACCTCCGCGCCCGCGCCCGCGCCTTCCCCATCGACTGGGCGCGGCCGTTCCTCGACGACCGGGCCTACAACGCGCTCGGCGGGACGCTCCGGCTCGACCTCACGATCGTCGGGACGCAGGCCAACCCGCAGCTCGACGGCGTCGCCACGCTCCAGGGCGGTCGCCTCGGCGTCGTCGCCACGGGCCGCGTCTACGAACCGATCACGGCCGACCTCACGTTCCAGAACGACCGGATCGTGCTGGAGGACGTCCGGATCCTCGACGAGAGCGGCCGGACGGCCCTCGACGTCACCGGCAACGTCCGCTTCCGCGAGCTGTCCGTCGGCGAGTTCGACCTGACCATCACGCCGCGCGACTTCCTCGCGATGGACACGCGGACGTACGACGGCCTCGTGATCGACCGCGGGTCGACGCCGCTCCGACTGACGGGCACGCTCGACCGGCCCGTCCTCCGGGGCTCCGTCGTCCTCGCCCAGGGCGACATCTACCTCACCGACGAGCTCGTCCCGCCCGAGCTCGAGTCGGTCACGCTCACCGACGCCCAGATCCGCGAGGTCGAGTCCCGGTTCGGCCGCGTCGTCACGGCCCGCGACACGGCCCAGAGCCGGTTCGTCGACGCGCTCGACTACGCGCTCACGGTCGAGATCGAGCAGAACGTGTGGCTGCGGAGCGAGGCCGGCCTCCCGTTCGACATCGAGTTCCGGGGCGACGTCGACGCCCGGAAGCGGTCGTACGCCGAGTCGAGCCAGCTCTTCGGCCGGATCGACCTCGTGCGCGGCTCGGTCCAGACGCTCAACCGCCAGTTCGATCTCGAGAACGGGTCGATCACGTTCAACGGCGACCCGCTCGCGGCCATCGTCGACCTCGCGGCCACGCTCGACATCCGGTTGCCGGGCTCGATCTCGGGCCAGTCGTCGGCCGTCATCACGCTCTCGGCGCAGGGCCAGCTCGACGAGAACCCATCGATCCGCCTGAGCTCGACGCCGACCATGGAGGCCGCCGACATCGTCTCGCTCATCGCGACGGGCCGGCTCGCCGACGAGTTCGTGGGGACGGGCGCGCTCGCGGGCGCCGGCACGGGCCTCGCGCTCGGGACCGTCTCGGGCTTCGCCGAGGGCCTCGCCAGCCGGACGCTCGGGCTCGAGATGGCCCAGATCGACTACGAGGGCGGCGACATCGTCATCAAGTTCGGCGACTACCTCTCGAGCCGGCTGTTCTGGACGGGCGGGTTCATCGTCCCGCTCGGCGACAACTCGCAGAGCGAGAACCGCCTCCCCATCCTGTTCTCGCTCGACTACGAGCTCCTCCGCTGGCTCTCGGCGCAGACCGAGTACAGCGGCCAGCGCGGCGTCGGCGCGGGGCTCAACTACGAGACGTCGTGGTAGCGCGCGCGGCGGACGGCGCGTGCGGCTCGCGACACCGCCCCACGTGACCCCGCGCCCTCTCGGACGCTAGCTTCCCCGCATGGAGCCCCTGCCCACCGACTCGCTCACCCAGCGCCTCCGCGCCTCGCGCCGCTCGCGGCAGAGCGAGAAGATCCTCCAGGAGAAGGCCGTCGAGCGGAAGGTCGAGGAGCAGAAGGAGGCGGCGCGCGAGAAGACGGTCTTCGGCGAGTCCTTCTTCGCCGAGGCCGGCGGTCTGTTCGCGTTCATCGGCCGGTTCTTCTCGCGGTTCTGGCGGCGCCCATTCGAGTTCAAGGAGCTCCTCACGCAGATGGACGAGGTGGGGACGAAGAGCCTCACGCTGACGGGCGTCGTGGGCTTCTCGATCGGGATCGTGCTCGCGATGCAGAGCCGCGGGACGCTGGCCCGGTTCGGCGCCGAGAGCTTCCTCCCGTCGATGCTCTCGCTGTCCGTGATCAAGGAGATCGGGCCGGTCCTCACGAGCCTCGTCCTGGCCGGCCGCCTCGGGGCGGGCATGGGCGCGGAGCTCGGGTCGATGAAGGTGACCGAGCAGATCGACGCGCTCGAGGTCGCGGCGCTCAAGCCGTTCGACTACCTCGTGGTCACGCGCGTGCTCGCCTGCGTCATCATGTTCCCCATCATGACGATCCTGACGGACATGCTGGCCCTGACGGGGGGCTACCTCGAGGCGTGGCTGAGCGACGGCATGGACGTCCGCGTCTTTATCGCGACGGCCTTCGACACGCTCCGCTTCGTCGACGTCGCCGTCGACACGATGAAGACGTCCGTGTTCGGGTTCATCGTGGGCATCGTGAGCTGCTACCTCGGCTACAACGTGCGCGGCGGGACGCGCGAGGTGGGCCGGGCCGCCATGCAGGCCGTCGTCATCTCCAGCCTCCTCATCCTCCTCGCCGACGTCGTCGTCGTCCGCGCCTCGATCATCCTTTTCGGCGACATCTCCGGCTCCGCGTAACGAGTTCGGCGTCGGGAGTTCGGAGGTCACCGCTCCTACTCCGAACTCTGAACCCTGAATCAATCCGCCATGTCCCGCTTCTCCAAACGCGCCGACGCCCGCCGTCACCGGGACGCCTCCGACGCCGAGGGGCCGCACCCGCTCGACGACGACGGGCTGGCGGGGCCCGCCGACGAGCCCCCCGGCAAGCCCGAGGCCGGCGTCCCCGCCGACCCGGACGGCCTCGGCGCCGAGGCGGACCACATCGTGGGCGAGGACGGGCCGGTCACCGGCAACTCGCCGCCGCCGCCGGAGAACGTCGTCGTCGACCTCCGCGACGTGCACAAGGGGTTCGGGCCGAAGACGATCTTGAAGGGCGTGAACCTCGCCGTCGAGCGCGGGACGAGTGCCGTCGTCCTCGGCGGCTCCGGCACGGGCAAGAGCGTGCTCACGAAGCACGTCGTCGGGCTCCTCCAGCCGGACAAGGGCGAGGTCTGGGTGCTGGGCGAGCGGCTGGACCTCATGACCCCCGAGCAGCGCGACCGGAAGCGGACCCGCCTGGGCTACCTCTTCCAGGGCGGCGCCCTCTTCGACTCGATGACGGTCTACGAGAACATGCGGTTCTTCCTCGACCGGCTCACGACGCTCCGCCGCGACGAGAAGGACGACCTCATCATGGAGAGCCTGGAGGACGTGAACCTCCCCCAGACGCGCGACCAGTACCCGGCCGAGCTCTCGGGCGGCCAGAAAAAGCGGATCGGCCTCGCGCGGACCCTCATCCTCCGGCCCGACATCATCCTCTACGACGAGCCGACGACCGGGCTCGACCCGGTGAGCGTCCGCGTCGTGTCGGAGCTCATCGTCCAGCTCCGCGACACGCGCGGGATCTCGTCGATCGCCATCACGCACGACCTCCTCGCGGCCGAGATCATCACCGACAAGGCCCACTTCCTCCACGACGGCGTGATCGCCGCGTCGGGTACGCTCGACGAGGTCCGCCGCTCCGACCACCCGGTCCTCCAGGAGTTCTTCCAGGGGACCGAGGCGTACGGCCAGGCCTAGCCGATCTCGGCCTCGGGCACTGCCGTACTCTGTCCGACGTTCGGGCCCCCCTTAGCTTCCGCACATGACCCGTCAAGCGCGCCTCGGTCTCGTCGTCCTCCTCGGCCTCCTCTCGGCCGTGGGGATCATGTTCGTGATCGGGAGCCAGAACAGCCTGTTCGCCGACACCTTCTCGGTCCGGGCCAACTTCAACCAGGTGGCCGGGCTCCAGACCGGGGCCTCGGTGTTCTACAACGGCATCCAGGTCGGGCGCGTGACGGCGGTCCGCCTGCCGAACGAGCCCGGCGCGCCGATCACGGTCCGGATGGCCGTCAACGAGGAGGCCCGACCGCTCATCCGCGAGGACAGCCGCGCGCTGATCCAGACCGACGGGCTCGTGGGCAACGTGATCGTGTCGCTGACGGACGGCTCGCCGGGCCGGCCTCAGGTCGCCGACAACGGCCAGATCCAGGGCGTCGACCCGTTCGCCCTCAGCGAGGTGTCGGACCGGCTGTTCACCTCGATCGCCCGGTTCGACTCCGTCACGGTCGGCCTGAGCCAGACGCTCGCCGACGTCCGCACGGGCGAGGGCACGCTGGGCCGGTTCCTCTACGACGAGCGGCTCTACGAGAGCACCGTGGCCACGGCCGACGCCTTCCAGGGGACGGTCCTCGAGTCGCAGAACACGCTCCGCGCGCTCACCGCCCGCGCCGACCAGCTCGTGGGGACGGCGGAGACGGCGTCGGCCGGCGTCAACGAGATCCTGCGGCGGGTGTACCAGGGCGAGGGGACGGTCGCGCGGTTCCTCAACGAGCCGGCGGTCTACGAGACGTTCCTCGCGACGGCGGCGCAGCTCCAGGAGGGCGCGGCCCAACTCCAGACCGTCTCGTCCGACATCCGCGCCATCACGGACCGGTTGAATCAGGCGGCCGGGTGGGGCGCCGTCGGGGCGTTCCGGTTCTCGGAGAACATGGAGGCCCTCAAGCACAACTTCCTCTTCCGGGGCTACTTCGAGGACCGCGGCTACTACGAGATGGCGCCGTTCGAAGTCCGCGAGGCAGCCATCGCCGAGATCCTGGAGGACCTCCAGGAGCGCGAGCGGCGGCTGTCGCAGCAGGAGCGCGAGGTGCAGGAGGCGCTCCGCGAGATCGAGCGGATCCGCGGCGAGATCGAGGCCTCGAACGCGGCCCGTCCGACCCCGCCTGCTGGCGTGACCGTCGGGGCCGCGGCCGGCGGCGAGTAGCTCCGCCTCGGCATCGAGGCGGGCGTCCCCGCGCCGCACGCACGACGACCCCGTGGACTACCGCTTCCTCATCGCACGCCGGTACCTCGCCAGCCGGCGGCGGCTCACGCTGATCTCGGTGATCTCGGGCATCTCTGTGGCCGGCGTCGCCGTCGGCGTGGCCGCGCTCGTCGTGGTGCTGAGCGTGCTCAACGGGTTCTACGACGTCGTCCGCGACCTCCTCGTGAGCTACGACCCGCACGTCCGTGTCGAGGCCGTGGGCGGGGAGGGGCTGGCCGACGCCGACGGCCTCGCCGAGACCGCGCGGCTGGAGCCCGGCGTCGTCTCGGCGACGCCCTACGTCGAGGGCAAGGCGCTCCTGACGACCGAGGACGGCGGGACCCTCAATCAGGTCGTGACGGTCCGCGGCGTCGAGCCGAGCGCGCTCGACGCCGAGGTCGAGCGGTCGATCCGCGAGGGCACGTTCAGCCTGGGCCGCCGCGACGGGAGCGTCGGGATCGTGATGGGCGCGGCGCTGGCGGGGCGCACGGGCGTCCGGCCGGCGGACCCCGGCGTGGCCCTCGAGGGCGGGCCTTCGGCCGGTGCCGTCGGTGGGAGCCGCGTGTCGCTCCTGTCGGCCGCGGCGCTGGAGCGAGCCATCGGCCTGTACCCGTTCGGCCTGCCCGACCAGCGGTCGTTCGAGGTGCGCGGGACGTTCTCGCTCGAGCCGACCTACGACGAGAGCCACGTGTTCGTCGGGCTCCAGGAGGCCCAGCGGCTGTTCCAGATGCCCGGTCGCGCCTCCGGCCTCGACCTCCGCCTCGCCGATCTCGACGACGCCGGCGCCGTGGCCGCCCGCCTCCAAGACCGCCTCGACGCCGACGCGCCCGGCCGGTACGCCGTGAGCACGTGGTACGACCTCCAGGGCTCGCTGTACAGCGTGATGAAGCTCGAGAAGTGGGCGGCCAGCGCCATCCTCGCGCTCATCATCGTCGTCGCCGCCTTCAACATCGTGGGGGCGCTGACGATGATCGTGATCGAGAAGCAGCGGGACCTCGGCGCGCTCCAAGCGATGGGCGCCAGCCGTCGCGACGTCCGCCGGATCTTTCTGATCGAGGGGCTCTTGGTGGGCGGCGTCGGGGCCGGGATCGGGCTCGCGGTCGGGCTGACGGTGTCGCTCGTGCAAAAGGCGTTCGGCGTCGTGAAGCTGGCCGAGGCCGGCTCGTTCGTGATCGACGCGTACCCCGTGGCGATCCGGCCGTTCGACGTCGGGCTGGTCGTCGTGATCGCTGTGGGGCTGTGCGCGCTGGCGGCCGTGTATCCCGCCGTTCGGGCGTCGCAGGTCGATCCGGCGCGGGCGGTCCAATCCGGCGCCTGATCGGGCTCGACCGTCGTGTGGGGAACCTAGAGGTTCCAATCCCGCCGGGGAGTATCAAGAAGAGACAGTTAGAGGGTTTCGGACAGGCCGGGGGTGGCCGATAGACCCAACAGAATCTGACTCGCCCCCGCTTCCCGCCATGACCCGTTCCTTCTTGCCGCTCCTCGCGGCGGTCCTTCTGCTCCCGCTCTCCGGCTGCGACGAGACCGGCCCGATGCTCTCGATCGACGAGGGCGTCGACGTCGCCATCGACGACGCGATCCTCGCCCGTGAGCAGGGCGACTACGATTCGGCCGTGTCGCTCCTCACCCAGGCCCTCGAGGCCGAGCCCACGAACGCCGTCGTCCGCGTCGAGCTCTCGACGACGCTCCTCCAGCGCGAGGGGATCGACCTGTTCGACATCGACCGGATCGCCCAGTACCTCTCGACCGCCGGTTCGGAGCGCGTGGCCCAGCCGGCCGCCGCCCGCGGTGCGGGGACCTGCGCCTACGCCGAGGACCCGACGGCCGTCCAGTTCGACCCGACCGAGTATGAGGGCTTCGACGAGCTCGTCGTGAGCATTGACGTGCTCGAGGAGGTGACGTCGACGCTCGAGGGCGTCCTCCCGGCCGCCGTCGAGGACTTCGCGCTCTGCGGCTCCGTCGTCGACGGCGAGCTGGTGTACGACCAGGCCGGCGCGATCCTCGACCTGAAGGCTCAGGGCCTCACGGACGAGCAGGCCGCGCAGGCCCTCGCAGTCGGTGCCCTCGCCCGGTTCATCGACGCCTACGTGACGGTCACCGAGGAGCTCGCCGACGAGACCTCGTGGTATCGCCTCGCCGACGGCTCGATCGGCATCTGCGCCGACGACGAGGAGGCGGCTCGCACGAAGTCCGAGAGTGCCATCCAGGACATCGGCGAGGCCATCCTCTCGCTCGACACGCGCGCCGCGATCCTCGGCGCCAGCGCGACGGTCGCCGCCGAGATCGTCAACACGGCCCTTGAGGTCTACTCCGAGCTCGAGCAGGACATCACCACGTACTGCGAGCTCTAACGGCTCCGCGTGGGGCCTCCGGGTCCCACGCACCCCCCGGGGCCGGCCGCTCGGCCGCCCGGTCCACACGACGTCGGCCTTCGGGCCCTGGACCGGGCGGCGTGCGCCGCCCCGTGCCCACCACCCTGGTCTCTCCCCCCGGACCCATGACCCGTCTGCTCCTCGCCGCGCTCACGTTGGCGCTGGCCGCGCCCGTCTTCGCTCAGCCCCACGTCACGACCAAGCGGGAGGCGCCCGCGGGTGGGACCGATCTCGCGAGCCTCGCCGCCGGCGGGGCCGTCGCGGCGATGCCGACGCTCGACTCGCCGTTCCTCTCGAACCCGGCGCACATCGCCACGGGCGGGTTCTCGCTCAACGTGCTCGGCGTGACGGCCGGCGCGGGTGGCAACGTGTCGGAGGCGCTCAACTTCTACACCGACGAGCTCAGCCCGGCCATCGAGGAGGGCATCGAGACGATCCGGGAGGAGGACCCCGACCGGCTGGAGGCGCTCTATGACGAGGCGCTTCGCGTGGGCTCGCAGCCCAAGACGGCCGACCTCGGCGTGCTCGCGCCGTCGGTGCGAGCGTCGTTCGGGCCGGCCGCGTTCGGCGTCGGCGTGTACGGCCAGTCGGTCACGCGCGGGCGGATCCGCGACGGCGGCGCCGGCATCCCGTACGTCGACCTCTACAGCCAGGCCGACCTCGCCGTGCCGCTCGTGGCGGGCGTGGACCTGGCGAAGACGCCGCTCGGCGCCGCGCTCCCGTTCGGGCTCCGCGCGGGCGCCTCGGCCACGGTCCTCCAGCGCCGCGTGACGGCCAAGGCCGCGACCGTCGACGCGCTCGACCCCGACGACGAGAAGCTCTACGTCTTCCGCGGCGACGCCGTCCGCCTCGCGGCGGGCCTCTTCGCCACCGACGTGGCCGTCCGCGGCCTCGACGTCGGGGCCGAGGTCTCGAACGTCGGGAGTGGCATCGACTACGCGTTTGACCGCTCGATCGCGGTGTCGGGCACGGACGAGATGGCCGACGACATGACCGAGGTGGCCGCGCTCGAGGCCCGGTTCGACGGGCGCGAGACGGCGCCGGTCGTCCGCGTCGGCGTGGCGTACCGGCTGCCGGAGGTCCCGGGCCTCACCGCCGGCGGCCTCGCCGTCGACTACACGTCGGCCGCGACCTCCGACTTCGACCAGTCGATGCAGGCCGGGCTCCGGGCCGGCGCCCACGTCCGCCTCGGGCGGTTTCTCGAGCTCCGCGGGGGCGTGAGCCAGGGGATGCCGTCGGCCGGCGCGGCGCTCGTGACGCGCGTGGCGCGGCTGGAGTACGCGACGTATGGCGTCGAGGACGGCCGCCTGCTCGGCCAGCTCCGCCGCCGGAACCACGTCGTCCAGGTCCGTTTCGGTCTGTTCTAAGGAGGAGGGGAAGGGGAGATGGGGATCGGACCGAGCGTCCGGGCCGTCGTCGCGGGGGCTCGGGCGCTCCGCCGTTTCCTGTCTCCCCGCTCCCATTCCCCTTCTTCGCCCCAGACTCACACGTTCGGGCCCCTCGGCAGTTGGTCCCCCGGGCGCCCCCTCCGTAGGTTCATGGGCTCCGCCGCCGTGCGCTCCTCGCGCCGCGGTCGGACCCTCCCCCGAGATTCCCGCGCGGAGTGCCGCGCCGACCGATGGCCCGCAAAGATCAGCTCACCGGCAAGAAGCCGATGTTCGGCAACCACGTCTCGCACTCGAACAACAAGGTGCGGCGTCGGTTCAACGTGAACCTGCAGAAGAAGCGGTTCTACGTGCCCGAGGAGGATCGCTGGATCACGCTCCGCGTGTCGACCCAGACGCTCAAGACGATCAACAAGAAGGGGATCTCGGCCGTCCTGAAGGAGGCCCGCGCCAAGGGCACGTCCCTCGTCTAACCCTCTTCCGCATCCGCGCTCTCCGTAGGGCGCACAGACCCCCGAGACGATGGCCAAGGGCAAAGACGTCCGCCACCAGATCACGATCGAGTGCACCGAGGCGCCCGGCACCTCGCGCTACTCGACGATGAAGAACCGCCGCAACACGACGTCGCGGCTCGAGCTCAAGAAGTACAACCCGGTCCTCCGGAAGCACACGCTCCACCGCGAGATCAAGTAGCGACGGCACGAGCGCCGCGCCCGATCCGTTAGAGGACCGACCCCTCCCAGACCCCCAGACCCATGGCGAAGAAGGTTTCCAAGAACCAGCGGACGAACCGCGGTGCCGGCGTCGAGGCCAAGCAGATGGCGAAGATCATCGTGGCCTCGAAGAAGCAGAACGGCCAGTTCGAGTTCCGGTCCAAGATGGTCGAGGCCGGCAACGTGCAGGACGAGCTCAAGTCGGCCCAGGCCGCCTAGCTCGGCCCCGGCCGACAGCGTTACGGAGCGGTCTCGTCATGAGGCCGCTCCGTTTTTTGTGGGCTCCCGCCGGCCTCGGTGGCGCGTCGCCCGAGGCGGGGTCAGCCGCGGTGGCGCAGCGACAGCCAGTAGCCCACGCGGTCGTCGCTGGGCCACGTGAGCCAGGCGAAGGCGAACAGCGTCGCGCCGAAGGCGAGCGTGAGGAGCTCGCCCGTGAGGAACGCCCCGACGGCGCCGAGGATGGCGGGCAGCTCGGCCGTCGCCAGCGCCGGGATCCCGAACGAGCGGATGAGCGCGGCGGCCTCTGCGTCGGAGCCGGCCTGGAGCAGCCGGCCCTCCATCATGCGGAAGAGCGCGAACGCGCCGGCCGTGGCCGCGACGGCGACGAGCGCGACGCCGTAGAACACGAGGTCGCGCGAGTCGGCCAGCGGGGCGGTGCCAGACGTCGCGGCCAGCCAGCCCATGACGGCCATGATGGCGAACGCGCCGCCGCAGATGCCGAGCCAGAGGATCCGGATCGTACGGGCGAACGGGGGGGCGTCGGTCATGGGTGGGGGCGTGGGGCGCCAGAAGGTAGGGCGGAGCGTATCTTCCGGTCCGGCCGCACGGCGGTCCTCGGGGTGTGGCGCAGTCCGGTTAGCGTGCCTGCTTTGGGAGCAGGAGGTCGCGGGTTCGAATCCCGCCACCCCGACACACGGTGAAGAGCCCGACGAACCCGGCGCCCGGTGGGGCAGCCTGGGACGTCGGTGGGGGAGGGGCGTGGGGGCGCCCCCTATCTTGGGCGGTCTCGAACCGACTCCCATGAAACCCTTTCTCTGCCTGCTCGCCGCCATCCTCATCGCCGGGTGTGAGTTGAGCGCCCAGGTCGATGGCCCGTCGCCGACGGCGACGACGGACGGGATCGAGGCCGCCTCGCCCGAGGACTCGACGCTCCGCGACCTCCTTGGCCAGTACACGACGGTCCGCCTCGACGCCGACCTCTCGGGCCTCAGCGACTCGACGCGGGCCATGCTCCCGCACCTCATCGCCGCGGCCCGCGCCATGGACGACGTGTTCTGGACGCAGGCGTACGGCGATCGCGACTCGCTGATGAGTGGGCTCTCCGAGGCCGCCCAGCGCTACGTCACGATCAACGTCGGGCCGTGGGACCGGCTCGACGGCAACGCCCCGTTCCTGCCGGGCGTCGACGCCAAGCCGCTGGGGTCGAACCTCTACCCGCCCGACCTCACGAAGGACGAGCTGATGGCGGCGGCCGACCTCTACCCGGAGCGCGATCTGACCGGCCTGTACACGCTCGTCCGCCGCGAGAACGGCCAGCTCGTCGGCGTGCCGTACCACGAGGCGTTCGCCGACGAGTTTGGGAGGGCCGCCGCCCACCTCCGTGCCGCCGCCGACCTCGCCCAGGACTCGAGCCTCGCCCGCTACCTCCGCCTCCGCGCCGACGCGCTCCTCACCGACGACTACCAGCCGAGCGATCTCGCCTGGATGGACATGCGGACGAACCCGCTCGACGTCATCATCGGGCCGATCGAGACGTACGAGGACGGGCTCGCCGGCTACAAGGCGGGCGCCGAGGCCTACGTCCTCGTGAAGGACATGGCGTGGAGCGAGCGGCTGGCGGGCTACGCCCGACTCCTCCCAGCCCTCCAGCGCGGCCTGCCCGTCCCGGACGAATACAAGACCGAGTCGCCCGGGACCGACGCCGACCTCGGGGCCTACGACGTCGCGTTCGTGGCCGGCGAGGCCAACGCGGGCTCCAAGACGATCGCGATCAACCTGCCCAACGACGAGGCCGTCCAGCTCGCGAAGGGCTCGCGCCGGCTCCAGCTCAAGAACGTGATGCGGGCCAAGTTCGACCGGATCCTCGTGCCGATGGCCGAGGTGCTGATCCCCGAGGACCAGCGAGACCTCGTGACGTTCGAGGCCTTCTTCGGCAACACGATGTTCCACGAGGTGGCCCACGGGCTCGGCATCAAGAACACGATCGACGGCGCGGGCACGGTCCGGGAAGCGCTGCAGGACCGGTACTCGGCGCTGGAGGAGGGCAAGGCCGACGTGCTCGGGCTCTACATGGTCCAGCAGTTGATCGAGCGCGGCGAGTGGGACGAGGCCTCGCTGGAGGAGCACTACGTGACGTTCGTGGCCTCGATCTTCCGCTCGATCCGGTTCGGAGCCGCCTCGGCGCACGGGCGGGCCAACTTGGTCCGTCTCAACTTCTTCGAGGAGAGGGGCGCCATCGTGCCGGAGTCGACGCCGGAGGGGACCGTCTGGCGCGTCGTGCCGGAGCAGATGTCGGAGGCCGTCGAGGCCCTCGCCGGCCGGATCCTCACGCTCCAGGGCGACGGCGACTACGACGCCGTCGACACGTTCGTCCGCGAGTACGGCCGGACGACGCCGGCGCTCACGGCCTCGCTCGACCGCGTCGCCGAGGCGGGCATCCCCGTCGACGTCGTGTTCGAGCAGGGGGAGGACGTCCTCGGCCTCGAGCCCGCCGCCCCGGGTGGTGCATCCCGCTCCCCCCGCTAGCGTCCGGCCCCGCGGGCGGCCGTCGCCGCCGGGGCCTCCTCCCTTGTCATCCTAAGCGAAGGATCTCGGTGGACTCGACCGTTCCGCTCGTTCGCGAGCGCCGCGTCCGCTGACACGAGACCCTTCGGCGCTCCCGCTTCAGGGTGACGCGGGGACGCGGCAGAACCGATCCTCATGCGCCTCGAAGACCTCACCGTCGTCGTTCCCACGAAGGACGAGGCCGGCAACATCGGCCCGTTCCTCGACAGCCTCGATGACCGCGTCGCGCTCGTCGTCGTCGACGCGAGCACGGACGACACGCGCGAGATCATCCGCCGGCGCCGCCCCGAGCGGACGACGATCATCGAGGACGCCGGCACGATCCCCGAGGCGCGGCAGATCGGCCTGGAGCGGGCCGAGACGGAGTGGGTGCTCTTCACCGACGCCGACATGTCGTTCGGTGACGACTACTGGCGGGAGTGGGAGGCGCTGAAGGTGAGCCAGCAGGTCGGCGCGGTCCAGGGCGCCAAGCTCTCCGCCGACGACGACTACAAGACCTACTACAAGCTGTTCTCGTTCGGCATCCGCGCGATGGCGTGGCTGACAATCCCGGCCGGCTCGGGCTCGAACATGATCCACCGTCGCCGCGCGCTCCTCGACGCCGGCGGCTTCGACCCGGCGCTGACGGCCAACGAGGACATCTACGCGCTGTGGAGCGTGCGGAAGGCCGGCTGGCGCGTGATCTACGCGAAGGGCCTGAAGGTGTACGAGCGGGATCACCGTCGGCTCGAACAGGGCCGATTCCGCAAGACGGTCCACGGCTGGATCCGCCCGCTCATGCTGTTCACCGGCCTCGGCGACGACCGCGTCCGCGAGTCGAGCTGGGGGTACTGGAACGACGAGGAGGCGGAGGACCGGGGCGGCTGAGTGGCCTCGCCTCGACGTCGAGGCGGCCGGGGTCAGCCCGCCACCTCTCGGAGCCGGGCCTCGTCCAGATCCTCCTGCTGGCCCTGCCAGAGCGGGGCGCCGTCGGGGCGCGTCCGCCGGTCGCAGTAGACCTCGAGCCGCGTGCCCTCGGGGTCCTCGACATAGCACTGCCACGCGATCTGCGCGTCCTGGAGGTCCGTCTCGACCCCCATCTCGCGGAGCCGCTCGACAACCGCCAGCAGTTCGGCCTCATCGTCGACCTCCCAGGCGAAGTGGTCGAACCGGCCGGTCGGGCCGGGCGGTGATCCGTCCCGGGCCTGCCGGAGCACCAGCCGGTGGTGCATCCCGTCGTCGTCACCGCCGGGGATCGGCTGGGCGTCGGTGAGAAACGCGTAGTGACTCTGCTCGTCGGTCGCCCGCTCGCGGACGGTCAGGCCGAGGGCTCGCGTGTAGAACTCCGTCTGGCGGTCGAGGTCGGCGACGTCGAGGCGGAGGTGGCCGAGGCGGGCGGGCATGAGGAGGGGGGAGGGGGCCTACGGGATGAGCGCACGGGCCCCACGGTTCCGAACCTCCTCGTCGCTCGGGGATCCCTCGACCCCGAGCCCCTCGCTAGACCGCCAGCACGAGGGCCAGCCCGAGCGGGAACAGCGCCGCGAGCACCACGAATGCCAGGAAGCCGACCTGCGGCCACGCGACCGACCGCAGTTGCGGGCCGGCGGGGACGATCTCGTAGGGGGCTTCGGCGGGTGGGGGCATCGGTCTAGGCGGCAGTCGTGGTAAGAGACGCCACTCGGGTGACAAGAGTTACGTCAGGTATCGGGACCAGCGGCCCAAACTTGACCGGCTCCACAGAGTCTTGGCGGCCCCTCGGCCGCGCGTTCGCAGATTCCGACCCCAGCGGGGTCGCGTCCGACGCCCGAGGCCGGTCGCGTCCGACGCGGGTCGGCGCCTCAGTGGGCCGAGACCGAGGTGCGGACCTCGGTCTCGGGAGACTCGGGCTCGCCCGGGTCGAGGTCGCCGCGGAGCGTGTCGAAGAGGAGCGCGCGGGCGGCCTCCGGCGTCTCGGCCTCGACGAGCGCCTCGACCGTCGCGTCGGAGCGGACGAGCTGGGCCGTCACGGCGAGCTGGCCGAGGTACGCCTCGGGCGCCATCGCCGCCGGCGCCAGCAAGACCACGAGGACACGGGCCGGCTGCCCGGCGTGCGGGACCCGGGCGCCCTTCGGACACACGCCGACGAACGTCTGCGGCACCTCGACCTCGGCGACGTGCGCGTGGTAGAACACGACGCCCGGCATGATCTCCGGCGCGTCGTCGGAGTCGTCGGACACGAGGCGGGCGGCGAGGGCCGCGGCCGTGCGCGGCTCGTGGGGGAAGCCGCCGAGGAGGATCCGACGGAGGAGCGGCTCGGGCGCGTCGGGCGTGAGGTCGAGCGCGATGTGGGACGGCGGGAGGCTGAGGTCGGCCACGCCGTCGCCATCGACGGCCTCCGCCAGCATCGGCACGACGTCGGCCTCGGAGAGCGTGATCGAGAGGAGGTCGACCTCGGGGTAGCGCCGGGCGAGCACGCGCGGGAGCCGCTGGAGCGCCGGCCGCCACGCGACCGTCCCGCGGCGGACGCCCACGAGCGCCAGCACGTCGCCCGTCTGCACGACCTCGTCGAGCACGCGGACCGACCACCCGTCGACGGGCTCCACCTCGATCGTCGCCTCCGGGCCCGTCGCGGCGAAGCGGGCCTCGACCTCGTCGGCGTCGGCTTCGGTCGTGATCACGAGGAGCCGGAGCCCCTTCTGCGCCGCCAGGACCTTCATCACGCGGACGGCCCGCCCGAACCCGGACTCGCGGTAGACCTGGGGCGGGACGACGACGACGAGCCGTCGGGCCGCCGCGAGCGGCGCCGAGAGCCGGGCCACGATCGCCATCGCCCGGCTCTCCTCGAGGACCCCGTCGATGACCTGGCCGAACACGAGCGCGCCGGGCGTCCGCTGGCCGTTCCACCCGGCCACGATCTCCGACGCCCTGAGCTCGCGCGCGCCGCGGACGATCCCCCGGACCGGGTTGTCGTCGATCCGGACGGTCGGCGAGACGGGCACGCTGGCGGCCGTCGCGTGGAGCACGGCCTTCTCCATGAGTCGTTCGGCCTCGGCCACGTTCGACGCCTCGTCGGGGCCGCCGCGAGCGACGGCGATGGGGTAGACGGGCTCCTCGCTCTGCGGGCTCCGGAGGAGGAGCGCGAGCTCCATCAGGTCCTCTGCCGTCTCGGGGTTGGCGAGCGGCACGAGGATCCGTTCCGGCGCCTCCGCCGGCTCGTACGGCTGCTCGGCCTCGGCGAGCGCGACCTTCCGCCCGAACGCCTGCACGAGGCTCGGCCCGATGAGGCACGTCAGGACGATGACGAGGACGACGGCGTTGACGACCGTCTGCGAGAACAGCCCGATGTCGAACCCGATGAGCGTGACGGCCAGCGTCGCCGCGGCCTGGGGGAACGTGAGGCCGGCTACCGTCCCGGCCTCGTCTCGGGAGAACCCGAAGAACGGGACCCCCAAGACCGCCGCCCCGCCCTTGCCGACGAGGACCAGCGTCGTGAACAGGAGGGCGTAGGTCCACACTTGCAGCGACCCCAGCACGCGGACGTCCACCAGAAGCCCGACTGACACGAGGAAGAACGGGACGAGGATGGCGTCGCCGACGAACCGGAGCCGCGTCATGAGCGGGCTCTGCTTCGGGATCAGCCGGTTGAGCGCGATGCCGGCGAGGAACGCGCCGATGATCGGCGCCAGCCCGGCGAGCGACGCCGCCCACGCCGAGAGGAACACCGAGGCGAGCAGGAACGCGAACGCCGCGTCGTCCTCTCGGCGGACGCGCCGGAAGAACGCGCGCGCCGCTTTCGGCAGGAGCCACAGCACGGCCGCGGCCCACACGGCCGCCTTCCCCGCGAACGTCAGCCAGAACGACGGTCCGGCGTCGCCGCCGACGATGCCCTGCACGACGGCCAGCACCAGGAGCGAGAGGAGGTCGGTGACGAGCGTGGCCCCGGTCGCGACCACGATCGCGCTGTTCTTCGCCACGCCGAGCCGGCCGGCGAGGGGCAGCGCCAGGAGCGTGTGGCTCCCGACGATGCTGCCGAGGAGGGCCGCGGCCGGGAGCCCGTAGCCGAGCAGCGACGGCGCCAGCGTCAGCGCGAGGGCCATCGGCATGGCGAACGAGAGGGCGCCGAAGGCGAGCGCCCGCGTCCGCTGGCGGGCGAACTCGGCGAGGTCGAGCGTCACGCCCGCCATGAACATGAGGTACAGCAGGCCGAACGTGCCCAGCAGCACGAACGTCGCGTCGCGTTCCAGCAGGCCGGTCACGCTCGGCCCGGCGACGGCGCCGAGGGCGATGAGCCCGACGAGCCCCGGGATCCGGAACCGCTCGAACAGCAGCGGCCCGACGAGGAGGATCCCCATCGTGATCGCCACGATGAGGACGGGGTCGGTGACCGGGAGGTCGGGGACGGGCAGGAAGTCCACAGGCAGGTGGGAGAGGGGCGGCCTGAACCTACCCAGCACGTGCCGGGTGCCGCCGCGTAGTGCGTCCGCATCAGGCGATGCCTGCGCCGGCCCCGTTAGGGTGGGCCCATGCGCCTCCTCCTCCTCGTCCTCGGCGGCCTCGTCTCCGGCTGCGTCACGCTCGACGTCGGGCCGAGCCACGTCCTCCACCCCCGCCGCGACGCCGAGGCGGGCGGCCTCGCGCTCGACGCGGGGGCCGTCGCCGACGCCGTCCCGGGTACGACGCTCGAGACGTTCCCCCTCGTAGCGTCCGATGGCGTGACGCTCGCCGGCCTGCGCGCGCGCCACGCGGCCCCCGACGACGCCCGGCCGACCGTCCTCTACTTCGGCGGCAACAGCTTCCGGATGTCGTGGCTCGGCATGAAGAAGCTGGTCCCGATCCTCCGCCTCGGCGCCGACGTGGTCCTGGTCGACCACCGCGGCTACGGGCGGAGCGGGGGCGAGGCCTCGGTCGAGGCACTCAAGGCCGACGCGCTCGCGTGGTTCGACGCCGTCGCGGCCGAGGTCGGGGCCGAGCGCGTCGTCGTCCACGGGCACTCGCTGGGGAGCTTTCTGGCGAGCCACGTCGGCGCGCACCGCAAGGCGGGCGGGGTCGTCCTCGAGAACTCGGCGACGACGACGGAGGCGTACGCGCGGGCGCGGCTCCACGCGTTCCCGGTCCTCCGCCCGTTCGTCCGGCTCCGGGTGGACGAGGCGCTGCGGGGCGAGGGCAGCCTCGCGCCGGTCCGCGAGATTGAGGCGCCGTTGCTCCTACTGGCGGGCGCACTCGACGGACGGATTCCTGCGTGGATGAGCGAGGAGCTGTACGCGGCCTCGCCGCTGCCGCCCGGCCGAAAGCGGCTCGTCGTGTTCGCCTTCGCCGACCACAACCGCGTCCCGTTCGACGCCGACTTCCCCCGCGTCTACCGCTCGTTTCTCGCCCTCGTCCGCGCGGAGGCGGTGCGCGCCGAATCGCCTTGAGGATGCCGGGCGAGCGGATAGCTTGAGCCGATCCGCCTCTGCGCCATGTCCCGCCTCGTCCTCGTCGCCGCTCTGCTTCTCGCCGCCTGTGACAACGTCGGCGGGCTCGACCGGCCGGACCTCGGCGACCCGTACCGCGTCGAGTCGGCAACGCTCGACGGCGACACGCTCCGCGCGGTCGTCCAGTACGGCGGTGGGTGCGCGACTCACACGTTCGAGCGGCAGAGCCAGACGGACGGCGAGCGCTGGGAGGTCTGGTTCGTCCACGACGCGAACGGCGACCTGTGTGAGGCCCTCCTCACCGACACGCTCGCCGCCGACGTCGCTTTCTTACCCGCCACTGCCATCCCGCTCGTCCTGCTGACGCTGTCCGGCGACGACGTTCTGCTCCGCGCGCACCGCTGACCCCGGCCGCCTCGGCGCCGAGGCGGGGACGGTCAGGCCAGCCAGCCGACGAGCCGCGCGGTGACCTCGGGGCGGTGGAGAAGGTCGAAGTGCGTGAGGCCAGGGGCCGTCCACCGATCGTGTGGCGTGAGCGTGCGAGCCGGGTCCGCGTGCCGGCCGAGCGCGCTGTCGAGCGGGACGAGGCCGTCACCGAGCGTCTGGTCGCGGACGCCGCCGCGCCCGTCGCCCGTCGTCGCGGCCACGAAGTAGCACGTCACGTTGTCGGGGAGCGGGACGTGCCGGCGGGCGTCGGGGGCGCGCTCGAACCGGTCCCGCTCGGCCCAGTCGTCGGGGTGGACGCTGCCGAAGCGGAGGTCGGTGACGCCCGCGCTGCGCGCCTGCCCGAGGCGGGCGTAGGGCGCGCCCCACCGCGTCGCGCCGAGGAGCGCGTCGACGGCGTTGCCGATCCGCTCCAGCGGCGCCCCGTGGTGCGGCGTCCCGAGGGTGACGAGCGCCACGTCGCGCGTCGGCCAGTCGTGGCCGGCGGCGCGGGCGGCCTCGAAGGCGCTTCGGGCCACGAGCCCGCCCATGCTGTGCCCGACGATCACGAGGCGGCGGACCGGCACCGGCCACGCCGTCACGGCCCGGTCGAGGAGGTCGGCGACGTCGCGTCCGTTCTCGGAGACGTGCCGCCCGCTGTTGTAGCGGACCGCCAGCCGCGTCGCGCCGAGCGCGTCGGCCAGCACGGCGCCGGGGTCGTGCGCGGCCGTGCCCCACTGCCCGTCGTGCATGCAGATGCCGTGAACCTGGACGAGCAGCACGTCGGACGGCACCGCCACCGACGGAGGGAGGGCACCGAGGTCGAGCGGGCGGCCGTCGTGGCGGAGGTGGGTCGTCGTCGCGAGCGGGTTGGCGTCGGCGTCGAGTGCGTCGCCGAAGGCGCCGTTGAGCGCAGCCACGAGCGCCTCGCGCGCCGCTGGCGGCGCGTCGGCGGGGACGACGAACGGTTCGACGGTCGCGAGCCCGCGGTCGAGCAGCCGCGCCACCCCGCGCGTCATGGCCCGCACGATCCGGTAGACGAGTCCCGTGATCCCGCGCGTCCGCCTCGGCCGGCCGACGGGTCGCGTGATCGTCGCGTGCGCCGCCTCGACGATGTCGGTCACGCCGACGACGGTGCGGGCGGCGAGCCGGGCGGCGCCGCGAAGATCGGAGACGGGAGGGGGCACGGGCGACGCGGCGGGTGCCCGTGCACGGCGCGGCGCCGTCGGAGTTGCGTCCCCGCCCGCCTCGGTGACGTCGCCGAGGCGGGCGGAGGGGGCTACGCCTCCTGCTTGCGGGCCATCGCCGCGCGCTTCCGCTCGTGCGGGTCGAGGTGGCGCTTCCGGATCCGCATCGCGTTCGGCGTGATCTCGATGAGCTCGTCCTCGCGGATAAACTCGATCGCCTCCTCGAGCGACATCCGCTTGGGCGGGTTGAGCTTCTCGAAGTTGTCCGAGCCCGAGGCCCGCATGTTGGTCAGCTTCTTCTCCTTCGTCGCGTTCACCTCCATGTCCTCGTCGCGCGCGTTCTCGCCGACGACCATCCCGTTGTAGACTTCGTCCTGCGGGCCCACGAACAGCTGGCCGCGCTCCTGGAGGTTGACGACGGTGTACGGCGTCACCTTGCCCTGGCGGTCGGCCACGATGGCGCCGGTCGCGCGGTGCGTGATGGGGCCGGCCCAGGGGCGGTACCCGTCGAAGATGTGCGTGAGGAGGCCGGTGCCCTTGGTGTCCGTGAGGAACTCGGTCCGGTAGCCGATGAGCCCGCGCGCCGGGATCTCGAACGTGAGGCGGACGCGCCCGCCGCCGTTGTTCTTCATCTCGACCATCATGCCCTTCCGCGTCCCGAGCGTCTCGATCACGACGCCCATGAACTCCTCGGCCACGTCGATCGTCGCGCGCTCGTAGGGCTCGTGGAGCTTCCCGTTGACCTCCTTCGTGATCACCTGCGGCATGCCGACCGCGAACTCGTAGCCCTCGCGCCGCATCTGCTCGATGAGGATGGCCATCTGGAGCTCGCCGCGGCCGAAGACTAGGAACTTCTCGGCCGAGTCGGTCTCCTCGATCCGGAGCGCGAGGTTGGCCTCGCCCTCCTTCATGAGCCGGTCGCGGAGGTTGCGGCTCGTCACGTACTTCCCGTCGCGCCCGACGAACGGGCTGTCGTTGATCCGGAACTCCATGGACAGCGTCGGCTCGTCGATGGAGAGGGCGGCGAGCGGCTTCGGGTCGTCGGCGTCGGCCACGGACTCGCCGAGGCCGATGCCCTGGAGCCCGGCGGCCAAGATGATCTCGCCGGCGGGCGCGCTCTCGGCCTCGACGCGGGCGAGCCCTTCGCTCACGAACAGCTGCGTCACCTGCGCCGGCTTCCGCGCGCCCTCGCGCCCGCAGAGGAGCACGCGCTGCTTGACCTTCAGCGTCCCGTTGACGACGCGGCCGATGGCGATCGGCCCGAGGAAGTTGTCCGGCTTCACGTCGGTGACGAGGACCTGGAGCGGCGCGTCGGGGTCGCCCTTCGGCGCCGGGATCGTGTCGACGATGGCGTCGAAGATGGGCCGGAGGTCGGTCATCTCCCCGCCCAACTCCGTCGTGCACTGGCCGTCACGGGCGACGGCGTAGATGACTGGGAACTCGATCTGGTGCTCGTCCGCGTCGAGGTCGATAAAGAGGTCGTAGACCTCGTTGAGCACCTCCTCGGGGCGGGCGTCCTGCCGGTCGATCTTGTTGATGACGACGATCGGCTCGAGCCCAAGCGCGAGAGCCTTCGACAGCACGAACCGCGTCTGCGGGAGCGGGCCCTCGGCGGCGTCGACGAGCAGCATGATGCCGTCGACCATCCGGAGCGTCCGCTCGACCTCGCCGCCGAAGTCCGCGTGGCCCGGCGTGTCGACGATGTTGATCTTGACCTCCTCGCCCGCGAGGGCGCCGGCGTCGGGGGTGTACCGCACGGCCGTGTTCTTGGCCATGATGGTGATCCCCTTCTCGCGCTCGAGGTCCATCGAGTCCATGACCCGCTCGGCGATGTCCTGGTTGTCGCGGAAGGTGCCGGACTGCCAGAGGAGGCTGTCGACGAGGGTGGTCTTGCCGTGGTCGACGTGGGCGACGATGGCGACGTTGCGGATCTGAGGCATGCGGTCGGGCCGAGGGGCCGAGGGAGTCAAGCCGCCAAGCTCCGCCGGCCTCGGTGACGCCACCGCCGAGGCCGGGGGGATTCGGGGCGAAGACGCGCGAGAGGCGCTCTGCGGGCACGGGGCGTCCCCTGAGATGCCGGTGGGCGACGAACGACCCGCCGCCGGAACCGTCGAACGGACACCCCTCCCACCGACCCCTCCCATGTCCGTCTCTCTCAAGCCCCTCGACCAACAGACGATCGTGATCACCGGCGCCACGTCCGGGATCGGCCTCGCGACGGCGCTCCTGGCCGCCGAGCGCGGCGCGACCCTCGTCCTCGCCGCCCGCTCCGCCGACGACCTCGACGAGGCCGCCGCGCAGTGCCGCGCCAAGGGCGCGACCGTCGAGACCGTCGCCGCCGACGTCGCCGACGCGGCCGTCCACCAACTCATCCACGACACGGCCCACGAGGCGTTCGGTGGGTTCGACACGTGGGTCAACAACGCCGGCGTCTCGGTGTACGGAGAGCTCAAGGACATCCCCGAGGAGGACGCCCGCCAGCTGTTCGAGACGAACTACTGGGGCGTCGTCCACGGGAGCCTGACGGCGGCGAAGCACTTCCGTGAGAAAGGCTCGTCGGGCGCGCTCATCAACGTGGGGTCGGTGCTGAGCGACCGGGCGATCCCGCTTCAGGGCCACTACTCGGCCTCGAAGCACGCCGTCAAGGGGTTCACCGACGCGCTCCGGATGGAGCTCGAGAAGGAGGGCGTGCCGGTGAGCGTCACGCTCGTCAAGCCGAGCGCGATCAACACGCCGTACGCCGAGCACGCGGCGAACCACATGGACCGCGAGGCCAAGCTCCCGCCGCCGACGTACGCGCCGGAGGTCGTGGCCCGGGCCATCCTCCACGCGGCCGAGCACCCGCAGCGGAACGTGACGGTCGGCGCGAAGGACGGCGTCGTCGCGGTCCTCGGCGGCGTCGCCCCGCGCCTCACCGACAAGCTGATGGAAGGCGCGTTCTTCGGCCTTCAGAAGGGCGAGCCCATCGCCGGCCCGACCGAGGGCGCGCTCCACGAGCCGCCGACGGGGGCCGTCCGCGTGAGCGGCAACGCCGACGGCCACGTGTTCAAGTCGAGCGCGTGGACGCAGATCCAGCAGCGGCCGATGGCGTCGCTCGGCGCGGCCCTCGCGGCCGGCGTCGCGATCGCCTGGGCTCGCCGGAACTGATCCGGTTTCGCCCGCCTCGGGGACGCCGCCGAGGCGGGCAGGTCCGCGGAAGCCTTGGCAACGCGAGCGCGTAGAGGCGAGGCCCATCCGTCACCCCATGCGCGCCCTCCTCTTCGTCCTCGCCTTCGCCGTCGTCCCGGGCTGCACCTGTTCGGGCGTCAACCGCGGCGACGTCAACCTCGTCTCGCTCGACGACGAGTGGGCGCTCGGCGACGAGCTGGCGGCCGAGGTGGAGGCGCAGACGGATCCGCTCCCGGACGCGGCGGCGCAGGCCTACCTCGACCGTCTCGGCGGTGCCCTCGCCGCCCAGACCGAGCTGGCCGACCGCGAGTGGACGTTCACGGTCCTCGACGACGCGGCCGTCAACGCGTTCGCCCTCCCGGGTGGCCACGTCTACGTCAACGCCGGAACCATCGCGGCGGCCGAGACGCAGGACGAGCTGGCGAGCGTCGTGGCCCACGAAGTCGCCCACGGGGCGGCCCGCCACGGGACCGAGCGGATGGTCAAGGCCTACGGCCTGTCGCTCGTCGCCGGGCTCGTCCTCGGCGACGACCCCGGCGTGGTCCGGCAGATCGTGGCCGAACTCGTCGGGCAGAGCGCGCTCGCGCGGTTCTCCCGGTCCGACGAGGAGGAGGCCGACGGGCTCGGGCTCGAGTACCTCGCCGCGGCCGGCTACGACCCCGGCGGCATGGCGGCCATGTTCGAGACGCTCACGGCGCTCCGCCAGCGCGCGCCCGGACCGCTGGAGCGGTGGTTCGCGACGCACCCCCTCGAGGAGGACCGGATCGAGGCCGCCCGCCAGGCCGCCGAGGGCGTCGAGGCGTCGGGCCCGCCGGCCACGGACCCAAAGGCGTTCGACGGGATCCGTCAGCGGGTCCGGGCCGAGGTGCCGGCCGCGGTCACGTCGTAGCCCCGTCCGCCTCGGGCGTGCCGCGGACGAGGAGGGCGTAGACGCCAACCGTCGCCAGCATAAGGACCGTCATCTGGACGGTCATCGCGAGTACAGGGTCCGGAAACAGGCCGCCAGCGAGCACGGTGAACGCGGCGCTGGCGCTCGCGCCCATGACCATCTGCACGCTCCGGATGGAGCCCGAGGCGGCCCCGGCCACGTGCGGGAGCGGCTGGATGGCCTCGTGGTTGGCCGTCGGCGAGATCGCCCCGAACGCGATCATGAGGGCGAACACGAGCCCGACGAGGAGGCCCGCCGAGAGGTGGCCGGTGGCGGCCAACCCGAGCGCGACCACGGAGCACGCGAGGCCGACCGCCAGCCCGACCTGGAGCACGCGTCGCCCCGGGGTCGTCGTCAGCCGCGAGTTGAGGAACGAGCCGAGGACGAGCCCGAACGCCGTCAGCGCGAACGCGCCGGAGTAGGCGCCCTCGCTCAGCCCGAACTCGCCGATGAACACGTCGGGCGAGCCGGCGACGTAGGTGAAGAGGGCCCCGAACCCGACGGCGTAGACGAGCGCGTAGCCCAGGAACGTCCGGTTGCCGAACACGGCGCGGTAGCTCCGAGACACCTGCCGGACATCGAGCCGCTGGCGGCGGCGCAGCGGGAGCGACTCCGGGAAGGCGACGAGCGTCCACACGAACAGCGCCGCGCTGATGGCGGCCTGCACGAAGTAGATGGTCCGCCAGTCGCCCCAGGCGAGGACGACCCCGCCGAGCACGGGGGCCGCCAGCGGGGAAAGGCCGAGGACGACGGCGACCTGCGCGATCTGCTTCCGGGCGTCCGGTCCGTCGAGCAGGTCGCGGACGATCGCGAGCGGCTGCGTGACGCACAGCCCGGCCACGGCGCCCTGCACGAGCCGCGCCGCGAGGAGCGTCTCGAACGTCGGCGCGGCGGCGCAGACGAGGGCCGACCCGGTGAACGCGACGAGGCCGATGAGCAGCGACTGCCGGCGCCCGAAGCGGTCGGAGAAGGGCCCGGCCACGAGCGGCGAGATCGCGAACCCGACCATGAACAGGCTGAGCGTCAGCGCGCCCTGCCCGGCGGCGGACGGCAGCGCGGCTTCGAGCGCCGGGATCCCCGGCAGCCCCATGTCGATGGAGAGCGAGGCGAGGGCGGAGAGGCCGGCCAGGAACGCGGTGAGCGTGAGCGACTGGCGGCGGAGGGCGTCGGACATCAGGAGCGTCATCGTTTGTGTGCCGAACGGCTCTCGCCCTCGGGTCCTTCCCGGGCCCGGAGCGCAAAAGCGCTTCCTGCACGGAGGATTCCGACGCCCTCCGCCTCGGGGCCTCCGCGGGCGGACCGAGGCGGGCCTACTCGTCGAGGCCGAGCTGGTCGAGCACGAGGCCGACATCGAGCCCGGTCTGCGCGAGGTGATAAAAGACGGCGTGCGGGAGGCCGTCGAGCAGGAGGACCACGACGCGGCCGCGGCCGTCCGCTCGCGTGAGGACGCCGGCCGTCGACTGGAGACCGGGGAAGCCGCCGCCGAACACGCCGAGGCGCGCACCGCCGCGCGCGTGCAGCGAGTCGGTGGCGGGCTCAGTCAGGATCGCGAGCGCGGCCGAGTCGCCGCGGGCCAGGTCGGCCACCTCGCGGGTGAGGATGGTGGCTCGGAGCCGGGGGAACGTCGCAGCTGCGGCCCGGCGCTGGGCGTCGAGCGAGAGCCCGAGGCCGTGCGCGGCGAGGTCCGCCTCGGTCGCGTCGCGGAAGACGTCGTCGGTGCGGAGCCGGCGGCTGAGGGCCCACGCCGCACGATCCGCTTGGCCGCTGGCGAGGAACGTGTCGAGCGTGTCGGCCCGCGCCGACTGGGCCCAGGCGACGAACAGACCGTCGAGCGGGACCCCGCCCTCCCACGCCACCTCGGCCGTGCGGGCCCGGAGGAGGATCGCGTCGCCGGCTGCACGGTCGCCCCGGAGGGCGCGACGCGCTAGCGTCGCGAACGGGACGGCCGCCGAGTCGGACGACGGCCGCTCGACGCCGGGCAGTGTGCGGAGCGCCGATGCCGGGACCGCCGCCGTGTCGCCGTGCACGAGGAGGTCGGCCATCGGCCCGACGAGCGGGAGCGCGACGGCGGGGCGGAGGGCGCCCGCGTTCCCAACAGTCATCACCGCCGAGTCGGCCTTCAGATCCCACACGACGAGCGTGCCGCGGTCGGGGTGCCGGCGGATCCAGTCGAGGAGGTCGTCCGGCGTCTCCAGGGCGCGGGCCTCGTCGGCGCCCTCCGCCATCGCCGACGCGTCGCCGAGGGCGCGCGAGACGGCGCCCCAGTTCCGGGCCACGGCGATCCCGATCGCGAGCACGAGCAGCCCGGCGATCAGGAGCGCGTGCCGGGCACACCCGAGGCGGGCGACCCGGTCGAGCGGAGCGACGGGCACTACGCCGTCGGCCCGTCCAACTCCGCCTCGGTCATCACGCGGGGGTACCGGATCTGCTCGACGAGCCGCTGGACGCGCTCCGGCGGCGGCGCCGTCGCCAGGCTCACGCCGACCGTCAGCGCGAAGTTGAGCAGCATCCCGACCACGCCGATCCCCTGCGCCTTGATGCCCAGGAAGCTCTCGATGATCGGCTCCGGGAACGTGTTCGGCGCGACGACGCTCGCCCGCATCAGCACGATCATGACGAACGTGAACGCGAGGCCGACGGCCATCCCGGCGATCGCGCCCTGCCGGTTGGCCCGCTTCCAGAAGATGCCGAGCACGATCGTCGGGAAGAACGAGGCGGCCGCGAGGCCGAACGCGAACGCCACGACCTCGGCCACGAACCCGAGCGGGTAGATCCCCAGGAGCCCGGCGAGGAGGACGGCCAGGAAGATCATCGCGCGGCCTACGCGGAGCCGTTTGGCGTCGTCGGCGCCGGGGTTGAGGACCTTGCCGTAGATGTCGTGCGCCAGCGACGACGAGATCACGAGGAGCAGGCCCGAGGCCGTCGAGAGCGCGGCCGCCAGCCCGCCGGCCGCCACGAGGGCCACGATGAACGCGCCGAGGCCGGCGATCTCGGGCGTCGCCAGCACGATGATGTCGCGGTTGATGGCGCCAAGGAACGTCGACACGTCGCCGCTGGCGGCGATGGCGCCGGTGTCGATCAGGCCGGTCGCGGCCCAGTTCTGGACCCAAGCCTGGTCGAGGAAGCCGGCCGTCCCGAGGTCCGTGTACTGCTGCAGGATCGCCGTCTTGGCGAAGATGGCGATCGCCGGCGCCGTCGTGTAGAGGAGCGCGATGAACAGGAGCGCCCAGAACGCCGACCACCGCGCGTCGCGGACCGACTTGACGGTGTAGAACCGGACGATCACGTGCGGCAGCCCGGCCGTGCCCACCATCAGGCAGAGCGTGATGCAGACGACGTTGAGCAGGTCGTTGTTGACGAACGGGCTGCTGTACGGGTCGAGCCCGAGGTCGGTCTGGAGCCCGTCCAGCAACGGCAGCGCTTCGCCGATGGCGACCTGCGGGATCGGGTTGCCGAAGAGCGTCACGGCGATGGCGACGGCCGGGATCGTGTAGGCCACGATGAGCACGCAGTACTGAGCCACCTGCGTGTACGTGATCCCCTTCATCCCGCCGAGGACGGCGAAGAAGGCCACGATGGCCATCCCGATCACGACGCCCCACTCGAACGGGACCTGGAGGAACCGGCTGAACGCGACGCCGACGCCGCCCATCTGCCCGGCGACGTAGGTGAACGAGACGAAGATGGCGGCGACGGCGGCCACCAGGCGTGCCGTCTGGGAGTCGTAGCGCTCGGCCACGAAGTCGGGCACGGTGTACTGGCCGAACTTGCGGAGGAACGGGGCGAGGAGGAGGGCCAGCAGGACGTAGCCGCCGGTCCAGCCCATGAGGTAGACGCTCCCGTCGTACCCCTGGAACGCGATGATCCCGGCCATCGAGATGAACGACGCCGCGCTCATCCAGTCGGCCGCCGTGGCCGCGCCGTTGGCGATCGCCGGCACGCCCTGGCCGGCGACGTAGAACCCCTCCGTGTTGGCAACGCGGCTCCGGTAGCCGATGTAGAGGTACGCGGCGAACGTCAGGCCGACGGTCACCCAGGTCCACTCTTGGATCCCCATGCTAGTGTCCCTCGCCGCCGGTGGCCGTGGTCGCGTCGGTCTCGGCCAGCCCCGCCTCGGCGTCGGCCTTGTCGCTCGTGCGGGCGTAGATCCAGATGAGGGCGACGAACACGTAGATCGACCCCTGCTGCGCCATCCAGAACCCGAACGGGATGCCCCCGAACGAGAACCGGTTGAGGAACGGCGCGCCGAAGATGGACATCCCGAAGGCGACGACGGCCCAGACGGCGAGGAGGATCGCGATGCGGCGGATCTGGGCCTGCCAGTGCTGCTCCTTGGTCATGCGGAGGGAGGGTGAAGGCCGGAGTCTACGGCCGTTTGCACCGGCTGCGCTGACTCGTCTTATCTCTCCAGCTCCCCCTGCCTCGACGCCGAGGCGGGCCTACCCGTCGCCGCGCGCGGCCAGCGCCTCGGCCACGACGTCCGGCATCGGCGTCGGCGTCCGATTGAGGAGCCCCTCGAGGTCGTCGGGCGATCCCTCCAACGCGCCTTGGCGCGCGGCGGCGTCCGACTGCGCGAGCATGGCGGCGACGGGCTCGGGCAGGCCCGCCTGGATCAGGGCGTCGCGGTAGCCCTCCTCCGTCATGTCGACGTAGTTCACCGGGGTGCCGGACTGCCGCGTGAGCTCGGCGGCGTACTCCGTCATGGTGAACGACGGGCCGGCGAGTTCGTAGGTCCGCCCCGCCTGGTCCTCGTCGGAGGTGAGGACCACGGCGGCTGCCTCGGCGAAGTCCTTCCGCGAGGCGGCGGAGATCCGGGCGTCGCCCGCGCTGCCGAGGACGGCGCCGTGCTCGAGCGCCGCGCCGATCGAGCCCGTGTAGTTCTCGGTGTACCACCCGTTGCGGAGGACGACGTGCGGGATCCCGCTGGCGTCGAGCAGGGCCTCCGTCTGGCGGTGCTCCTCCGCCAGCCCGATCTCGGACGTGTCGGCGTGGAGGATGCTCGTGTAGGCGACGAGCCCGACGCCGGCCTCTTGGGCGGCGTCGATCACGAGCTGGTGCTGGGCAACCCGCCTTCCAGTCTCGTTCCCCGAGATGAGCAGCAGCCGGTCGACGCCGTCGAGAGCCGGGCCGAGTGTCTCCGGCCAGCCGTAGCCACCTTCGCGGACGACGCCCCCCCGGTCGGCGAGGTGGCCGGTGGCTCCGGTGACGGCGAGCATGGCGACAGAGGGGACGGGGCAGAGACCCCTTGGCCTCGTTTCCTGTTCTAACAACTAGTCGCCGGCTCGTCCTGCCTCGGTCTCCCGACGGTGGCACCGAGGCGGGGGAGGGGGACGGCCGTCCCGCCTCCCTCTACTCGTACGCCGCGTCGTCTTCGGGCCGGCCGCGGCGGCCGGTGATCAGCTTGTCCACGACCTCCGGGTCGGCCAGCGTCGACGTGTCGCCGATGCTGTCGTGCTCGCCGGTGGCCACCTTGCGGAGGATCCGGCGCATGATCTTGCCCGAGCGCGTCTTCGGCAGGCCGGCGATGGCGAACTGGAGGAACTCCGGCGTCGCGATCGGCCCGATCACCTTGCGGACGTGCTGGCGGAGCTCGGCGCGGAGGTCCTCGTTCGGCGTCGCGTCGGCGGCGAGCGTGACGTAGGCGTAGATCGTCTGGCCCTTGATGGGGTGCGGGACGCCGACCACGGCGGCCTCGGCGACCGCGTCGTGGAGCACGAGCGCGCTCTCGACCTCGGCCGTCCCCATCCGGTGGCCGCTCACGTTGATCACGTCGTCGACGCGGCCCGTGATCCAGTAGTAGCCGTCGGCGTCGCGCCGGCAGCCGTCGCCGGTGAAGTAGGTGCCCGGGTAGGCCGTGAAGTACGTGTTCTTGAACCGCTCGTGGTTCTCGTAGACCGTCCGCGCCTGGCCCGGCCAGCTGTCGGCGATGACGAGCAGGCCCTCGGCCTCGCCTTCGAGGACTTTGCCCTCGGCGTCGAGCACCTGCGGCTGGATGCCGAAGAACGGGACCGTCGCGGCGCCCGGCTTCTGGTCGATGGCGCCCGGGAGCGGCGTCAGCATGTGGCCGCCCGTCTCCGTCTGCCACCACGTGTCGACGATCGGGCACCGGCCCTCGCCGACGACCTCGTGGTACCACCGCCACGCCTCGGGGTTGATCGGCTCACCGACTGTGCCGAGCACGCGGAGGCTGCTCCGGTCGTGCCTCGTCACGAAGTCGTCGCCCTGCGCCATGAGCGCGCGGATGAGCGTCGGCGCCGTGTAAAAGAGGGTGACCCCGTACTGCTCCACGACGTCCCACACGCGGCCGGCGTCGGGGAACGTGGGGACGCCCTCGAAGAGGACCTGCGTCGCCCCGTTGATCATCGGCCCGAAGGCGATGTAGCTGTGGCCGGTGATCCAGCCGACGTCGGCGGAGCACCAGAAGACGTCGTCCTCTCGCCAGTCGAACGTGATCTCGTGCGTGAGCGACGTGTAGACGCAGTAGCCCGCGGTGGTGTGGACGACGCCCTTCGGCGTGCCGGTCGAGCCCGAGGTGTAGAGGATGAAGAGGGGGTCCTCGGCGTCCATCGGCTCGCACGGGCACGCGCCCGAGGCGGACCGGGTGGCCTCGTGGTACCACACGTCACGGTCGTCCCAGGTCACGTTGCCGCCCGTGTTCCGGACCACGAGGACGTGGCGGACCTCGCTGTCTTCGCCCAGCCGCTTGAGGGCGGCGTCGACGTTGGCCTTGAGGGCGATGGTCTTGCCGCCTCGGCGCCCCTGGTCGGCCGTGATGACGAAGTCGGACGCGGCGTCGCGGATCCGGCCGGCGATGGCCTCCGGGCTGAACCCGCCGAAGATGACCGAGAAGATGGCCCCGATCCGTGCGCACGCCTGCATGGCGTAGACGGCCTCCGGGATCATCGGCATGTAGATCGTGACGCGGTCGCCTTTCTGGACGCCGAGGTCCTTCAGGACGCTCGCCATCCGCTGGGTCTCCGCCAGTGCCTCGGCGTAGGTGATCTGTCTGCGCTCTTCCTTCTTCGGATCGTCAGGCTCGAAATAGAACGCGACGCGGTCGCCCCGTCCCTCCTCGACGTGGCGGTCGAGGGCGTTGTAGCACGCGTTGAGCTTGCCACCGACGTACCACCGGATGTGGAGGTCGTCGGCGTCGAAGCTCACGTCCTTGACCGTGTCGAAGGGCTCGATCCAGTCGAGGCGGTCGGCCTGCTCGGCCCAGAAGCCCTCGTTGTCCTCGACGGACCGGCGGTACATCTCGTCGTAGGCCTCGCGCGAGCCGACACGGGCATTCTGGCGGAAGGCGTCGGAGGCGGGGTAGAGGTCGGGGGCGCTCATGAGGGAGGGGCAGTGGACGGGGGCCGGAGCCTACGCACCGTCCCCGCCGCGGTGCCAGCAGGCCCTTACCCTGCGGGCCGAGCCCCCCGCCTCGGCGCACCGACGGAGGCACCGAGGCGGACGAGGTCAGGCCGGCTGAGCGAGGATCTCGTCGACGGCATCGAGCTCGTCCTGCGAGAGCCGCCAGCCCGCGGCGCCGACGTTCGCACGCACCTGCTCCGGCTTCGTCGCCCCGGCGATGACCGACGCCACCGGGTCGTGGGCGAGGAGCCACGAGAACGCCAGCTCGAGGATCGTGCGGCCGCGCTCCTCGGCGAAGGCGATCAAGCGCTCGACCGTCTCGAGGTTGTCGTCGGTCAGCAGCCCATCGCCCATGCCCTTGAACTTGCCCTCGGTGGCGGTGAGCCGGCCGTCGGCGGCGTCGGCGTCGCCTGCCCGGTACTTGCCGGTGAGCAGGCCGCTCTTGAGGGGGAAGTAGGGGACGAAGGCGAGGCCCAGGACATCGCACGTGTCGAGCACGCCGTCCTGCGTCGGCTCCCGGTGGAGGAGGCTGAACTCGTTCTGGACGGCGACGAAGCGCACGTCTTGGGCGACGGCCTCCGCCTCGCGGAGCTGACTCGAGGAGAACCCAGAGCACGCGATCTCGCGGACCTTCCCCTCCTCGACCAGTCGCGCCATGGCGCCGAGCGTGTCGGCGATGGGCGTGTCGGGGTCGGGCCGGTGGAGGTAGTACAGGTCGATGCGGTCGGTCCCGAGCCGGCGGAGGCTCGCCTCGGCCGACGTGCGGACCGTCCCGGGGCGGGCCTGCCCCGTCGGTCCGTCGGCCGGGCGGTGGCCGAACTTGGTGGCGATCACGACGTCGTCGCGACGGTCGCCGAGGGCGCGGCCCAGGAACGCCTCCGAGGCGCCCTCGCCGTAGCTCTCCGCGGTGTCGAAGTGGGTGATGCCGGCGTCGAGGGCGGTGTCCACGACCCGTTGGGAGGCGGACTCCTCGATGTGCCAGCCGAAGTTGTTGCAGCCGAGGCCGACGGTTGAGACCTCGAGCGAGCCGATGCGGCGGGTGTCCATGAGGGGAGGGAGAGGAGTGTCGCGGCTCGTTACCTGTCGCAACAAGCACCGTTCCGCCCGATCCGCGTCTCCGCCCGCTCTTCGGGCGGGCCCTTACGCCTCGGGGACCTGGACCCGGAAGGCGAGCGCCGCCAGCGCCGCGCCGGCCGGTTGGGCCAGCACGTATGGGACGATCCCGACGGCCGGCAGCCGGCCCCGCAGCCAGTAGGCGAGCGTGACGGCCGGGTTGTAATGCGCCGCCGAAACATGGCCGCCCATGTAGATCGCCCCGATGAGCACGGCCGCGATGGCGAACGGCGCGTACGTGCTCCCGATCAGGACCGTCAGCCCGATCGTGAGGACGAGGAAGGTGCCGAGGAACTCGATCATCGTCTTGGCAGCCAAGTTCGGAGGGGGAGAGGGCGTGCCACGAAGCTAGGCCGAGCGTCCACGCCGACAAGTGGGAACGGGCGGGCACCGAATAGGGCCGGCAGTTCCAGAACTGAGACAGAGTGCCGTTTACTAGGGACGTGTACAGCTCCTCACACCCCCTCCGTTCCTCCACGACCGCGACCCGCGACCCCCGCGCGTTCGCGCGGCCCGGCCGCATGTCGCCGTCGGAGAACGAGGCCTACCAGCTGTTCATCCTGGCCGAGGCCGGCGTCGAGCGGATCCGCTTGCGAGCGAGTCAGGCGCCCGACTCGGCACCCGAGTGTCACGAGACCGACGGGTTCGTGATGACGGTCGACGAGGCGATGGCGCTCCGCCCCATCCCACACGAGGTCGGTCCCGGGTGGCGGTGCGGCTGCACGTACCGGCCCGCCGGGTGAGGGCGCGCTCGCGGAGGTCCGGTCCCTGAGCGTCCGGTGAGCCTGGGCGTCCGGTGAGATCGTGCCTGAGGATCGGCCGAGGTCCCCGGATGGCGTCGGCCCCGGCCTACCTTCGGTGTCACGACCTCGGCACCCCCGCGGCCGACCTTCTCGACTCCCTCCCGACCGCCCATGGCGAAAGGCCGCTCCAAGACTGGCGCCTCGTTCGACGACCTCGCGACCGGCTTTCGGCACGGCCAGTTCGCCCCGCTCTACTTCTTCTACGGGGAGGAGGGCTGGTTCATGGACGAGCTCCAGCGACTCGCCGTCGAGCACGCCGTCGAGCCCCACGAGCGCGACTTCAACCTCGACGTCGTGTTCGGGCCGGAGGCGACGGCGCAGCAGGTGCTCGCGCAGTGCGCCCAGTTCCCGATGATGGCCGCCCGTCGGCTCGTCGTGGTGCGCGGGTTCGAGAAGCTGGCCGACAACGGGCTGTTCAAGAGCTACGCCGAGGCGACCAACCCGCACGCCGTCGTGGTCCTCCTCTGCAACGCGAAGCCGAACGTCTCGGCCCACCCGTACCGCGCGCTTCGCGAGAACGCCGTGTGGTCGAACTTCGAGCCGCTCAAGCCGGCCGCGCTCCCGAGCTGGGTCGAGAAGCGGTTCAAGGCGCGCCGCGTCGAGACCGAGGCGGGCGCGGCCGCGATGCTCGCCGAGATGTCGGGCTCCGACCTCCGCGGCCTCGACGCCGAGGTCGACAAGCTGGTGACGTACGTCGGCGACCGGAAGCGGGTCACGCGCGATGACGTGCTGCGGGCCGCGGGCCATTCGGCCGAGCAGAACCCGTTCGAACTCCAGGCCGCCCTCGGCCGGGGCGACGTGCCCAAGGCGCTCGCCATCGCCGACGCGCTCCTCGCCCAGGCCGGCAACAGGGCCGGCGAGGCGATCCGGATCGTCGCGCTCCTCTCGTCGCACATGACGAAGCTGTGGAAGCTGACAGGTTGTCTCGAAGCGGGTGTGCCTGAACGCGAGTGGGCCGGACAGATCGGCGTGCCGCCCTTCTTCCTTCGTGACTACGTGCCACCCGCCAAGCGCTACGGTCCGAGGGGCCTCCGCCGGGCCTTCGAGGCGCTCTTGGCGGCCGATCTGGAACTCAAAGGCGGCTCCCACCGCGACGAGCGGCTCATCCTGACGCTCGCCCTCCGCCGCGCCGCCGCGACGACTCCCTAGCGCGCCACGGGGGATTCCACGAAAGGGCCGTGATCCCTGTTGTCACAACCTTCCCGGGCACGCTCCTTGCGCATCTCTAGGTCGCTGACAAACCGGCGCCCCCACCACCTCCCTTCTCTCCGCCTCGCATATGCCGACCCTGAAAAAGCAGACGTTCGCCAAGGCCAACAAGACGGTCACCCCGGCCTCTAAGAACCACGGCGTCCTGTCGCAGATGAACGACGAGGACCTGATGTCCCAGTTCCAGATGGGCACGGTCGAAGCGTTCGACATCCTCGTCAGTCGTTACCACGACCCGCTGACGAACTACATCTACCGGTTTCTCGGCGACCTCAAAGAGTGCGAGGACCTCCTCCAGGAGACGTTCCTCCGGGTCTACCGCAACCGGCACAGCTACCGCCGAATTGCCAAGTTCTCGACGTGGCTCTACACGATTGCCGGCAACCTCGCGCGGAGCGAATACCGCAAGCGGAAGCGCCGTCGGCTCTACAGCCTCCAGTCGGTGAACCGCGACGACGAGGAGTACGAGGTCGAGATCCCAGACGAGACGTTCCTCCCGGACAAGCACGCCGAGGGCACGATCCAGGACAAGTACATCCAGGACGCGCTCGCCCAGATCCCGGAGGAGTTCCGTGAGGTCGTCGTCCTCCGCGACGTGCAACAGCTGGCCTACGAGGAGATCGCCGATATCACGGGCCTCCCGATGGGCACGGTCAAGAGCCGGATCAACCGCGGCCGGACCAAGCTCCAGGGGATCCTCAAGGAGGTCTACACGCCGGAAGAGGCCTAGGCGCTCCTCTGATCTGGTCCTCGTGGCCCCGAGCCACCACAAGGGCGGCCTTCTTCGGAGGGTCGCCCTTGTGCGTGTCCGTCCGCCTCGAGACGTCGGTGGGCGAACTCCGCGCCGAGGCGGTCGTCCTCGCGGTCTCTCCACGCGGGCGCCTTGCCGTGCTGCGCGGCCCCGGGCTACTTTCGACGCCTGTCGGGCCCTTAGCTCAGGGGTTTAGAGCGCTCGCCTCACACGCGAGAGGTCGTTGGTTCAAATCCAACAGGGCCCACTCCGAAGCCCGGTATCCTGTTGTAGGAGACCGGACTTGCGGTTTAGGGGTACAACATGGGTACAACAATCGGCGCTCGAGGCTTGCTCGGTAGTGTGGAGCTACGCCAACGGTTGTGGCCTGACGGGTCTACGGGGGACCATCGAGCGGAGACGGGGATCTTGACTCCTCGGACTCGAAGTCGCGTCTGGGGCTGACCGGCTCGGGTGACCCAGACGCGGAGGCCCTCGGGGTGCGCTGGACGCACGGTGAGAGGGGAGCCGACCGGTATTCCCGCCAGCGGGCGACACCCTGGCGCCCGCTCAGAAAGAGGCGTGACAGGAATGCGCCTTCCGCTTCTCACTCTCCATAACGGCGCATATTGACGGTTCCTGGCCCCCGTCGGACCTCGGCGGCGGGCACGGGCGGAGACGCCGCTCCACGAGGCCGCAGCGATCGTCACCCCGCTGGACGTCCACCCGCAGGCCACTCGTGGCAGTCGCAGGCGTCGGTGGCATGGGCTCCGTGGACGAGGCGCCCCATCATCGGTCCCCACGGGGGACGGCCATCGGATCAGGCGGGAGGAGGACGGCGACGCGGACGGGGGCATCCCGCCGCATCACGAACCGCTCAGGCGCGCCCTCGGGCTCGTCGCCCTGGACGACGACGAGCGTACCCTCGCCGGTGACCCGGCCCCCGAGCGCGCCCTCCCCAGCCGTCGTCTGCCACCCGCTCGACCACTCGTAGAGCCACTCGGCGTCGGAGGTCACCATCCGGACGCAGCCGTGGCCCTGGGGTGGTCCCGTCGGCACGACGTCGTACTGGTGGAGGTGGATGCCGCGAGCGGCGTGGATGTTCATGACGTACCGCATGAACCACTCCTCGCCCGGCGGGGCCTCCGACGAGTAACGCTCGAGCGCGCGCCAGTTCATCGTGAACCGGCCGGACGGCGTCGGGGTCTCGGCCGCGCCCGTCGAGGCCGGGCCCCACCGGACGAGTCGGCCGGCCTCGTAGGCCGCCCACGTCTGCGTCGTCTTGTCGACGACGACGGCCTTGTCGATGCCGGCCGCGCCGGACCATGTCCGGGGGTACGGCGCGTAGGCGAGTGGGGAGAGGTCGAAGTCGGCGGGTCGGGCCGGGAGCACGAGCGAGTCCCCGACGGCGAGGGCCGTGGGTGCGGGCTGGCCGAGGAGTTGGGCGAGCACGAGCCGCTGGCGGCCGCGTCGCGCGTCGCCCTCGCCGACCCGGAGGTACAGGTCGTGCCGAGCGTAGACCGAGTTGCCCGTCTCGTGCTCGACGCGCCACACGGCGTACTCAGGCGGCGCGTCCGGGAGACGGCCCTCCCGCTCGAGGAGCGCACCGAGCACGGACTGGTCGTAGCTCTGGGCCGCGGCGGCCGGCGCGAGCCCGGCGACGACAGCGAGGAAGAGTCCGAGGCGGTTCATGACAGGGCGGGGACGAGCCGGCGGGCGCGGCGGAGCCGGAGGGCCCGGTCCGCGCTGTACCCCTCCGAGCCGTGGGCCGCGAAGAACACGAGGCCGCCTAGGATGGCGACGTTCTTGAAGAGGGGCCCCAGGGCCTCCGGCGCGAGTTGGACCGTCAGCGTGATCGGGACGAGGACGGCGATGAGCCCGAGCGCGGCGGCCCGCGTCCGGTACCCGACGAGGAGGGCGAGGCCGCCGGCCAGGAGGGCGACGCCGGCCAGCAGCACGAGAGACGTTGACGGCGCGAGGGCCGTCGCGACGTGGGCGAACGGGGCCCCGTCGAGCCGGGCCGCGACGGCCTCCGGCCGGAGGAGGTGGGTCGCGCCGGAGACAAGGAAGATGAGGCTGAGGAGCACGCGGAAGGCAGCCTCCGGGAGAGGACGGGTGGTCACGGTGGGAGCGTGTGAAGAAGGATGAAGGGCTAGAGCTCGACCGAGAGAAACCCCTCGGCTTGACGGTCGAGGGCATAGAGGAGCCCGTTCGGGACGACGTCGACGCCGGGCGCGAGGGCGGCCGGGTCAATGCCGAGGTTGTCGAGCGACATCCCGCAGGCAAGCAGCCGGACGCCACCGGCGGCGGCGGACTCGACCAGCGCGGCGGCGTCCGGGGCGTCGGCCAGGAGCGCCCGGCTCCCGCCGCCGCAGACGACGAGCTCGACGGGGACCTCGGCGTACGCCGGCCGTTCGCGGAGTTCGGCGGCGGTCCGGATGGCCGCCCGCGCGTGCTGGGGCTCGCGGACGAGGAAGACGACGCCTTCAGGAGCGGCGTAAGTGGGCCGTCCGACGGGGTCGGAGGGCGCGGCAGTCGTGTCGGGCTGGGCGAGGGCCGCCGGGGCGGCGACCATGACGAGGAGGAGCAGGAGGAAGCGGGGCATGGGGTGGTGAGTCAGGGGGGCGAGTCGGGGGTGTTGGTCCGGTCCGTCAGGCGTCGGCGGGGCCGACCGCGGCGTCGAAGGCGGTGCGGAGGAAGGAGGCGAACTCGTCGGGCGAGGCCATCCCGCTCCACACGCCGACGACCTCTCCCGTGGGCGAGAGGACGGCGTAGGTCGGCATGGCGACGGTCCCGGTCAGCCTGCGCTGGACCTCCTGGAACACCGGCCCGTGCGGGCGGCCGTCGGTGAACAGCTTGGCCCGGACGACGTCGCCGCCGAGGAGCGGGGCGACCTCGGGGGCCGGGAACACGCGGGCCTCCATGGCCCGGCAGTTCGTGCAGGTGTAGCCGGTGAAGTCGACGAAGAGCGGGGCGCCGACGGCGGCCGCCTCGGCGCGTGCGGCGTCGAGGTCGTCGGTGTGCCAGGCGAGCCGGCCCTCGGCCTCGGCCCCGCTGGCGGGCGGCACGAGCGGCGGGAGGAGCGCGTCGGCGAGGGGGACCGCCCCGCCGCCCAGGCCCGGCGCCAGCACGAGGACGGCGCCGAGGGCGGCGACGGCGCCGAGGAGCCGGCCGGCCCCGACGCGCGGGGCGGGCTCGCCCGCGGGCTCGCCGAGGCGGAGCCGGCCTAGCAGGAACAGCGCGGCGAGTGCGGCCACGGCCATCGTCAGCGCGACGACGACCGGCCGTGTGAGGACCCCGACGCCCCACACGAGGTCGGCATTCGACAGGAACTTCAGGGCGGCGGCGAGCTCGACGAAGCCGAGCGTCCCCTTGAGTGTCGCCATCCACGACCCCGAGCGCGGGAGCCGCGAGAGGAGGCCGGGCGCCGCGGCGAGGACGACGAACGGGGCCGCGAAGGCGGCCGAGAACGCGGCCATCCCGAGGAGGGGCCGGGCCCACGCCGCGGCGCCCCCGCCGTCGGCCGCCGCCGTCGCCAGCAGCCCGCCCACGAACGGGGCCGTGCACGAGAACGAGACGACGGCGAGGGCCACGGCCGCGAGCAGCGTACCGAGCACGCCGCCCCGACGCCGCGAGGCGCCCTCGACGCGGTTCGCCCACGATGCCGGGAGCCGGAGCTCGACGAGCCCAAGCAGCGACAGGGCGAAGACGACGAACGCGACGCCGAGCACGAGGTTGACGACGGGGTCGGCGGCCACCCGCTGCGCCCCCGCCGCCCCGAGAACCGCGCTCGCCGCGGCCCCGAGCGCGGTGAACACGGCGACGACGGCCACGCCGAACCCGAGCGCCCGCCCGAGGGCCCGCCCCCGCGACGTGTCGTGCGAGAACGCGCCGACGGTGAGCGGGACGAGCGGGAACACGCACGGGGTCAGGAGCGCCGCCAGCCCGGCTCCGACGGCGAGCAGGAAGAACCCCGCGAGGCCCTCGCCGCCGCCGCCCCGGGCGGGCGCGGCGGCGCTCGCTTCGGGGACCCCGGCGGTCGCGGGATCGACCGGCTCCATCTCGACGGGAGCCTTTTCGACGGGGCCCGTCTCGAGCCCGGCCTCCGCCGGGTCGGGCCCGGAGGGGGCGTCGCCGGGCGGGGGCGCGGGGGCCGACGGCCCGGAGGCCACGGCCGACGCCCCCCCCGCGACGACGAGGGAGACCTCCACCGTCCGCGTCTGCGGCGGCAGGCAGATCTGGTCGTCGCACACGCCGTACCGCACCTCCACCGAGGCGGTGTGCGCGCCCAGCGGAGCGTCCGCCGTCACGGCGAGGTCGACACCGACCGTGGCCGGCCCGTCGAACCACCGGACGGGCTCGCCGAGCGACGGGTCGACGGCATCGACCGGGGGCGACTGGCGGAGGCCGACGGCGCGGACGCCCCGGGGGAGGACGGTGGCCTCGACGCGGAGCGGGATGCCGAGCGGCGAGTCGAGCGCGTAGACGTGCCAGCCCTCGGCGACCGAGAGCGTGAGCGTCGCCGTCGCCGTCCCGCCGCGCGCGAGGCGGACGGGGTCGGACGGGCCGGTCCAGACCACGAGGTCGTCGGGGTCGGGCGGCGGGGCCCCGCCCATGAAGGCGGGCTGGGCGGAGGGCGCCGTGGCGAGGGCCGCCAACGCCGACAGAAGGAGGAGGGGTCGCATGGCTATTCGGAGACGAGGTCGCGGAGAGCCGACCGGAGCGCAGGCTCGAGGAGGAGCCCCTCGTGGCGCATCCGGACCCGCCCGTCGCGGTCGATGACGTAGGTCGTGGGGAGGACGGCCGTCGGCGGCAGCCTCCCGTCGAGCGGCGCCCCGACGAGGAGCGGGTAGTCCACCCCGTGCCGCTCCGCGAAGGCGCGGACGGCCCCGGGGTCCTCGTCCTGCGAGAGCCCGAGGAACTGGACGTCGCCCGCGAACTCGGCCTGGAGGTCGACGAACCCCTGCGTCTCGACGACGCACGGCGGGCACCACGTGGCCCACACGTTGAGCACGACGACCTGGCCGCGGTAGTCGGCCGGGCCGTGGGGCGTCCCGTCGAGGGCGGCGACCGTCACGTCCGGCGCGGGCCCGAGGTCGGGGAGGTCGAGGTCGGGGACGAGCCGGCGGACGGCGACGACGGCGATGACGATGACGAGGCCCCAGAGGAGCCCGTCGCCGACCCGCCGCCACCGCCGCCCCGGCGTGAGGCGGCGCGCGGTCATGACGACGCGGTCTCAGACGGCGTCGGGTCGGCGTCGAGGAGCGGCCGGAGGAGCGGCTCCAGGTCGTCGCGGAGGATCATCCCCGGGACGTAGTGGGCCACGTTCCCCTCGCGGTCGATCACGAACGTCGTCGGGAGCGAGACGGTCGGGCCGTAGAGCCCGTCGACGGTCCCGTCGTCGACGGCGACGGGGTACGTCACCCCCATCTCCTCGGCGAACGGGCGGACGGCGTCCCAGCCGTCCTCGTCGAGCGACACGCCGACGACGGTCAGCCCGTCGTCCCGGTACTCGTCGTAGAGCTCGACGAAGTCCGGGATCTCGTGGCGGCACGGGGGGCACCACGTGGCCCAGAGGTTGAGGACGACGACCTCGCCGCGGTGCTCGGAGAGCCGGAACGTGGCGCCGGACGCGGTCGCGAGGGCGAAGTCGGGCGCCGGTGCGCTGGCGACGGGGGGCGGAGGGGTAGAGGGGGCGGGCGTCATCGCCGCGGCGGCGACGACGGCGAGGAGGCCCACGCCGGCGACGGCCGACGCGGTGACGGTAAAGCGGTCCATGGGTCCTGCGGGTTGGGTCGGTAGACGGCGAACACGAGCGGCCGGCCACCCATGAGGGCGGTCGGCGTCGGTCCGTCTAGACCCGCAGGACGACGGTGCGGAGGGCGCGGAGGGCGCCGGGGGGCGGGCCCCGCGGCCCGCTCGGGAGGGCGACCGGCGCCTCCGCTGGCCGGGGGACGTGCGTCGCCACGGCGGCCACCGCCAGCGGCCCGGGCGCCCGGAGGTCGGGCGCGGTCGCGAGCGGCGCGGGGTCGGCGTCGGGGACGACGACGCACGCGACGAGCGCGCCGTCGTCGGCCACGGCCACCGGCGTCGCCGACTGCCGCTTCGGGCAGGGGCGCTCGCCCCACGACGTCGTCGGCCCGTCGGGCCCCTGGCACACCACGAGCCCGGCCAGCGCGGGGAGCGCGACCAGGGGGACCAGCAGGGCCGCGAGGGCGCGGGCCGATCGGGCGGGGCGGGGGCGGGGCGTCGTCACGGGGTCAAGCTACGTCGCCGGTGTGAGGGTTATTGCGGTGAGGCGTCCGGCGGGGTGGAGCCGGGGGCGTCGCGTGAGCAAATGGCGTCCGGAGCATGCCGGCCACCGACTGAAAGGCGTCGTCGTCGCAGGCGTCGAGGCCGAGGCGGATCTCGTCGGGCCGCTCGCGCTGGCGGAACGACCGGAACAGCCGGTCCCACACCGAGAGCATGGCGCTGTAGTTCGAGTCCGTCTCGGGCTGCCACCGGCTGTGGTGGACCTTGTGCATCGTCGGCGTCACGATCACCTTGTTGACGACGGCCTCGACGCGCGGAGGGAGTGCCACGTTGGCGTGGTGGAACTGGACGACGGCGAACATCAGCGTCTCGTACAGCACCAGCTCCCAGGCGTAGACCCCGAGCGCCACGATGAGCGGGAGGCGGAGGAGCGATGACAGCACGATCTCACCCGTGTGGAAGCGGCTGGCGGTCGTCACGTCCATCTGGGCGTCCGAGTGGTGGACCCGGTGGAACCGCCACAGGAACGGGACCCGGTGGTTCATCCGGTGCCACGCGTACGTCCACGCGTCGAGGGCGAGGACGGCCCCGAGCGCGTGGGCCCACGGCGGAAGCCCCACGGCGTTCAAGAGCCCGAGGCCCCGGGCCTCGGCCCAGACCGCCGCGGCCACCCAGAGGCCCGCGAACACGACGGCCACGATCACGCTGTTGATCGCCCCCAACACGAGGTTGCGCACGAGGTGGCGGCTCCGCTCGCGGCGGGCCCGGAACAGCTCGAAGAACGGGTGGGCGCTCTCGAGCAGCAGGAGGGCCGCCAGCCCGGCGAGAGCGGCGACGGCCTGCGTCGTCTGGAGGGCGGCCAGGTCGATCACGCCGGGAGGTGGGCGTCGAGCCAACGGCGGATCTCGGGCTCGGGGAGGGCGCCGGTGAACTCGGCCGCCACGGCGCCGTCGACGAACAGCTTGACCGCCGGGATGCCCCGCACGCCGTACCGCCGCGTCAGCGCCGGGTGCGCGTCGGCGTTGATCTTGACGAGGCGCCAGGCCCCGCCGCTCACGCGCGCGAGCTTCTCGATGGTCGGCCCGAGCACGCGGCACGGCCCGCACCACGGGGCCCAGAAGTCGACCACGACGGGCTTGTCGTGGCTCTTGTCGAGGACCTCGGTCTGGAACTTGTCGGCCATGGGGGGAGGGGTCTAGGCCGTCTCGGCACCGGCGCGGGCGAGGGCGTCGAAGCCACCGACGTTGACGGCGCCCTCGTGACCCATCTCGCGGAGGATCCCGGCCGCCTGGCCCGAGCGGTTGCCCGAGCGGCAGTAGAGGTAGACCGGCCCCTCGTTGGGGAGGCCCAGGGCCTCCACTTTCTGGCGGAAGTCCGGGGCCATCACGTCCACGTTGACGGCGTCGGCGAGGTGACCCTCGGCGAACTCACCGGGCGTGCGGACGTCGAGGACGGGGGCGGACGCGTCGCGCTGGGCGACGAAGTCGGCGGGTGAGAGGTCAGAGGAGGAGCCCATGAGTCGGGAGAGGAAGGACATGGCAAGGGGAGTCAGGGGAGGCGGGGGTCACCGGGCGCCGGGACGCACGGGGAGGCCGGCCGCGGCGAGCGCCTCGTAGCCGCCCGCGTTGTACAGGTCGGCGAAGCCGAGGCCGGCCAGGACCTGGGCCGCGCGCTCGGCACGCTGCCCCGACCGGCAGTACACGACGACCGGGCGGGCGGGGTCGAGCACGGCGAGCGCCCGCGGTCCGAACCCGGGCACGCTCACGTCGACGAGGACGGCCGCCGCCAGCCGCCCGCTCAGGGCCGCCTCGGCCGGCCGGCGGACGTCGAGGACCTGGGACTCGGGCGTCGCCTTGAGGTAGGCCGCGGCCTCGGCGGGCGAGAGCCGCGGGACCTCGACCGTGTCCGCGCTGGCGACGGCCGCCAGCGGGGCGGCGGCGGCCTCCGCCGGGGCGAACGCGCCGGGCGCCTCCTTGACCAAGATGAACACGCCCATGACCACGAGGAAGACGGCGAACCCGCGCTTGAGCTGGGCCTGCGGGACGCGCTGGCTCAGCGCGTTGCCCACGAACGAGCCGGCGATGCCGATGGCCGCGAAGAGGCCGATGAGCCGCCAGTCGACGGCCTGCCCCGCCTCGGCGAGCACGTCGACGTACTTGAAGAAGCCGGCCGCGCTCTTGGCCGCGATGATGAGGAGGCTCGTCCCGACGGCCAAGCGCATCGAGAGCCCCCCCAGGAGCACGAGCGCCGGCACGATCAGGAACCCGCCCCCGACGCCGACGAGCCCGGTCAGCACACCCACGAACAGGCCCTCGACGGCGATCAGCCAGAGCGGCTGGCGCTCGCGGACCTCGCCCTCGGCCGGCGCCTTCCGGCCCCGGAACATGAGCCCGGCCGCCAGCAGCATCACGACGGCGAACAGGACGAGCTGGACCGGGCCGGGCACCCACTTCGCGAGCCACGCCCCGCCGTACGTCCCGACGATGCCCGGGACGCCGAAGTAGAGGACCGAGTGCCAGTCGACAAGCTTCTGGCGGGCGTACGGGAGCGCCCCGACCGCCGCGATCGCGCCGACGATGGCGAGGCTCTCGGCGATCGCCACCTTCTCGGGCTGGCCGGCGAGGTAGACGAGGACGGGGACGGTGAGGATCGAGCCGCCGGAGCCGAGGAGGCCGAGGACGAGCCCGATGGCGACGGCGCCGAGGAGGGCGTAGAGCATAGAGGTCAGGAGGTCGCGCGGCGGGCGGAGTCGCCCTCGAGCGGGTAGCCGAGGGCGGGGCCGAGCACGCACACGTCGAGGGCGCCGGCGGCGAACGGGACGGCGGAGAGCACAGCGGCGGCCTTGCCGCTGGGTGTGTCGCGGCGGCCGAGGCCCCAGGCGAGGAGCCCGAGGCCGGCGGCCACGCGGGCAGCGCGCCCGGCGGGCGAGACCATGAAGCGGACGAATGACTCAGTCATGACAGGAGGGGTTGGAAGGGGGCAGGGTCAGGCGGTGGCGTCGGCCGGGGCACCGGTCTCGACCGTGTCGGCGATCTCACGGTAGTGAGGGAAGCCGTCGTTGACGTAGACCACGTCGTGGCCCTCGCGCGCGAGGAGGGCCGACGCGACGGCCGAGCGGACGCCGCTCTGGCAGTGGACGTAGAGCGGGCTGCCCTCGGGCACCTCGCCGAGGCGATCCGCCAGCCGGGTGTGGGCGACGTTCGTGGCGCCCGGCACGTGGCCGGCCTCGAACTCGGCCTGGCGGCGGACGTCGAGGACGGCGGCCCCGGCCTCCCGGTCGAGGACGGCCTCGAAGTCGACCTCGGGGATCGAGGCCGTCTCGCCCCCGCCCTGGACGTGGGCCGCGAGCGTCTCGAACGTGGCGTACGCCGGGACCTGGTCGAGCCCGATCCGGACGAGGTCGCGCACGGCCTCCTCGACGTCGGCCTCGGCGATTAGGAGGACGACCGGCGTCTCGGGGTCCGTCACGTACGACCCGACCGTCGTGTTGAACTGCTTGTCGAAGGGGGCGTAGAGCGCGCCCGGGAGGTGGTCCGCCATGAACGCCGAGCGGTCGGCCCGCGTGTCGACGACGACGGCGCCCTCCGGGAGGCCCGCCAGTTCGCCGGGGGCGAGGGCGCGCGGCATCGGGAGCGCCGCCAGCGGGGGCACGCCGTCGCGGTTGAGCCGCTTCATCCGGCCGAAGTAGAGCGGGGGCTCGGGCTGGGCGTCGAGGATCGTCTCGACGAAGGCCTCCTCGCCGCGGCGCGCGGCGTCGATGGCCCCGTTGTAGTCCTTCTCGTAGCCGACCGTCGACTGGGGGATGGCGCCGAGCGACTTCCCGCACGCGCTCCCGGCGCCGTGGCCGGGCCACACCTGGATCTGGTCGTCGAGCTCGAGGAACCGCTGAACGGACTCGTAGAGGGCCCGCGCGGCGGGCTCCTGAGCGCCGGCCTGGCCGGCCGCGCTCTCGAGGAGGTCGGGCCGGCCGAGGTCGCCGACGAACACGAAGTCCCCGCTGGCGATGCCCATCGGCGTGCTCGCCCCGCCGCCGTGGTCGGTCACGAGGTAGCTCAGGTGCTCGGGCGTGTGGCCCGGCGAGTGGACGGCCCGGACCTCGATGTTGCCGACCTCGAACGTGTCGCCGTCGCGGAGGAAGGTGACGTCGTCGCGGTCCTGGGCCCAGGCCGAGCCCCACCCGGCGTCCTCGCCCTCGGCCGAGAGGAAGAGGCGGGCGCCCGTCGCCTCCGCCAGCGCCTGCGCGCCCGACAGGAAGTCGGCGTGGATGTGGGTCTCGGCCACGTGCGTGATCGTGAGCCCCTCCTCGGCGGCGGCCGCGAGGTAGCGGTCGACGTCGCGCTCGGGGTCGACGACGAGGGCCTGCCCCGTCTTCTGGCAACCGATGAGGTAGGCGTACTGGGCGAGCTTGGGGTCGGCGATCTGTCGGAACAGCATGGGTCGGTCGGGTTCTTGAGTGTTGGTGGTCAGGCGGCGTCGACGGCGCGGCGGAGGCGGTCGCGGATCTCGGCCGCGATCTCGTCGAGACCGTCGTTCTCGACGGCGGCCATCGAGGCCACGGGGTCGATGGCGGCCACCTCGGTCCGGCCGTCGCCCACGCCGCGGAGGACGACGTTGCAGGGGAGCATCGTCCCGATGAGGGGCTCGGCCTCGAGCGCGCGGTGAGCCGCCGGCGGGTTGCACGCCCCGAGGATCTTGTACGGCCCCGTCTCGACGTCGAGCTTGGCCTTGAGCGTCGCCTGGATGTCGATCTCGGTCAGCACGCCGAACCCCTCGTCCTGGAGGGCGGCGCGGACGCGCTCTTCGGCGTCGGCGAGGTCTGTGTCGAGCGTGCGGGTGTGGGCGAAGGTGGGCATGGCAAGAGGAGGCGCTAGTGGGGCAGGTGGTCGCGGAGTGAGGCGTAGGTCCACGTCCCAGCGAGGGCCGCCACGAGCGCGGCGAGCATCACGGAGACGCCGCCGCCGAGGAGGGCGACGAGCGGGCCGGGGCAGGCGCCGAGGAGCGCCCACCCGAGGCCGAACGTGACGCCGCCCATCCAGTAGCGAGCGCCTGGCACGCGCGAGCCGCCCCACGCCTTGGCGCTGAGTTGGATGGGCTCGCCGTGGACGGTCGTGAGGCCCAGCTTCTTGATGACCCAGATCGAGAGCGCGGCGGTCGCCACGGCCGAGCCGATGATCCCGTACATGTGGAACGACTCGAACCGGAACATCTCGTAGATCCGGAACCACGAGATCACCTGGGCCTGGGTGAACACGAGGCCGAGGGCGGCGCCGAGGAGGCCGTAGACGGCGAGGGCCAGGGGGGCGTTGCCCTCGGCGAGAGCGCGCGGGCGGAGCGCGGGCGCCACCTGCTCGGTATCGAGGCACTCAATGGGGGGCTCGACGCGGGGCGAGGCGCCGTCCCCGGCGCCGTCGGACTGGCGGAAGCGGAGGGCGGAGTCGGTCATGGCTATCCGAGGAGGAGCGGGAGGACGAAGTGCGTCACGGCGAGCCCGCCGACGAAGAAGCCGGCGACGGCCACGAGCGACGGGAGCTGGAGGTCGGCGAGGCCCGAGATGGCGTGGCCGCTGGTGCAGCCGCCGGCCCACCGGGCCCCGAAGCCGACGAGGAAGCCGCCTCCGAGCACCATGAGGGCGCCGCCGGGGGTCGCGAGGGCGCCCCACGAGATGAGCTGGGCGGGGACGAACCCCGTGAGGTCGGTCACGCCGAGGTCAGCGAGCGCGGCGACCGTGTCGGCCGAGAGGCCCATCGCGGCGGACGGGTCCGAGAAGACGCGGATGCCGAGGAAGCCGCCAACGGCGATCCCGGCGGCGAACACGAGGTTCCACAGCCCGGCCGTCCGCCAGTCGTAGCGGAGAAAGCCCGGCTTGGCCCGGTTGGAGACCGGGAGGGCGGCGCAGGCGTGGCGGAGGTTGGCCGAGAGGCCGAACGCCTTGCCGCCGAACAGGAGGAGGGCCGGGACGACGAGGCCGATGAGGGGCCCAGCGACGTACCAAGGGAGGGGGGACATGCGGTGCTCAACTGGTTGGTTGCACAATCAACTCGTCAGTTGAACAGTTGGTCCACGAAGGAACGACAAAGAGCCCCCGTACCTTCCGGCACGCCCCGACGCCCCATGCCGACCGACGTCCTCGTCCCCGCCGACCTCCTCGACGCGGCCGCCGCCCGGTTCCGCCTGCTCGGCGACCCGACGCGGCTCCGGCTCCTCCGCGCCCTCTACGACGCGGACGAGCTCCCCGTCCACGCGGTCGCCGACGCGACGGGCCAGAGCCACGCGAACACCTCGAAGCACCTCCGCCAGCTCGCCCAGGCCGGCGTCGTGGCCGGCCGCCGGGACGGGCTCCTCGTGTACTACCGGATCACCGACCCGACGCTCCGGCGGCTCTGCGACGTCGTGTGCGACGCGCTAGCGGACGGCGAGTAGGGCGTACCGCTTCGCCGTGACCGTCACGCTCGCAACGCGGACGCACGGGCCTTCGGCGACCCGGCTAGACCGGCGCGAGTGGCCGGCGCCGCCGACGTGACCGACGGGGGCGGGTCCGGCGGCGAGTGGTTGAGCGCTCGGCTTTACTGACAGTAGTCCGGTTAACGGCCCCTTTCGCCGCCTCTCCAGCCGTCCTCCCGCAACGGTTCTGATCGGGCCGATCCTGTTCGGCAACCCGTCCGGGAAACAGCGTCCGGGAACCCCCGGCCCCTCGTCTCCCCGTACGCCGTCGCGGGAGGCCGCGTGACCCCGCTTGCTTGGGTCTACCGTGGCCGGCTAGAGGAGGCCGCGCTCGACGAGCGACGTGTACCGCCCGTCGTACCCGACGACGAGCGAGTCGACGAGCCCGACGCCGACGGCCTCGCCGGCCGCCCGGAGCTGCTTGCTCACGGCCACGTCGGCCCGGCTCGGCTCGAGGTTCCCGCTCGGGTGGTTGTGCGCGACGAGGACCGACCGGGCGTTGCAGAGGAAGCAGAACCGGAAGACCTCGCGCGGGCTCGCGACCGAGGCGTCGACCGTCCCGACGTGGCAGACGTGGGCGCCGATGACGCGGGTGGCCGTGGACAGCGCGACGGCCAAGAAGACCTCCCGGTCGTACCCGTCGAGCATCTCGCAGCACAGGCGCGCGGCGTCGGCGGGAGTCCGGACGACGGTCGTCTCGTGGCTCCGCTCCCGGACCAGTCGGACGGAGAAGACGGGGACGTCGAGGCGCGGAGGGTCAATGGGCTCGGCGAACAGGTCGAGCGTGTGCCCGGGGCCGGTCGGCTCGGGGCGCGTGGAGGGCGAACACGTGTTCGTGTGATGGGCTTGGTTGGTGGTCATGGGGATGTCGGAGACGACAACAGGCCGGGCCCCGCGGTGGGAGCCCGGCCTGTCGGTCGGTAGTCGGAAGTGTGGGATCCCGGGCGCGCTGCCCGGGAGTGGGTGGTCTACCTGGCGGCCTCGGTGGGGGCGTCGACGAGCGCGAGGAGCCGGCCAGCGATCCGGTCGATGGCGTCGAGCTCCGCGGCCATCCGCTCGTCGTCGCCCCAGCCCTTGAGGTAGGGCAGGCTCGCCCGGGCCGTGTCGAGCCCGAGCGCCGCGAGCGCGACGTAGGCCGCGCCCTCGGCCTGGACCTCCTTCGAGGCCCTCGGCGTCTCCCGGTCGCCGGTGTGGGCCACGGCGTGGGCCAGCTCGTGACAGAGGACCGCGCACCGGTCGGCGCCGGAGAGCGAGGCCCGGACGCAGACCGTCCGGTCGGCCTCCCGGTACCACCCGTCGGCGTACCCGAGCGAGGTGTAGTGGGCCGAGCATCCGATCTGTTCGGCCGCGGCCTCGAGCCGGGCGAGGAGCCCGTCGGGTCCGTCGGCGTCGAGACGAGGGATCGGAGGCGTGTAGACGAGGGCGTCGTCGGTCACGGCCTCCGTCTGCTCGTAGTCGAACGTCGTCGTCGTGCGGAACCCGGCAGGCACCCGGTCATCCGGGTCGTGGCCCGCCGCGACCTCGCCCTCCGTCGGGCGGCGGAGGATCGGCGCGAGGACCGTGATCCCCCGCTCGCCCTTCCGGACCCGGCGCCCGTGCCTCGTCCACGTCTTGAACCCCGCGCAGTGCCGGGCCGTCGGGCGCTGCATCCAGATGAGGAGCGTGTTCCGGGGCGAGTAGTTATGGAAGCGGGCGCGGAAGGCGAGGTAGGCCCGGAGCGCGGCCGGGTCGTCGCGGACGCCGGCGAGCCCGCGGGCGAGGACGGCCTTCGCGGCGTCGAGGCGGACCTGGCGGTCGGGCCGGGCGTCGCGCTGGGCCGCGGAGAGGACGGGCGTCGTGAGGCCGAGGGCGAGCTGGTTCGGGGCGTGGTTCTTGGTCATGGGAGTGTCTGGAATGGAGAGAGGCCGGCGCCCCTCGGTGGGAGCGCCGGCCTCTCGGTCGGTGGATGGGTGAGCTAGGCGGCTGGGGTGGTCTGGGCTGCCACCCAGACCCGGACGTCGGCCGCGCGGAGGACGCCGCCGGCACGCGGGACCCGGGCGACGACGTCGGCCTTGAAGGCCTGGTACAGCCGCTCGGCCGTCGGCTCGTCGGTCAGCGCAAGGAGCACGCTCCGGGCGAGGTCGGCCGGTCCGCTCCCGCAGTAGCCCCACTCGATGCCGGTCGGCGAGTGCCTCGGGGCGTGGGGGACCGAGGCGTGGGCCGTCCCGTCGATCCGGCGGTAGAGCACGACGTCGTCGGGGTCGTAGCCGGGGCGGAGGACGTCGGCCTCGGGCCGGACGACGAGGCGGAGCGGGCTGGATGGCGGCTCGGGCTCGGCGCTCGCGGCGCCGTCGCCACTGACCGACGATCCGTCGCCGAGCGCGTCGAGGATCCGGTCGAGGGCCTCGCCGACGTGGCCGAAGGCGACGTTGGCCCCGAGCGTGTACCCCCCGGTCTCGCTCCCCGTCACGCGGGCGAGGTGGACCGTGAGCCCGAACGGGACGAGCGGGCGGACCCACCCGAGGTGCTTCGATTGGATCCCGCCGAGGGCCTCGTCGCCGAGGCTCGCGGTGATCGTCTCGGCCGTGACGCCCAAGCGCAGCTCGGCCCACGGCTCGGCCGGGTCCCGGACGAGATCCCACAGGGCGCGCTGGTGCTTCGACGTCCCGGCCAGCTTCGACGGGACGGCCAGCGACGAGGCCCGGTGGAGCGCGCTGAACGTGGCCGAGGTGAGGGCCTTCGCGAGGAGCGTGTCCGGGCGCATCCGGGACCTCTCGGTCGCGAAGGCGAGCCAGCGGCCGGCCTGGGCGGCGACCTCGGCCGCGCGGGTCTCGTCGGGCGTAGTGTGGGCGCCGTGCTGGGAGCGTACGGCGGGAGTGGTATCGTGGGTGTTCGACATGACGTGGGGACCTCATCCCCTGTCGTGGTTGAGGCGCCGCGCTGTTCTAGAGCGCTGGCGTCGTGAAGCCCGGCCGGTCCTTCCGGCCTGGGCGATGCTGGCCCGACGGCAGAGCCGACCGGCCAGACATGGCGACGCCCGCCTCGATCTCTCGGGGCGGGCGTCGTGTGTGTTCGGCTCTCTGGGAGCCCGGGCCGTGGCCCGTCGCGGCGGTCGCCGCAGTGGGTGGCTAGCGCCTCGCTAGAAGGGCAGCCACGGGTCGACCTCGGCGACCGCCGGCCACGGGCCCAGCCGCTCGTCGTAGAGGTCGGGCGCGGGCTCGTAGCCGTCGAGGGCCTCGGCGTAGAGCGCGTGACGGTCGGGGTCGTCGACCGCGCTCGGCAGGCCGGCGCCCGCGTCGTCGTAGCCGGCGAGGTAGGCCGCGAGGTCGAACCCGTACTGGCGCTCGAACCACACGGCGTACGCCGCCTCGGTCCGGTGCCAGTGGCGCCACGTGAACTCGGTGAACCGGAGGCTCGTCATGACGTGCGTCACGCTCCGGCGGCCGTCAGCGTCGCGCTCGTAGCGGACGCGGTACCCGGTGCGGTAGACCCACTCGGTCAGCGGGCGCTCGGAGTACCCGTCGGCGGTGCAGTGGTCGTACCCGGCCTCGTACGACGCCTCGTAGTAGGCGTCGTGGTCGAGCTCAGGCGGGCACCGACAGCCGTAGTAGGCGCCGCAGAGGCACTGGTCGCCGGGGCCGGGAAGGGAGTAGATGGACATGGTGAGGGCCCTGTGGGCCGGTGGGGTTGCCGCGCGCACCTCGCCCAGGGGAGTCCGGGTCGGGCGCGTGCGGTGGGGGTGCCGCCGGAGTCGGCGGCGTGCCCGCGCGCCTCCGCGCGGGGGTGTCGGGCGAGTCCCGACGTGGCAGGGGGCCCGGTCAGCGGTCGGCCGGGGGGATGAGCCCCTCGCGGCGCCACCGGCACACGAGGCACCGGGGGCCGAGGAGGCAGGCCTCGGGGGCGATCGCCCGGCGCTCGCGGCCTCGGAGCCGGAGGAGCGGGACGGTGGGCCGCGCGGGCGGCGTGTCGGCAGGGCGGACCTCTGCCTGGGGTTGGGGGGTCATGGCGCACGGCACCTCAGCCGTGGCGGTGGCGGACGACGGTCCGCCGTGGAAGGGGTCGACGCCTGGGCGTCGGCGAGCGAGTCCCGGCGCTCGGTCGGAGAGGGGGACCTCTGCGGGGGCTCCCACAGAAGACCCCCCCCCACCTCGAAACGGCGACCGACCGGGGCCGGGGACTCGGTGTGGGCGTCCGGACGCCGCGCCGGATTCGGGCCCCCTCCGGTCGGCCGTCAATACCCGGGCCCCACGGACCAGGGCACCTGCGCGGCCCCGGCCGACGTGGGACGGTTTGCCGCAGTGGGCGGGCCGTCCGGGGGCGTCTCGCGGCCGGCCGCCGCCCCGGAATCGGCCCGGAACCGTTTGGTTTGGCGCTTCCGCGTGAGCGGACCGGCGTTTCCGCTCCGCGAGTCGGGAGAGGGGTGTCCGGGCCCGGGCCGGGGTTTCACGCCGGAATCCGCGCTGGCCGGGGCCGGGGTCCCTACCCCACCCCGCGCCCGAGTCCCCGCGCGTCAGGCGGTGGCGTGGCGCGCGAGGGGGCCCATGACGGGACGGGTGTCACCGGGGGAGGCCGTCCTTCAGGCCGTCAGGGCGGACCCCACCTCTCCCCCATGTCCCTCTCGCTCACGCCCCCGCCGCCCCCGCCCTCGGGCCGCGTCACCGTCATCGGGACGGCGGCCGACCTCCCGCCCGGCCCGTGGCTCCCGTTCTTCGCCTCGGCCGTCGCCGCCGGGTTCCCCAGCCCGGCCGACGACTACGCCGAGGGTGAGCTCGACATGCGCGACCTCCTCGGGGCCTCGTCCCCGTCCGTGTTCTTCTGCCGGGCCGAGGGGTGGTCGATGCGGGACGAGGGGATCCGCGACGGCGACGTGTTGGTCGTCGACCGGGCCGTCGAGCCCGAGTCGGGGATGATCGTCGTGGCCGCCGTCGACGGCGAGCTCACGGTCAAGCGGTACGTCCGCCGAGGCCAGCGAGTCATCCTCTTGGCCGCGAACCCGGAGCACGACCCCATCGAGCTCCACGACGGGCAGGAGCTCGTCGTGTGGGGCGTGGTCACGAGCCACGTCGGGTTCCACCTCCCGGCCGGGAAGGGGCTCCGCCGGGTGGCCGCCTGATCGCACGGCCTCCCCTGCGCCCTTAGCGTGTGGTCCCCTCGCACCCCGCCTCCATGCCCCCCTCCTCTGTTCCCGCCGGCCTCGACGTCGCCGCCGCCAACGCCCGGCTCCGGTCCGTGTACGAGGGTGCGTGGCCCCGCCTCCGAGAGGCCTCAGCCTCCACCGAGGGCGCCTCGGGGGTCCACCTCGTTCGGATCCCCGACCGGCTCGGCGGGGCCCCCGTCCGCGTCGCTGTGGTCGGGCAGGAGACGCAGACGTGGCCCGACGAGCCCACGGTCGACGCCCAGCTCGCCCACTACCCCGCCGACGGGTTCGTCCACGGCCGGTCCCACTCCCCGTTCTGGCGGGCCGCGTGGGAGCTGGCCGACGGGCTCACGGGCGTTGAGGGCGCCCCGGTCCTCTGGGCCAACCTCGCCCCGGTCGACGTCGATGGCCGGCGGCCCTTCCGGTCGGTCCGCCGGCTGTACCGGGAGGCCGTCCCCCCGCACGGGCTCCTCCGCCACGCCCTCGACGCCGCCCGCCCCCACGTCATCGTGTTCTTCGTCGGGCCTACCGAGCCGTACGCCGACGAGATCGAGTGCCAGTTCCCGGGGGTCGAGTTCGAGGCCGTCGACGGCCACGGTCCCCGGGAGCTCGTCCGCCTCCGCCACCCGGCCCTCCCCGCGGCCTCGTTCCGGTCGTACCACCCGAACTACCTCCGGCGGAGCGGTCGGTGGGAGAACGTCGGCCGGATCGCCGAGCTCTCGGAGGCGGCCCTGTCGGGGGGCGAGCCGTGACCCCCCGTCGCCTCGTCGCCCTCGTCGACTGCTCCGCGTTCTACGTCTCGTGCGAGCGGGTCTTTGACCCGTCCTTGGAAGGCGTCTCCGTCGCCGTGCTCAGCAACAACGACGGGTGCGTCATCGCCCGGAGCCAGGAGGTCAAGGACGCCGGCATCCCGATGGGCGCCCCGTACTTCAAGCACCGCCGCGAGCTCGAGGCCATGGGCGCCCGGGTGTTCTCGAGCAACTACACGTTGTATGGGGACATGAGCCGGCGGGTCATGGACACGCTCCTCACGGTCTCGCCCGACGTCGTCCCGTACTCGATCGACGAGGCGTTCGTCCACCTCCCCACGGGCGGCCGGACCGGCGACGCGCTCCGCGAGCACGCCGAGGCGACGGCCCGCGAGATCCGGCGGCGCGTGCTCCGGTGGACAGGGGTCCCCGTCCGCGTGAGCGTGGCCGAGACGAAGACGCTCGCGAAGGCGGCGAGCGAGTACGCCCGGACGCTCCTCCGCGCTGGCGAGGAGCCCGTCGTCTGCTTCTACGGCCACCCCGACCGGGAGGCGTTCCTCGAGGACCTCGACGTCGGCGACGTGTGGGGCGTCGGGCGACGGTGGGGCCAGCGGCTCCGGGACCTCGGGTACGGGACGGCGGCCAAGCTCGCCGGGGCGCCCGACGCCGTGATCCGGCGGCGGTTCAACGTCGTCCTCTTGCGGACGGTCTACGAGCTCCGGGGGATGGCGTGCGTCCGGGACGGGGACGGCCCGGTCGAGCGGAAGACGATGGTCCGCTCCCGTTCTTTCGGCGAGCCGGTCGAGGATCTGGAGACGATCCGTCGGGCCGTAGCCACGCACGCGGCGCGGGCGGCGGAGAAGCTGAGGCGGGAGGGGCTCGTGGCCGGGCGGGTCGGCGCGTTCTGCACGACGAAGGGGCACGGCCCAGGGCCGCACCGGACAGGGTGGGTCGAGCGCGAGCTGGCGGTCGCCTCGGCCCGGACGCCCGACCTCATCCGGGCCGCGCTGCTGTCGCTGGGCGAGGCGTACGTCGGCACCGACGACCGGGGCCGGCCGTATCGGTACCGGAAGGCCGGGGTCGTCCTCGGCGAGCTCCGGCCGGCGGGGACGGAGCAGGGCGCCCTGTTCCACGCCGACGAGCGGACGCCGGAGTGGACGGCGGCGCAGGGCCGGCTCATGGACGCGGTCGACGCGTGCAACCGGCGGTTCGGGAAGCGGGCCGTGGCGTTCGCGACGATGGGCCCGCCGAACGCCCTACGCAAGACCCGGGACGGCTCGACCGGCGCGCCGCGGTGGGAGATGCGGCGCGAGCGGATGAGCCCGCGGTACACGACGCGGTGGGACGAGATCGCCGTCGTCGGGGCTTGAGCATGGGCCTCGTCCGGGCCGGCCACGCTACAGCGTGTCGAGCGGGCTCACGACGCCGCGGACGCCCCGGTTCAGCACGTGCGTGTAGACCTCCGTCGTCCGGACGTCCTTGTGGCCCAGGAGCTCCTGGACCGTCCGGATGTCGGCCCCCCGCTCGAGCATGTGCGTCGCGAACGAGTGCCGGAACGCGTGGGGCGAGACCGGCTTCTCGACGCCGGCCGCCTTCGCCGCTCGGCGGACCGCCTTCTGGACCGGGCTCTCGGTGAGGTGGTGGCGCCGGACGGCCCCCGAGCGGGGGTCGGCCGAGAGCCGCCCGGCCGGGAACACGTACTGCCACGCCGTCTCGGTCGCGGCCGACGGGTACTTGTGCGCGAGGGCCGAGGGGAGGTAGACCGACCCGTGGCCGCCGGCGAGGTCCTTCTCGTGGAGCGCGCGGACGTAGTCGAGCTGGGCCGCCAGCGGCCGGACGACGGCCTCGGGGAGGACGGTCACCCGGTCCTTGTCCCCCTTCCCCTCGCGCACGACGATCTGGCCCTCGGCGAGCCCGACGTCCTTGACCCGGAGCCGGAGGGCCTCGAGGAGCCTCAGGCCGGACCCGTAGAGGAGCGCGCCGACGAGCCGGGGCGTCCCGTCCATCCGCCCGAGCACGGCGGCGACCTCCGAGCGCGTGAGGACGACCGGCAGGCGTCTCGGCCGCTTGGCCCGGGGGAACGGGCCGACCTCCTCGAGGGGCCGGCCGAGGACGGCGCCGTAGAGGAAGAGGAGGGCCGCGAGGGCCTGGTTCTGGGTCGACGCCGCGACGTTCCGGTGTTCGGCGAGGTGGCCGAGGTAGGCGGCCACCTCGGGCTCGCCCATGTCGGACGGGTGACGGGGCCGGCCGTCGGCGTCGCGGTGGAAGAGGCAGAAGCGCTTGGCCCACGAGGCGTAGGCGGCCTCGGTCCGGACCGAGTAGTGCCGGACGCGGCAGGCGGAGCGGACGGCGTCGAGGAGCCGGCCGTCGTGCCCAGGGCCGTCCCGCCCGGGGCCGGGCTCCGCGACGGCGGACCCGGTCGGGGCGGACCCGGTCGGGGCGGACCCGGTCGGGGCGGACCCGGTCGGGGTCTTGTATGGGGTCGTGTTCTGCATACGCGTCGTCGGGCCGGATAAAGACGGGGGGCTGGCGTATCCCCTAGACCGCCACGGGGTTTGTACGTAACCTCCGCACGTTATCCGTCGCGGCCCGCTGGTTTTATCCGGCCCCGCGACGCCCAATACCTGTTCTACCGCGCTCCCTCCTGCAATAGGAGGCGCAGCCAGGGGTTGGGCCCGGACCCTACCTCAGTCTTGATTGATGCGACCGCTCCTCACCTTCTCCGCTGCCCTGCTCGTCGTCGCCGGTTGCGATTCGGGCTCCCCCCCTACGGCCTTCGACGTCGACATCGCTGTCCTCCCTTACCCCGGCGAGCACGACAACCCTGCGGCCACGGCGGACGTAGTGTTCGTCGCCCCTGGGGTCGCCCCGGCCGCCGGCGACACGGTCCGGTTCGACAACGTCTCGCTCCCGTGGACGTACGAGGCCGAGGCGCTCGGGATCGGCCAATACACGCTTGAAGCGTGCGTGGTAGGCCGGGGCATCCTCGAAGCGAGACTCGACGTGAGCGACGGGTACCAGGGGTTCGTCACACACGGGTTCGGGACGGAGTTCACCCCGGACGGGACCCAGGGGACCTGCGCCTACGGGAGCTTCCGGGTCAGCGACCGAACGGAGACGCCGCCGTGGGAGCAGTAGCGCGCTGTAGCCCCGCGCGGTAGAACCCGCCGCTGTAGGCCGACCCGGGGCGTGAGCGCTGTTGCTTCGCTCCGCGCGCCGGCGTCTACGTTGCCACGTCGACCCGTTCCGCCCGTCGCCCCGGGCGGCTAAGCGGCCCCCTGTTCTGCCGCGCTCGCGCTTCGCCAGTCGCCGGCGTGCCCGGTCTGCGCAGCTATCGTCCGGCCCCGCTCGCGCCGACGCTCGCCGGGCCTCAGCTCGTCCCGACCCGCTGGCGGCCCCCCGCACCGGCCGCGCTCCGCGCCGCCGACGTCTCGCGAGCACCGGGCGTCGTGCCCCGTCCGGGTCGGAGCGGGGGAGGCATCGAGCGGTCTCGGGCCATGGGCGCGCGGCAGAACCCGCCGCTGCAGGCCGACCGAGGGCGTAAGCGGTCTCGACTTCGGGGGCATCGGGGTATCCTGTTGCCGATCCGTCCCGTTTCGCTCGTCGCCCTCGGCGGCTGAGCGGCCCCCTGTTGGGCCGCCTCACGTTGGGCGCTCTGCTTGGCACTTTACAAGGTTCGTCGTCCGACCTACCGTTGCGGCTCACCTCTGCCCGATCACCGTGCGCTCCGTCCCCGCTCTCGCACTCCTACTCGCTCCGGCGCTCCTCGCTGGGTGCGACGCCTTCGAGTCCGACGACCCGTTCATCCCCGGAGAGGTCGTTGCCTCGGTCCGATACGTCGAGCCGGCCTTTCTTGAGGCGTACGCCCGCGAGCACAGCATCGAGGTCGAGCAGGTCGCGTTCCCCCCGGTGTACCTCGTCCAGACCGTCGTCCGCTCCGGCGCCCCCGAGGACTACCTCGCCGCGCTGTCCGCCGACCCGCTCGTCGACACGGCGCGGGTGTGGCGGGGGGACGGGGTCGAGGTCGTAGTCCGGCGTGCGGCGGACGAGGAGCACGTCCGGGCGCTCATCGCGGCCCAAGGCGGGCTCGACGTCGTCAACGTGTACCGGGGTCAGGACCTCGTCGTCTTCGGGGTCCCGGAGGGGCGCGAGGAGCGGTGGGTGAGCCGACTCGAAGACGAGGTGTTCGTGGTCCATGCAGAGCGGAACCAGATGGTGTACCCGCGCTGAGCCCGGGCGGCCCAACCCGCCGCTGTAGGCCGACCGGGGGCCTCAGCGTTCCTGGCTCGTCCGGGCGAAGGCGCCTACTTTCGCTCGTCCACCCGCCGTGCCATCGCCTCCGGCGGCTAAGCGGCCCCTCGTTCTTCCGCCCCTCCCCCCGCGACCGACTACCTTGGGGCCGCTCTTTCTCCTGCCGAACCTGGGCCGGAACCCCGGCCCGCTCTCAAATGGGCACGACACCCGATGCCACGGGTGAGCCCTGCGGGCGGCATCCCGCAGAGCCGTGGGGCTGACAACAGCCGCGCACGGTGTAGCCCAGCGCCCAAAAGCACGTGCACGTGCGAGTACGGCGCCGTGGTGAGATACCGGCCACGTTAAATCCACATCCGCCACCGGATCCTCCACCGGCGGAGCGCTCCGTCGCTGAACTCGACCCCCGTGGACGATCAGCAGACGAAGTCCCGTGACAAGGTGACGCGAGGCGTCGAACGATTCCTCCTCTGGGCCTCTGGCCTGTGGAGCCTCGTTCAGATCGCCGAGCGCCTGTTCACCTGAGCGGGCCGGGGGTGGGGCTTTCAGCCCTGCCCCCGTTTCAGTCTCCAAAAGAACACGGGCCCAACGGCCCTCCCCTCACCCCGACATGGCCGACCCTCAGAGGCACCTCTCCGAGTACGCCGCCGTGATGGAGCAGTACATGGCGTTCCTCATGCGCGACCCGTTCGCCGCGACGCGGGTGCTTGAGGACGCGTACGCCCAAGCGGCCCGTGTCCACGGGATCACGCCCGAGGCCGTAGCCGAGGTGTTCGCGGAACAGACGGGCGAGGCGTCGCCGGTCCTAGAGACCGTCATCACCCATCTCAAGGCGGCGCTCGGAAGCAACTGAGAGGGCCTCCTCCGCCATCGCCATCTGGACACGCCGGATGAACTGGCGGGCGAGGAGGAGCGGGTCGCCCGCCGGGGCGGGAGAACCCGCCGTCGCAGGCCGACCCTCGGCGCCAGCGTCCTCGGTCCCCTCCGCGTTCTCGTCGTCCATCGCTCTGTTGTGGGTTGTGCCGCCTCGGGCGGCTGAACGGCCAACTGTTATACGGCAGCCCAACCCCCATGCTCGAACCGATGACTAGTGAGACGCTGCTGATCAGGCTCCTGCAGCTTGATCACCAGCAGTGGGCCAAGGTCGGCAAGTTTCACCCCGACATCGACTTCTCGTACTTCGACGTGAACCTGCTTGATCTCGTGCTTGACGCGATCGGGCTACCTCAGGACAACACAGTCGAGCAGGCCGATAAGTACGGACCTGAGACTGGGTTCGACCATGCTGACACGTTCTGCCGCGACTATTGGACTACTCAGTTTAGGGACCGCGTGCAGGATGGGACTCCTGATGAGTGTGCCGCTTACATCAGCTGGGTCCGCAAGAGCTACGCGGAGTTCCTCGGCAAGTAAGGCTGCTTCGCTGCCGTATAACTCACCGCTGCAGGCCGACAGCACGCGCGAGCGTTCTTGCTGCGTCCGAGCGGCGGTGTCTACGTTGCCTCGTCCACACCGCCAGTCGTCAGCGTGCTGCGGCTGAGCGGTCAACTGTTCGGCGGCGCGGTGCCAACCGGACGCTTCCCGCTCTCTGCCTCGGGTGCCGGCCCGTCCCGCTGGCGGCCGTCGCCAGCGTCCGGCCCCGCTCGTCGCTCTGCGGCCCTCCCGCTCGCTCCCGCGCCGCAAGCCGGGGCTCGGCGCTCGCTCCGTTTGCGGCGCTCCGCTCGCTCCGGGCCCCGCCGCTCCTCACCGGGCCTCGCTCGGTCGCTGGCGTCGAGCCCGTCGCCCGGCGCCGCCGCGGGCAGCCGCGCCCCCTCGGCGGTCGCGGCATCGCCGGCGCTCCGGTCTCGGCGCTGGCGGGAGGACGGGGAATCGGGCCCTCGCCCGTCGGGTGGTGCGCCGCCGAACCCGCCGCTGCAGGCCGACCGAGGGCGGCCACGTCCTCAACTTCATTTAGGGTGGCGTATCCTCCTGCCAATTCACGCCTCACCGCTCGTCGCCCTCGGCGGCTGAGCGGCCGTCTGTTAGGCGGATCTGATCGTCTCGCTCTACCCTTCCTGCGATATGCCATATCCACAGAAAGTCACCCCCAACACGGCAGCGCCTGGCGATGCTCTCACAGTCACGATTACGGGGATCAGTTCACGAACGCTACTGACGTGGGATTCGGGACGGGAGTATGTGTAGAGTCTTTTACAGTCGTTGGCGACGGGGAGATCTCTGCGCGCCTCAGCGTGGAAGTCAAAGCTTCTGCCGGCCCCCGGACTGTTACTGTTAGCAACAGCGGAAGGACTGGAACTTTACTGTCCGGTTTTACTGTCTCGTAGGCATTCTTCGGTAACGCTTACCCCACGATCCGCCTAACCCCCAAAATCAGGTAGATGTCAAGTAGGGCGTTCTCGGTGAGGTACGGACAGTCTCTTCCTGCACCCCGCGTCTGACGGGGCGCTCGGTCTTTGGAGCTACGGCACCGCGTTGCTAGATCGGCTGGGCTGCCACCGGCGGAGCGCCGGCGGGCCACACCCCCAAACGGGCTCTCGCTATCGGTCTCCGACAGCGGACGCGTTCAGCACGTCGTCCCAGATCTCTGTCGGCGGCACGCCTACTCCCCTCCCATTCCCGCCGAGGGCGGTCGAAGGACGGGGCCTTCGCCGGCGCCAGTTATGCTGGCCGGGCTCGGGAGTAGGGGCCATTGCTCCTTCTTGGCGCGGCTCAGAGGTCTCCCTTTGAACCGGCCGTTGAAGTCTTCTTGCTTGCGGAGGACGTGATAGACGATCCGGGCCATCTCTTTGGCGACGAGCGCGCGGGCGACGGCCTCCGGCTTCTTCCGCTTCTTCGTCCCGTACCACGCCCTCACCTCCGGGTAGTACTGGAGGGCCCGGACCGCCGCGTGCGAGAACGCCAGCTTCAGGTACCGATTCCCGTCCCGGCTCCGCTTGTGCCGGGCCCGCTCGCCGGAGTTGTCGGCCCCCGGCACGAGCCGGCAGTAGCTGAAGAACTGGCGCTCGGTGGGGAAGCGGGCGATGTCATCGACCTCCAGTCGGACCGTGAACGCGCCCGCCTTCCCGATCCCCGGGACCCGGAGCAGGCGCTGCACGTCGTCGTCCGGGACGAGGTGGGGGTGGAGCGCCTTCTCCAGCCGCTTGATCTGGGCATGCAAGGACTCGGCCTGCTCGATGTGGCACTGGGCCTGGAGCTGGCCGAGGGCGTCGAGGTCGGCCACGTCCCGGACGTTGTGCTTCTCCAGCAGGCGGGCGATCGAGTTCTGCGCGGCGACTCTCCGCTCGACGAGCCGGAGCCGGGTCCGGAGCACGTCGCGGAGGGGCCGCATCTCGTCGGAGATCATGTGGGCCTCGGGGAGCAGGTCGGTCCTCAGAAGATGGGCCAGCATCTTCGCATCTGCGGCGTCCGTCTTCACCTTCGCGGCGGCGATCGCCTTGACGCCCTTGGCATGGGCGAGGTGGAGGTGTACCTCGCTGGAGATCGCGTCCTTGACCCAGTACCAGCCGGTCGTGCACTCGACGGTGGCCGCGTGGTCGCCGGGGATCTGGGCGAAGTAGGCCCGGAGCGCCGGGGCCCGGCAGGGCACCTTGGCCGTGGCGACGACGGCGCCCTCGGCGTCGAGGGTGGTCGCGGTGACGGACCGCTTGTGGAGGTCGAGGCCGGTGAAGTACGTCATGGCGGCGGGGGCGGATGGGATCTCAGGGATGGCTGCCTGATTGGAATGATCCCGCCGCTGCAAGCCGACGAAGGGCGTCAGCGCTCTCGGCTCGTCCGAACGTCGGCGCTACTTTCGCTTAGTTCCGCTTCCGTGCCCTTAGCCCTTCGCGGTTGAGCGGCCCTCTGTTCTACCGCGCTGACACACCCTCTATGTCCTTCACCGCACGTCTGGAACTCCACGGCAAGACCGCGACCGGAATCGAGGTTCCGGCCGATGCCGTCGAGGCGCTCGGCTCGCACAAGCGACCGCCCGTTCGGGTCACCCTCAACGGGTACTCGTACCGGAGCACCATCGCTCCCCGGGGCGGCAAGTACATGCTCCCCGTCAGCGCGGAGCACCGCGAGGCGGCCGGGGTCGAGGCGGGGGACGAGGTCGAGGTCTCGCTGGCGCTCGACACGGCGCCGCGGGAGGTCGAGGTCCCATCCGACCTCGCGGCCGCGATGGCCGAGGACCCCGCTGCCCGCGAGCGGTTCGACGCCTTGTCCTACAGCAAACAGCGGGGGCACGTCCTCTCGGTCGAGGGGGCGAAGGCGGCCGACACCCGGCGGCGGCGGATCGAGAAGGTGCTGGGAGCTCTCCGAGAGGGCTAGGGCGCGGGCGCGGTAGAACCCGCCACTGCAGGCCGACCGTGGGCTTCAGCGTCCTCGCGCGTGTGCGATTCGGCGCCTACATTCGCTCGCACACTCCTCGTGCCCTCAGCCCCCGGCGGCTGAGCGGCCAGCTGTTATACGGCAGCCCAACCCCCATGCTCGAACCGATGACTAGTGAGACGCTGCTGATCAGGCTCCTGCAGCTTGATCACCAGCAGTGGGCCAAGGTCGGCAAGTTTCACCCCGACATCGACTTCTCGTACTTCGACGTGAACCTGCTTGATCTCGTGCTTGACGCGATCGGGCTACCTCAGGACAACACAGTCGAGCAGGCCGATAAGTACGGACCTGAGACTGGGTTCGACCATGCTGACACGTTCTGCCGCGACTATTGGACTACTCAGTTTAGGGACCGCGTGCAGGATGGGACTCCTGATGAGTGTGCCGCTTACATCAGCTGGGTCCGCAAGAGCTACGCGGAGTTCCTCGGCAAGTAAGGCTGCTTCGCTGCCGTATAACTCACCGCTGCAGGCCGACAGCACGCGCGAGCGTTCTTGCTGCGTCCGAGCGGCGGTGTCTACGTTGCCTCGTCCACACCGCCAGTCGTCAGCGTGCTGCGGCTGAGCGGTCAACTGTTAGGCAGCTACCACCCATCCCAAAGCTGAATGCGCATCGTGCTCAATGACTTTATCAGCCTAGACGGCGTCGTGCAAGCTCCCGGTGGCAGAGGGGAAGACCCTGACGGGGGGTTCGAGCACGGCGGCTGGTCGATGCCGTTCTTCGATCCCGAGTCGATGGGGGCCGCCCTCAGCGACGCGATGCAGAGCACCGAAGCGCTGCTGTTCGGGCGGCGCACCTGGGAGGTGATGGCCGACGCCTGGCCAGCGCGGGCTGGGGACCCCTTCGCCGACATGATGAACGAGATCCCGAAGTACGTCGCGTCGCGCACGCTCTCGGCGGAGGAGGCCGCCTCGCGCTGGGGCAACACGAAGGTGCTCGGCGGTGACGCGGACGCGATCGGTTCCATCCGCTCGCTCCGGGCGAAGGGGGGCGACGCCACCATTCAAGTGATGGGCAGTGCCTCGCTGGCCCAGCAGCTCGTAGAGAACGACCTGGTGGACGAGTACAGGCTGATGGTCGAGCCGATCCTCCTGGGTGGGGGGAAGACGATCTTCCCATCCGACGGGCGCGCCCGCCCCCTGGATCTCGTGTCGGTGGCGCAGGCCAAGACCGACGTTCTCATCTGTGTCTATCGTCCGGTCTCTTCGGCAGAAGGCGAATGAGCGAACGGTGTGGCCGCGTCCAGGGAGAGGTGGGGCCTTGGCACACACCCGGCGGAGACGCTTCGCTGCCTAACCCGCGGCTGCACGCCGACGAAGGGCTCTGGCGTCCCCGCGCTGTCCCGCCATCGGCGTATCCTCCGCTCCGAACCACCGCCAGCGGCCGTCGCCCTTCGCGGGTGAGCCGCAATCTGTTCTACGGCGCTCTCACTACGTTCCATGAGCCCACGCTCCGACACGTTGATCCCGGCCAAGGTCGGCAAGCCTGCACTCCGTGCCCTGACCGCCGCCGGGGTCACGACGCTCAGCCAAGTTGCAGCACGCTCCGACGCGGACCTGCTTGCGCTGCACGGTGTGGGGCCGAAGGCGGTCCGCGTCCTCCGAGCGGCGCTGGCGGAGATTGAGGGAGCGGGGCTGCCGTAGCCGGAGCGCCGTAGAACCCCCATAATCAGGTCTTTGTCAAGTAGGGCGGTTCCGGCGCGGTAGGGCCAGTCTCGCCCGGCGCCCCTCGGTCTGAGGAGCGCTCGGTTCTCGGAGCCTTGGCACCGCGTCGTCAGATCGAGAGGGTCCTCGTCAGTCGCTTCTCGAAGCGCTGGCGGGCCACACCCCCATTCGGGCTCTCGCCGTCGGTCACGACGACGGCCGAGCGTCGGGGCTCGGCGTCCCAGATCTCTGTCGGCGGCTTGGGCCGTCGGGGCGAGAGCCCCCGAGGCGGCCCGCTACTCGCTTCCCATTCCCGCCGAGGGCGGTCGAGCTTGGGGCTCGCCGTCGCCAGTTATACCGGCCGGGCTTGCGAGGAGCGGCCATTGCTCCTTCTTCAGCCGGCTCAGGGGGCGTCCCTTGAACCGGCCGTTGAAGTCTTCCTGCTTGCGGAGGACATGGTAGACGACCCGGGCGATCTCCTTGGCCACGAGCGCCCGGGCGACCGCCTCCGGCTTCCGCCGCCGCTTCGTCTTGTACCAGTCGCGGACCTCCGGGTAGTACTGGATCGCCCGGACGGCGGCGTGGCTGAAGGCGAGCTTGAGGTACCTGTTCCCGTCGCGGGACCGCTTGTGGCGGACCCGGTCGCCCGAGTTGTCGGCGCCCGGGACGAGGCGGCAGTAGCTGAAGAACTGGCGGTCGGTCTCGAAGCGCGAGACGTCGTCGACCTCGAGGCGGATCGAGAAGGCGACGGCCTGGCCGATGCCCGGGATGCGGAACAGGCGTTGGACATCGGCATCGGGGACGAGGTGGATGCGGAGGTGCTTCTCGAGCCGCTTGATCTGCTGGTGCAGGAGCTCCGCTTGTTCGATGTGGGTCTCGGCCTGGAGCCTCCCGAAGGCGTCGAGGTCGGCCACGTCGCGGACGTTGTGCTTCTCGAGGAGCCGGGCGACCGAGTTCTGGGCGGCCACCCGGCGCTCGACCAGGCGAAGCCGGGTCCGGAGCACGTCGCGGAGCGGGCGCATCTCGTCGGAGATCATGTGGGCCTCGGGCAGGAGGTCGGTCCGGAGAAGATGGGCCAGCGTCCTCGCATCTGCGGCGTCCGTCTTGACCTTCGCGGCGGCGATGGCCTTGACGCCCTTGGCGTGGGCGAGCGTGAGGTCGACCTCGGGGCCGCCGTCGGCCCGGTCGGCGAGCGCGTCGCGGACCCAGTACCAGCCCGTCGTGCACTCGACGGTCGCCGCGTGGTGCCCGGGCTGCTGGGCGAAGTAGGCCCGGAGGGCGTCGGGCCGGCACGGCATCTTGGCCGTCGCGACGACGACGCCTTCGGCGTCGAGCGTGGTCGCGGTGACGGAGCGCTTGTGGAGGTCGAGGCCGGTGAAGGAGGTCATGGCGGCGGCGGCGAGTGGGATCCGAAGGATGGTCTCCTGATTGGAAGGATCCCGCCGCTGCTGGCCGACAAGGAGCATCAGCGCTCTCGGATTCCTCGGCGCCGTCGTATGCTGCCGCCGTACCACCGCTTTGCCGCCGGCTCTTTGCGGCTTAGTGGCCCCCTGTTCTGCGGCCTGTGCGCCAAGCGTGCAACTGCTTCCCTACCATTCCGTAGCTCCCCTTCATTCGGACACGAGGTGCACCATGTCGAAGGCCACATTCGCCCTCCTCACGACGGTCGGTTTCGTCGTGGCAACGCTGGCGATCGGGATCCGGGGCGTTGAGAACTGGGAGCCCTACGAGTTCTCGTTCTACTACTTGATGCTGGGCTGGGCGGCCCATGAGGTGTACCGCCGTCGCTTCTCGGCTTCGACGGCGTAGGGGCTCGCCCGAGGGGCGGCCGCAGAACCCGCCGCTGTAGGCCGACCGGGGGCGTCAGCGCTCTCGGCCGTTGCTGGCGTCGGCGCCGCTCCTAGCTTCGGATCACCGTCGCGCCGCCTCAGGCGGCTGAATCGCCAATCGTTCTGCCGCCCCGGCGCCTGTAGTTCGGTTGCACCAGAGGGCCGCTCCCGCACCGACCTATGCTGGAGCGAGTCCCTCGCGTCCCGTCCGTTGAACCGCCCCGCGCTCTCTGTTTTTGTCCTCCTGACGGCTATCACTGCCGGGTGCGCTTGGCGGGGTACGAGCGGGCGGCTCCACGCCGAACCCTCCGTGGCGTCTGCCCTCCCGTTCTCGAACGTTGGCGTCTACGTCGCGGTCGGTGGGAACGAGTCATGCGGCCGGACGGACCCCCGCGTTACGGACGGGGAGGGAACCCTAAACGGCCGTGCGATGGCCTTCTCTACCGACGGAGACTTCTTCGTGGCGCGGTCCGTCGAGGACATGCGGACTTCGCTCACATCCCGGGACGACTACGGCCCGATCGTCTCACGAGGGAACTACCGCGTGGTGGGCGGTCGAGTCGATGCCCGAGCCGTCATCCCAGGAGGGGATTCCTCTTTCCGGCACATCGTGGTCACGTACACCCTCATTCCCACCGGGCCAGAGTCGTTCCTCAGCGAGCAGCTCTTCAGCCGAGGGAAAGTGGTGGTCCGCTACGGGGAGCACGAGGAGAGGTGGGTCTGCTACCGCCAGCGGTTCGAGCTGTCCAGGAGCGAGTGAAGGACACGACGGAAGCGGGCGGCAGAACCCGCCGCTGTAGGCCGACCGGGGGCTTCAGCGTCCCCGTCTCGTCCGAGCGCCGGCGCCTACCTTCGCTCGTCCACCCGCCGCGCCGCCAGCCCCGGCGGCTAAGCGGCCAGCTGTTCTACGGCGCTGCCATTTCACCAATCTGAACCCGCATGGAAAGCAAGGCCGCTCGCCGGATTGTCGAAACCATCGGGATCATCGGCGTCATCGGCTCGCTCATCTTCGTCGGCATCGAGATCAGGCAGAACTCGGTCACTACGAGGGCGGCCACGGACGCGGCCATCGCCGACTCCTTCCGGGAGTTGAGCTTGGCCCAGGCAACGAGCCCCGCGCTTGCGAGTGCCTTCGCGGCCCACGCCGCCGACCCTGCTTCCGCCCCCGGAGAGGCCCAAGTGCTCATGCTCGGGTTCTGGCGGGCGCTGTTCCACATCTGGTCCAACGTCCACCGGCAGCACCTGAATGGGACCGTGGACCCCGCGATCTACGACTCGGTCGTTCGCGAGATATCGAGTTACGCAGGGCCTCCTTTGACGGCTGGGCCCTCGGGTGAGATCGAGGTTCGGAGGCGGCTCATGTCGTGGGCGTGGACGAGCGAGCGGTTTCTGTTCAACACGGACTTCCAGGAGTTCGTGGATGAGCTGTTGGCGTCACCCCCTCCACGCACTTCCACCTGTAGCGGCCGGGACGACGGGTAACACTGTAGACCGGGACGACGGGTGACACGGTCGGGGGCGCAGTCTAGGTCTTGAGCTGGTAGTCCCGCCCGTCGGGATGGCCAGGGGAGGCCGGTCGGCCCCTGAGGTCTCACATGTCGACGCGGGATCCGAGGCCGCCGTGGGGCGATCGGCGAGGGTCAGGCCCGCCCCCACTACCTTCCGCCCTCCCGGCCCGTGCCATGACCACGGCCCAGTCCGCGCTCCTCGCCCCCGCCGTCCGCCTCCTCGAAGCCGAGGCCCCGGGGCCGGTCGCCCTCGACCGGCTGTACGACGCCGTCGAACGGGCCGTCGCACTCGACGCCGACGACCTCGTCCCCCCGACGCTCCGCGGCCGGCCGACGAAGGAGCCGGGGTGGCACCGGAACCTCCGGAACGCGCTGAAGGCCGAGAAGGTGGCCGGTCGGCTGGCCAACGTGGCCCCCGGCTACTGGACGGTCGCGCGACCGGACGCCGAGCGGCACGTCGACCCGGACCGGGCGTGGGCCGAGGTAGTGGCCGCCGCGCGGCGGTCGGTCGGCGACGTGTTCGAGAGCCCGTCACGGGGCCGGCGGTACAGGGTGTCCGGCGCCGACGATGGCCGGATCACCATCGACCGGCTCGACGCCTCGAAGGCCGAGACGCTCTCGCCGGTCGAGGTCCGCCGGGCCGTCGTCGCGCTCAACGCGGCCGGCGGCCGGACCGGGGCGCGGACGCTGAACTACACGGTGACGAAGGAGACGGCGCTCGTCCACCTCCACCCCGACCTCGACTGGGACGGGGGCCGGGTCGTCGCTCGGGACCGGCGAGGCACGCCGCCGTCGACGGCCGCCGAGGCCCTCGACCGGCTCACGCGCGACCAGCTCCTCGGGGCCATCGCCGCGCTCGACGCCGGGGCCGAGACGGCGTTCGCCGACTCCCGGGACTACGACGTCGTCCACGACGGGCGCCGGTACGCCCCGCTCCGGGTCGCCGCGCTCGCGGCCGAGTCCGTGTTCGGCCGGCCGCTCCGGCCCCACTCCGACGACGGGGATCCGGCCTCGACGATCAAGGGCGGGCTGGGCTCCCCGTGCTTCCGGGCCCTCGAGCGGAACGGGTTCGACGTCGTCCGGAAGCGGGAGCCGGCCGACGGCCCGTATCCCGACGAGGTGGAGCCGGTCGGCCCGCGGGCCGAGGGCGGTCGGGTCCGCGTGTGGGTCGACCGGTACGAGCGGGACCCCGCCCTCCGCGACGCGTGCCTCGCGCACTACGGGTCCGTGTGCCGGGTGTGCGAGGTCGACATGGCCGAGACGTACGGCCCGCTCGGGGCAGGGTACGTCCACGTCCACCACGTCCGGCCGCTGGCGGCGGGCGGGGAGCGGGAGACGGACCCGGTCGCCGACCTCGTCCCGGTCTGCCCGAACTGCCACGCGATGCTCCACCGGGGGCGGGCGCCCGACGACCCGAGGGCGGTCGGCGCTCTCCGGGCCGCCGTCCAGTCGCTGCGGAGAGACTAGCGTCGTTTGCTGACGGGCACCGGTGGGCCATCGGAGACGTCGGCGGTGACCTCCCCTCCTGAGGTCCGGGGCGCGGTGGCGCTTGGGATAGGGGTCAGGCGGGGCGCCCTGCGGACCGCGGGCCTTTCGGCCGGACCGGGGCACGGTCCAGAGCGGCTCGGTCGGGCTCGGGGTCGGGCTCGACCGCAGCGAACGGGGGAGGGGCGTCGAACGGGACGGTGCCGGGGAACGGGATGTGGCCCCGGAAGTCCGTGTTGTCCTTGATGTAGACGTGGCCGCCCCGGGCCCACACCGCCCCGACGAGGTCGCGGACCCACGCCGGGTCCGGCTGGCGCTCGCCGTCCCACCGCGTGGCGCTCTGGCCGCCCACGGCGAAGAACGTGGCCTCGGCGTCGAGGAGCGGGGCCGGGTCGATCGGGCCGAGGTACGGCTCGACCGAGACCCACTTGCCCCCTCCGCCACGGACCGCCGCCAGACCCGCGGCGGCCGCACGGACCTCGGACTGCGTCGTGACCGTCACGCCGACCATCACGTTCGGCGGCCACACGAAGTCCCCCAGCCGCCCCGCCAGCTTCGTCAGGACGAACACGTGCCACTCGGGGTGGGCGGCGATCTCGTCGATGACGGCCTGGATCCACCAGTCGGGGAAGACCCCGTTCATGATGTCCGTCATGGACCCGTAGAACACCGAGCGGAACCACTCCCGCGCCCACTCGGGGGACCGGTCGGGGTCGGGGACCGGCGTGTGGTCGAACGCATCGAGCCGAGCCGGGTGGAGCGTCGGGACGAACGCCTGCGGGTAGAACTTGAGCGCGAGGTCGGAGGCGTAGCAGAACCTCCGGCCGCAGCGGTGGGTGCACCCGGTCGACCCGTTGGTGGAGTACATGGCCCAGCCCACGAGCTTGCCCGTGTTGTTGAACGTCTTCCGGATCCCGGCCGCGCGCGCCGCACGGCGGACGGCGTCGACGTCGAGGACGAGCTCGTCGCCGACCCGCTCGACGGGTCCGCCGTACTCGTGGAGCTCGCCGAGCTCGACGACGACCTCGGCCCGCCCGACCACGGCCGCGTGGGCGTTGTGGGCGTCGAGGAGGGCGTCGGGGCAGAGGCCGACCGGGACGACGACGAGGAGCGGGGGCCGGTCGGTCGGCCCTTCGGGGACGTAGGGCTCGTCCACGACCGCGTCGTCGGCGCGCGCGTCGAGCCCCTCGTCTTCGAGGATCTCGATGTCCTCGATCAGCTCCGGGTGGTCGTCGAAGAGGAGCCGGCGGCGGCTGACCTCGACGATCCCGACGGCGACGCCGACGACGACCGGCCGTCCGCCCCGACCGCCGTCCTCGACGCGCTCGGCCCGGACGACCTCGGCGGCCTCGCCGACGAGCTCCGGCGTGACGTCCTCCGAGAGCGAGGCGAGCGTGAGCGCCTCGACGACCGCGTCCCGGTCGACGCGCGGGACCTTGGTGAACCGGTCCCGCGCGAGCGCGCCCCATGGCCACGGGTCGCGCTCGGACTCGTCGTTGTGTGTGAGCGCCACGTCGCCCTCGACCTGCTCCCCGGGCTCCTCCATGTTGAGCACTCGGAACCGGGCCGCCGCGAAGTGCCGGGCCGCGGGCGCGGTGGCCTCGGCCTCGGCCATGGCCCGGCCAAGGCGGGCGGCCTCGGCGATCCGGTCGGGGTCGTCCCGCAGGGGGCTGAGCGCGACCGCGTGCGAGACGACGGTGACCGGCTCGACCCCGGCCTCGCGGAGGGCCCGGTCGACGACCGCGAGGTCCTTCAGCTGGTACGACCGGCTCTCGCTCATCTCGAGGTCCTCCTCGGCCACGCGGGCCCACGGGCGGGCCCGCTCGTGCCGGGGACGGAGGCTCCGGAACGCCATGAGGGCCAGGATCGCGACGCCGACGCGGACCATGGCCGGGAGCGTGTCGCGGTCGGCCGCCTTGATGTCGGCGACGAGCCGGTCGTGCTCGACGCGGTCGTCGTCGGTGAGCCCGTCGGGGGCGATCGGGGCGGTGGGGGTGTTCGTGTCCGTAGGGGTATCCATGTCCGTGGGGTGTGGGGGCGGTCTCCACAGTTGTGGAGACCGGGCTACTCGGAGGCGATGGCGACGCCGGCCTCGCGGAGCGCGGCGCGGACCTCGTCCGTCAGCGCCACGACGGTCGTCCGGCCGCCGTCGTGGACTTCCACGTAGGGGAGGGCGTCGGCCTCGTCGTCGACGTGGCGGCCGAGGTAGGCCTCGGCCTGGGCCCGCGTCCGGAACGACCTGTGCTCCGCCCCGGGGTAGAGGGCGACCTGCTCCTGGGCCTCGGCCCAAGTCTCGTAGACGCCGCGTCTGCGGCCGCGGCGGACGGCGTAGAACTTCATGGGAGTGCGCCTGGGGCGCGGTGGGTGGTCAGGTGGCGTAGGTCCGGGCGACGGCGTCGACGGCCGCCTCGAACTCGGCCTGGAGGTCCGAGACGGACGAGTAGCGGGGGCTCAGGACCCACTTCCGGACCGTCTCCTTCTGGTCCTTCGCCTGCTGGGCCGTTAGCCCGTCGGAACGCCGGTCAGCGTCGATCCGGGCGATCTCCGCCGAGAGACCGCCCGTCGCGAGGATCCGCTGGACCCCGTGCCACCGGATCCGGTCGGTGGCGTTCTCTGGTGTGTAGGCTGGGTGGGGGACCCGGCGGAACGAGAGGTCTCGCACTCGGGCGGCCCAGACCTGGGCGAGCTCGTCGCGCGCCTCGGGGTCAGCGAGGACGCCGGCACGGACGACGCCCCCCTCGTCCTTGAGGTGACCGAGGTAGCGGGGGACGCCGCCCCGGTGGAGGACGTACTCGACACGCCCGACGTGGGCGCCGACGTGAGCGGTCGGGAGCGGGCGGCCATTGTCGAGCGCCTCCTCGACCTTGTCGTAGAGCCGGACCTCGAACTTGTCCGCCTTGTGGTAGGCCGTCCGGTGCCCGACCCGCCAGGGCGTCGTGCCCGGGAGGTCCTCGCTCGCGTCGGCGTAGGCGCCGACCGGACGGGGGAGGGCGAGGTCGCCCGCGAGCTCGATCTTCGTGAGCCGGCCGCTCGCTACCGTGCCCGCAGGCGCCTCGAGGAGGTCGTCGAGGGCCGCGAGCACCCGGGCGACCTCGTCGGGCCCGAATGGGTCGTCGGCCGACAGGAGGCCCACGGCCACCGCCCAGTTCCGGAGGCTCCCGGCGACCAAGAGCCCGCTCGGGCCGTTCTGGATGTAGAGGTTCTCGTGGGACGCCGACTCGGCGTACACCTCGCCCAACGCGTCCTCCTTCCCGGTGAACCCCGGGTGGGACCGGAGGACCCAGTCCGGTGCCCAGAACCCGTCGACTCGGTTCCGGACGAAGTCGGGGAAGACGCTGTGGGTGGGCCGGCGCTGGAGCGCCGCCGTGGGCCGGTTTGTCATCGGGGCCACCGCTACTGCGTGCCCCGGCCGCGCCCCTTCGGCACGACGTAGCCCTCCATCAAGTAGGCCTCGATGTCGTCGGCGCGGAACCTGACGGTCCGCCCGCGCTTGAGGAACGGGATCTGGCCCTCGGACTGGAGGTAGCTGAGGTGCCGGTCGCTCCATCCCGTGAGGGCGAGGACCTCCTGTCGCGAGAGGTAGGTCGGGATCGAGGCCCGGCGGAGGACCTCGGGGAGCGCGTCGGTCAGCGCGTCGGCAACGGCCGGCCGGACGGCCTCGGCGACGAGCGCGATCAGAAACGCTTGGAGAGCAGGGTGGAGGTCTCGGAAGTCCACGGCGACCGCTTGCGGTTGTGTGCCGCAATAGACCGATTCCTCCGGCCCCCATCATCCCACCAACGATGGGGTGCATTACCCACGAGCGATGGGCACGCTCGATCGCTCCCTCTCAGCGAGGGGCTAGGTCGGTCGCGGCACGACCGATAGGTACAGGAGGCCTGCCCAGTCCCGGAGTGCTTGCCGCTCGCGCTCTGTACTGAGGTCCTCGTCCTCGAACACTCTGACCCCTTGCTCTCGCAGGCGCTCCATCTGCACCCTCTTCTTGGAGAACCAGTTCTCTAGGCTCTTCGCGCTGGAGTATGGCACGGGGCTGGTCGCTTCCGTCCACTCCTCATCGAATCGGGGAGGGCCACCAAGTACCTCGGTGACGAGGAGGTCGTACGCGTTACTGAGAGAGCTCGCCCTACCCCCCCAGACGAGCGCGGCCACAGCGGCACGGAAGAAGAGGTGATCCGACCTGAGTAGAGTCCGTCGGTGTACTCGTGTGACCGCATCAAGGTCGACGACCGCAGTGGCCTTGACGGGCCTTCCGAAGAGGAGGGGGCGGTCGAGCGCTTGGTTGAGGACGGTCCACTCGAACTCGGCGGCACCTACCTCCAGCGCGAGCGGCTTCCTACGATTCTCCGCTTGTGCCACCACTCGGTCGATCGCCCGAAGTGGGTCGACGTCGTCCCAGTCCTCAGGGAGCGCGCGGAGGTTGGTCGCTACCCTAAAGCGGAGCCATTCAGTGAAAAGGACGGCACCGGCACTTGTGTTTCCAGGGCTATGGATCCAGGGGTCATCGGCGTCCTTCCAGACCCCGAGCACGACCGACGAGAGACCGAAGAGGTCGTGCTGAGCAGGCCCGTCATAGATGTCCCACGACAAGACTTCTACGTGGGGGTCACTCTCCTCCTCGACAAGGTTCCTGTGGATCAGGACGAGTTTGCCCTCGTGATCTCGTGTAACTCGGATCAGCCGAGCCAGCGACTTGTACCCCTCCTCGTACCGAACGGCCTCTTCATACTGCGAAGCTAGAGAGTCTCTTCGAGTGCGGCACCTTGACTCCGCATCCACCAGGGCGCGATATCCGCTCGTTCTGACGAACTCAGCGACGAGTGCGGTGGCCCCGTCCAAAAGAGACTGGGCGTCTTCGGACGACACGTCCTGCCCCTCCGGCGTCGGTCTCCCGAGGGCAGAGAGGTACGAGCGGACGAGACTGCCTGGGATCGGGACGGGATGCGATTCAGGCCCTGGCTGAAGCGCTTGGGCGACGGCTTCAACTCTACGCTCCCGGGAGTAGTCCTGGCTGTCAACCATCGGTCCACATGATGCCGGCCAAACGGTCAGCGGCCTCCTGATCGAGGCTCGCGAGGTACGCCTGCGTCGTGCTCAGCGACGAGTGCCCGAGCGCCCTCGACACGTCGAACAGGCTGCCGCCCCGCCGCCGGGCGAGGTCGGCGAAGCTGTGGCGGGCGACGTGCATCGTGAGCCCCGTGTCGTCGACCTCGACGCCCGACGCCGCCCGCTTGAGCGCCGCGTTGATCCGGCTGTTCGCCCGGTTCGCCGACCGCCGGAGTCGGACAGGGTCCCGGGTGTCGGCCGCCGTGATGAGCGGGAAGAGGAGGCCACCCCGGTCGGCGGCCGTCTCGGCATACCGTTCGGCGATCGCCCGGCCCTCGGGCGGGAGACCGACCGTGACGGTCTCGCCCGTCTTCATCATCCGGTATCGGAGTCGTCCGCCGCGGACGTCCGTCGCCCGGAGCGCGGCGAGGTCCGAAGCCCGGACGCCGGCCCCGTAGAACGAGAAGAGAAAGACGTCGCGGGCGAGCGCCTCCGTCGAGCCCTCGGGGAGCTCGGCGTCGGCCAGCGCTCGGATCTCGGGCATGGTCAGCTTCCGGCGGTGGACGGGGGCGGCGCGCGGGGGAGTGTACGTCAGGAACGGGTCCTGCCCCGCCTCGAGCTCGCCCTCGCGGATCGCCTCCCGGACGACCCGACGGAGCCGCTTCATGTGGTTCCGGATCGTGTTCGGCGCGTTCTTCGCCCGGACCCGGAGGTGGGCCTCGAACCGGCCGAGCGCGTCGCGGTCGAGCTCGGCCCAGAGGACGTCCTGACCGAGCGCGGCTCGGAGGTGCCCTAGCGTGACCCCAAAGTGCTTGTGCTGCCAGTACCGTCCGGCCTCGTCGAGCCGCCCGACGTGGCGCTCGAAGTAGCCCGTCGCGCTCCCGGCCGGTCCCGTGAGCGCGGCCACGACGGTCCCGGCCGACGAGGCGTCGAGCGCGGCGGACCGGGCGTCGTTGAGGAGCTCGCCGAGCCGGCGGTTGTAGGCGTCGGCGAGGTCGCACGACGACCGGACCTCCTGGCGCCGGTCGTTCCAGTCCCGGGGCCGGACGTAGATTCCGGTCGACGTGAACCGGCTCTTCCTGTTCGCGGTCGCCCGGAGATAGACGGGCGCGAGCCCGTCGGCGCGGGTCTTCTGCGTGCGGAGGACGAGCTTGACGGAGGCGGCCACGGGCTCAGGGGTACAACGATGGGTACAACATTCTACGGCGCGGTGTGCGACACCGGGTTGTCATGGATCATCGCCCACGGGCTCTCGTGGCCGATATGGCCTATCCTGCGAGTCCGGATCGCACTCGGTCGCAGTGCCTCAAATCCAACAGGGCCCACTCCGAAGCCCGGTATCCTGTTGTGGGATACCGGGGTTTGTGACAATGGGTGGAACGAGGGTGGAACAACCGCGACGGTCCGACACCTCGACTCCGCCGACCGGCCGATGGCGAGGGAGGCATCGGTCCTGATCGGGCGGAGTCCACGGTCGATAACGGTGCGTATCGCTGACTTTCACTATCACCGGACCGGGGACATTCAGAGTGGCTGCCGCAGCTTCAAGCTGAGCGGCCCGTGGACGGTCGAGCGCGCAACTCGGCGCCCGCCGTCCCGTCCCAAGAGGGGTCTCGCTTTGGTGCCCATGCCCGCCCGCCTCGGTCTGCTCCTCGTGTCCCTCGCGCTCGCCGCGGCCCCCGGCGCCGCGCAGGCCCCCGGCAGCGGCGCGATCCCCGGCACCGACGGCGCCCCGCTCCCCGACGGCGTCGAGCACGCCCCGCTCGAGGCGACGCTCCAGGTTGTCGCCTCCGGGTTCCGGATCCCGTGGGCCGTCGAGGTCCTCGGCGAAGACGAGCTCCTCGTCTCCGAGCGGTTCGGCCAGCTCGTCCACGTCCGGGACGGCGAGGTGCGCACGCTCGAGGGGCTGCCGACGGGCCAGATCCTCCCCGTCCCCCCGCTCTACATCGGCGGGTACAACGACGTCAGCCTCCACCCCCAGTTCGAGACGAACGGCCTCGTCTACCTCGCCTACGTCGGGTCGGACTACCGGATGGCCGTCGGCCGGTTCGACTTCTCCGACCGGACCGTCCGGGACTTCGAGGTCGTCTTCCACTCCAACGCGTTCTCCATCGGCTCCCGGATCGCGTGGCTGGACGACGGCCACTTCCTCGTGACGCAGGGGATGGCAGGGTACCCGCTCCCCGATCCGGGAGCCCAGGTCCTCGCCAACCACAGCGGCAAGATCCACCGGCTCCGTGCGGACGGCTCGGTGCCCCCCGACAACCCCGTGTTCGACGGCGCTACGGAGCCCACGAGCGTCTGGAGCTACGGGCACCGCGACACGCAGGGCCTGCTGGTCGAGGGCGGCGTCGTGTACTCCAACGAGCACGGCCCGCTCGGCGGGGACGAGCTCAACGTGATCGAGCGGGGCGGGAACTACGGGTGGCCCCTGTTCTCGTACGGCCTGAACTACGACGGGACGCCCGTCGGCGAGATGACCGAGGCGGAGGCGGCCGAGGCGACGGTGCTCCCGGTCAAGGCGTGGGGGTCCGAGTTCAACATGGCCCCGTCGGGGCTCGTCCGGCTGGCGGGGAGCGCGTTCCCGGCGTGGGACGGGGCGTTCGCTTGGGGGGCGCTGGCCCAGCGCCGGCTCGTCGCCTACGACCCCGCCACCGACCGGACCGCCATCCTGCTCGAGGCGGCGGGTCGGATCCGGGACGTGGCCCAGCTCCCGAGCGGGGCGCTCCTGGTCCTACGTGATGCGACGGACCTCGAGGCCCGAGACGGGGAGGTGGTGCGGGTCACAGCGCGGTGAGCGCGAGGGACGTGCCAGCGGCTCTGGGCGCCGGTCCCACCCGGGGCGGTACCATCCAGCCACGCCCCACGCCCGTCCCCATGGCCCAGGAGCCTGTCCACGCCGAGGTCGCCGAGGTCGTCCGCGCGTTCTTCGAGACGTGGATGACCCCGGGCACGTCGGGCGCCGACGCGGCCTACGCCCTCGTCGCCGACGACTTCACCGGGCTCGGCACGGGCCCCGGCGACCGGTACACGACCCGGGAGGCCGTCCGGGACATGTTCATCGAGGAGAAGGCGGCGGCGGACTGGGACGCCCACGAGCCGAACTACCGGATGGAGTGGCTCGACGTCCGCCTGCTTCGGCCGGACCTCGCCGTCGTCGAGGGCCAGGTCCAGTCGACGGTCGCTGTCGGCGACGAGACGTACGCCGTCGACCCCCGCGTCTCGATGGTCCTAGACCGGGGCTCGGGCCGGTGGCTCCTCGCCCACTTCCACTTCTCCATCGCCGACGCCGTGATGGAGGAGGGCGAGACGCTCGTCGAGGCGCTCACGCGGCGGACCCACGTGCTCGAGCGCGAGGTGGCGGCGCGGACGGCCGAGCTGGAGGCGTCGCTGGCCGAGCTCCGGGCGGCGCAGGCGCGGCTCGTGCAGCAGGAGAAGATGGCGAGCCTCGGCGCGCTCACGGCCGGGATTGCCCACGAGATCAAGAACCCGCTCAACTTCGTGACGAACTTCGCCGGGCTCTCGGAGGAGCTGCTCGACGACCTCGACGCGGAGCCCGACCCCGACGAGCGGGCGGCGCTCCGGGCCGACCTCCGGGCCAACGTCGAGAAGGTCGGCCACCACGGCCGCCGGGCCGACGCCATCGTCCGGGCCATGATGGCCCACGCCCGGGGCGGGAGCGGGGAGCGCCGCCGGGTCGACGTCAACGCCCTCGTCGAGGAGCACGCGGCCCACGCTCTCCACGCTGAGCACGCGCGGCACCCGGAGAGCGAGGCGGTCCTGGCACTCGACCTCGGCGGTGGCGTCGGCGCCGTCGAGGCCGACCCGCAGGAGATCGGCCGGGTCGTCGTCAACCTGATCGACAACGCGCTCGACGCTGTCCGCGACCAGGCGGTCGGGTCCGTGACCGTGTCGACGCGCCGGGCTGAGGGCGGCGTCGAGGTCCAGGTGGCCGACGACGGCCCGGGGATGCCGGAAGCCGTCCGCGCGAGGGTGTTCGAGCCGTTCTACACGACCAAGCCACCGGGCGAGGGGACCGGCCTCGGGCTTAGCCTCAGCTATGACGTCGTGGTTCAGGGCCACGGCGGGCGACTCACGGCCGCGAGCGCGCCGGGCGAGGGTGCCATGTTCACCGTTTGGCTCCCTGCTCGGATGGCTTGAGCGCCACCGCCTAGCCCCCGACGTGTCCGACACCCCGGCCGCCCCCGTCCTGGACACCCCCCGCTCGCGGGGGGGCTGGCGGCGCGGGGCGCGATGGTTCGGGGCCGAGTTCTTGGTCGTCGTGACCGGCGTGCTCGTCGCTCTCGCCGTCGGGGCGTGGTGGCAGGGCTGCCAGGACGCTGCGAGGGAGATGGTCGCACACGGGAGTGTCGGCGTCGCCGCCCTTCTTCTGGCGCAAGCGCTGACCGGCTTCTCAGCGGGGGCGGCCTGGGGGGCGGGCGTGTTCGAGCTGGCCGTCGCCGCGCGATGCCCCCGACGTCTACGCCAGCCCTCGGCGGGCGACGTGACATGAGCACCCGACTCTCCCCCAACGCCCGGCGCACGGTCCGCCGCGTCGCCCCCTTCGGGGTGATCTGGCTCCTGGTGGACCACGTGTTCTCGGTCTCGAACTACGCGGCGGTCGGGAGCCTCTCGGCCGACTCCCACGAGGGCATCCAACTCGACGCCGGGATCTACGTCTTCGCCAGCCTGGCGTCGTTCGCTGTCGGGTGCCTCGTCGGGGTCGTCGAACTGCTGTTCCTGAACCGGGCCTTCGCCGCGAGGAGCCTCGGGGCCAAGCTGGTCGGCAAGACCCTGTTCTACGTCGCGTTCCTGACCGTCGTCGTGGTCGTCCTTTACCCCATCGCAGCGGCGATGGAGATGGGGACCGGGCTGGCCGACGCCCGCGTCTGGGACCGCCTCGGGGCGTTCGCGGTCAGCATGGAGAGCCTGAGCACGGGCGTCCAGATCACGGCGTCCCTCGTCGTCTCGCTGTTCTACGCCGAGATCAGCGAGCACCTGGGCGCCCGCGTCCTCACCAACTTCCTCACGGGGCGGTACCACACGCCGAAGCGGGAGCGGCGCGTGTTCCTCTTCTCCGACATGAAGTCCTCGACGGCCATCACGGAGCGGCTGGGCCACGCCCGGTACTTCGAGTTCCTCCGGGCGTACTACGACGCCCTCGCCGACGCGGTCGTCCGGCACGAGGGCGAGGTGTACCAGTACATCGGCGACGAGATCGTCGTGTCGTGGCCGGAGGAGGCCGGGCTCCGCGACGCCAACGGCGTCCGGTGCGCGCTCGCGATGCGGGCGGCGCTCCGGGCGCGGGCGGGCTGGTTCGAGAGAGAGTTCGGCGTCGCGCCGGACCTCCGGGCGGGGGTCCAGACAGGGGACGTGACGACGGGCGAGATCGGTGCCCTGAAGAAGGAGATCGTGTTCACCGGCGACGTGCTCAACCAGACGGCCCGTATCCAGGCCCTCTGCAAACCGCTCGGCGAGGACGTCCTCGTGGGCGACGCGCTAGCGGCGCGGCTCGAGGAGACGGACGGGTGGACTCTCCGGCCGGTCGGCGACCAAGTGCTCCGGGGGAAGGAGCGGCCGGTGGCGCTGTTCGCGGTGGACGTGTCGGAGACGAAAGGTGCTGGCGCCGCCGTACACCAGACTGCAGAGCCTGTGTAAGGGTAGTGAGCCGGATCGTGTAAAATCCCGCAGTAGCGAGATCTGTCGGGGCGGCGACCTCTCCAGCGCGCCCTGCTCCCGCTCCGGGTGGAGCCGAAGCGTCCGGCCGCCCCGCTTCGACTGGACACAGAGGTCCCGAACCGAACGGGGCCGACAGGCCGCGGGATCGAACTCGACGACGCCATACTCGCCCCGGCCTCGGTCGGTGTAGGTCCGCCACGCCCCTCTCTCTTCGCCCCCGGGGCACGTCGCGACCTCGTGGCCCCAGTCTAGGCGAAAGCGGTCGGTCGTGTACCCGCCGTCGGTCCGTGCCTGCCAGTTCACGTCCCCCTCGGCGGCCCGACGAGCCCGACCCCGTAGCGGTCTACGCCGCTCACCAGGAGGTCGGCGCTGACGTAGTCCGCGTCGGCCAAGTGCTCGGCGGCCGAGAGCCCGTGCTGGTCGAGGGTGCCGAGGATAGCGTCGGTTCGGGTGGCCTCGTGGACGGCGCCGGCCGTCGTGTCGGCGTGGACGACAGGCCCGCACCGCGTAGGGCCTTGTAGCTTGCCCTCCCATGACCGCCTCCCACGTAGCAGGCTCCCCATGAGCACGGCGACCCACCGACCTCACGTAGCGAGGGCATGAGGAAGGTCTGCATCGTCGGGGCCTCCGGGAAACTCGGGCGGTACATGGTCCAGCACGCGCTCGACCGCGGCTACGAGGTCGTCGGCGTCTGCCGGGAGCAGAGCGTGGGGAAGCTCGACGCGTTCGCCGACCGCATCACCGTCGTCCCCGGCCCCACCGACGACCAAGCAGTGATCGAGCGGGCCGTCGCCGGGTGCGACGGGGTCCTCACGGTGCTCGCGCCCTGGGGCGTGGAGCAGTACTCGACGGGGACGGCCCAGGCCGTGCTCGACCTCGCCGAGCCCGGCGCCCGCCTCGTCTTCTCCTGCGGCTGGCACATCACGAAGGACGGCCGCGACGTCTACCCCTGTAAGCTCAGGGCGTTCGTCGCCGTCTTCGGGGCGCTCGCGCGGCTCACCCGCTTCGCCGACCTCGACGACCAGGTGGAGGCGTGCCGGCGGATCTTCGAGAGCGACACGCGCTGGACGGTCGTGCGGGGGAGCGACCTCGAGGAGGGCGAGAGCGAGGGGCTCCCGGTGTGGAGCCGGCACGTCGGCGACCCCATCCTCACGAGCAACCGCACGCGGCGGGTGGACTTCGCCCTGTTCATGGTGGAGGCGCTCGAGAACGAGGACCTCGTCCACGAGGCCCCGGCCATCGTCGGGTGCCGGACGCCGTCGGCGCTCGCACACGCCGCCCAGGCTGCCGCCGTGTGAGGTCTCCGACCGCCACTGCCCATGGAGGCAGACCGTGGTTGTTCGACGGAGGTCGGTCCCGCTCGTAGGACTGCTCCTTCACGGGAGCCCGAGGGCGTACTCCCGACACGCGAGCAGTACGACCTCTAAGGGGTGGCTCCCGACCTACCCGCTCCCACGGCAACGACGTGCCCCTCAGGGTCCACGTCTACGCGGCGCACGAGGGGATCGACGGCGACGAACGCCGGCCGGTGGTCCGTGACGAGCCGGACGACGGGGCGCTCCCCCTGAACGCGGACGGTGCGGACGGAGGTCGGCTCCGCCCCCTCAGCGGGGTCTTCGGCGTAGACGCCGAGGTCGAGGGGCTCATCGACCGGGAGCTGGCGGTCGCCATCGGTGCGCGCGATCCGGAGACGGACCGTCACGTCGAACCGCCCGTCGGCGCGAGGCGTGGCCGTGGCGCGCTCGACGCCGAGGTCGTAGAGGACGACGCGGCGCGCCCAGTCGTCCACGAGCGGCCGCGCCTCGGGCGAGGCCACCGCGCGGACGGCGGCGCGCCAGTCGGCGGGCGACACGCGGCGCTCTGGGCGCATCAGCGTCGCCAGCGCCGCGTCGAGCGCGTCCTCGCCGAGGAGCCCGTACAGCCCGTTCATGACGACGGCCCCCTTCCCGTAGTAGAGGTGCGGCTGGTCGGTCACGTCCGCCAGCGGGGGCTCGGGGCCGGCCGCCTCGGTGCGGCCCCAGGCGTAGCGGTCCCGGTCGTAGCCCACGAGGCGGGCCACCTGGCCGTCGCCGTAGAGCGCGCGGATCACCTTCTGCTCGCCGTACTTCGCCATCGACTCGACGAGGAACACGTCGCCGGGGCCACCGGTCGGCCGGGCCGTGTGGCCCCACCACTGGTGCGCCACCTCGTGCGCGACCCGACGGGAGACGAGGTCGAGGCGGTCGGCGTCGCGCGGGTCCGTGAGGAAGCCGCGGTCCTCGGTGAACGCGATGAGGCCGGGGAAGGCGAAGCCCGCGAACGGCCAGCCCGCCGGGACCTCGGCGATCCGGAGCGTCCGGTGGGGGTACCGCCCCCACGCCGCGCCGAGCACGTCGAGCGACGCCGTCGCCGCGCGGAGCATCCGGGGCACGTTGGCGCCGTGGGCGGGGTGGGCGTACACCTCGACCGTCACCCCGTCGTGCTCCGCCACGTGCCGCTCGTAGCGCGCCGAGGCGACGCCGAAGACGGGCGTCACGGGCGTGGCCGTCACGAAGCGGGCGTGCGGGCGGCCGTCCTCGGACCACGTCCGGCGGAGGTCGCCCGGGGCCACGGCCGTCTGGCCGGGCGCGGTCGAGACGGTGAGGTCGAGCGTCATCCCGATCGGGTCGGGCCCCGCCTCGGGGGCGGTAGGCGTCGTCTCGGTGTCCTTCGGAGGAAGGCCGAGGCGGCGACGGTCGCGGGCGTCCTCGACCTCGAAGCTCGACAGGTAGCCGACCTCCGGGATGAGCCGCATGGAGGTGAGATACGTGCCGTCGGCCACAACCGAGCGGTCGCCGCCATCGGCTGAGAGGCCGCGCGGGCGGAGGCGGACGCGAAAGGCGAGCGCGGCCGTGTCGCCGGGCGCGAGCGGGCCGGCGAACGCGTGCATCCCGAACCGCTCGTCCGAGACCGCGGGCGCCGCGCCGTCCAGCGTGAGCGCGGCCAGGTCGAGGTCGCGACGGACCGTGACCCAGACCGTGTCGATCGGAATCGCCTCGCGGTTGACGACGCGGAGCGTGCCGGCCACGTCGGCCGCCTGCGCCTTGGGGCGGAGGTCGATGGCGGCACGCAGAGCGACGGGCCGGGGCTCGGGGAGGGCGTCGATCCGGGCGTAGGCCCGCTCGTAGTCCGCGCGCCACACGAGCTGCGCGCGGGAGGTCTCGAACCCGGCCGCGACCGTCGTCTGGTAGGCGGTCCACCCTCCGACGACGGCGACGGCCACGCCCGCCGCCAGTGCGCGGCGACGGCCGCGTACGCCGAGACGGGCGGGCAATGCTGCGAGCCGCTGGCGCAGAGGCTCGAGGGGTCCGCGCGGCGCAAGCGCCGGCGCGACAAGGGCCAGGGCGACCGCGACGACGGCCCAGAACGCCATCAGCCCCACGAAGGACGTGACGGCGTGGGCGCTCGGCCCGAACGCCGAGGCGGGCAGGACCGGCCCGTCGGCGAACCGGAGCATCGGGTGCTCCAGACCGACCGCCCCGCCCCGCCGCATCGAGACGGCGAGCGCGGCGCCCGCGAGGAGGCCGACGTACCGGTTTGGCACGAGCGACTGGAGGGCGAGGACGGCGACGGCCAGGAGCGCGAGGGGTCCCAGGGTCGTCGCGGCGAAGGCGAGGTGTCGGAGCGGCTCCAGGGCCGCGCCGCCCTCGACGCGCTGGACGCCCACAGCCGCGATCATCGCAATCCCGACGAGCCACGCGACGCCCGCGACGAGCGTCGCCACATGAGCCGCGAACCGGGCGCCATCTGGCGCGGCCGTCGCGTCGAGCAGGGCGTCCATCCCGGTCGACCGGTCGCGCCACGCCAGCTCGGCGCCGACGTTGACGACGGCCACCGCGCCGACGTCGAGGAGCACACCCCAGAGTTGGCCCAGCAGAAGCCCCGTCGTCGGCCACTGGCGGGTCCCGTACTCGGCCCCGTCGGTGACGCCGAGGACCTCCCAGGCGACGTAGGCCCAGACGACGGCGAGCACCCACAGCGGGCGGCTCGTGACGAGGAAGCGGAGGCCCTGCCGCAGCGAGGCGACGAACGCAGTCCAGGCGCCCCCCGTCGGCAGGACGGGCGCGTAGGCCGCCGTCGGCGCCGGGACGTCGGCCTGCGCGCGTCGGCGGGGCTGGCGCGTGATCGCCTCGGGCCGCCAGCGGGCGTGGACGACCCCGAGCCCGGCCGCGACGACCGCCAGCCACAGCAGCCGGTTCACCAGGAGCGGGCCCGTCAGGACCACGGCCTCGACGCTCTTCATGTCGGGGGTCCACGCCCGCGTCTGCGCGTAGACGGCCATCACGCCGAACGGGTCGAGGACCGCCGCGCGGGCGAGGAGCGCCCCCGTCGCCGGCTCTGAACCGGCCATCATCGGCGAGCCCATGAGGAACGACGCGCCGAAGTAGCCGAGGTACAGCCCGATGGCCGTCACGTAGGTCGCCAGCGACGACCGCGTGAGGGCGGCCACTCCGTAGAGCGCCGCACCCGAGACGAGCAGGTTGGGCAGGGCCAGCACGCCGAAGGCCCAGAGATAGGCGCCCGGCCGAAACGGCCCGACCTCCTCGGCCCCGACGGCGAACGGGAGCACGGCGAGGACGAGGAACCCGAGCGCGAGGACGACCGCCGCGACGGCCATCGCCCCAGCGAACCGGCCGAGCAGGAGGTCCGTCCGCGTCAGCGGGGCCGCGTGTACGAGCGGGGCCATGCCGGTCTCGGCGTCGCGGAGCGCCGCGCTCGCCACGACGACCGTTGCGACGAGGATCGCCGGCAGCGAGAGCAGCCCGGCCATGCCCGCCACGTTCCACGGCCCGTTGCGGAGGACCCCGTCTGGCCCGTGGCCCGTCGCGGCGAGGAGCGCGCACATCCCGGCGAAGCCGAGCGCGGCCAGGGCGAAGAGGAGCCGGCGCGTCTGGAGGCGCCATTCGAAGAGGGCGAGGGCACGCATCAGGCCGCGAGGGTGGCGAAGTAGACGTCTTCGAGGTCGGGGGCCACGGGCGCGAAGGCCGGCCCGGGCGAGGCGTCGGCGAGGACGTGGAGCCGCGTCCGCCCCGCCGCCAGCTGCGACGAGAGGACCGGGACCTCGGCGCGGATCGCGTCGGCCTCGGCGCGGTCGACCGTCGCACGCCACACGCGCCCGTCGAGCGCGGCGACGAGGTCGGCCGGGCGGCCCTCGGCGCGGACCTCGCCGCCGGCCAGCACGGCCACGCGTGGGCACAGCTGACGGACGTCCTCGACGATGTGCGTCGAGAGGAGCACCACCACGTCGTCGCCGACGCTGGCGAGGAGGGTGTAGAACCGGTTCCGCTCCTCGGGGTCGAGCCCAGCCGTCGGCTCGTCGACGATGAGGAGCCGCGGGCTCCCGAGGAGGGCCTGCGCGACGCCGAACCGCTGGCGCATCCCGCCCGAGAAGCCCGAGACGGCCTGGTGCCGGTGGGCCCACAGGTTGGTCTGGGCGAGGAGCGCCTCGACCTGTTCGCGACGCGCGGCCCGGTCCGCCAGCCCCTTGAGTTGGGCGAGGTGGTCGAGGAGCACGAGCGCCGAGACGCCGGGGTAGACGCCGAAGTCCTGGGGCAGGTACCCGAGGCGCCGCCGGTGGCCCACGGGGTCGGCGAGCACGTCGGCGCCGTCGAAGGTGATCGTGCCGGTGTCGGGCGCCTGGAGCGTCGCGAGCGTCCGCATGAGCGTGCTCTTGCCAGCGCCGTTGGGGCCGAGCAGGCCGAAGAGGCCGGGCTCGATCGTGAGCGACACGTCGTGGAGCGCCCGCACACCGCCGGGGTACGTCTTGGAGAGATGGGAGATCGTCAGCACTGGACCGAGGACAAGGTGACGGCCCTACGAGGCGCCCTCCGGAGGCGGTTGCGTAGCTTGGACTTGATGCAATCCGAAGGCTGAGCCTGTGATCACGTCGGAGGACCTCCGCTTCTTCTCTGTCATCGCGCGATCCGGCTCGGTCGCCGCCGCCGCCCGCCGGCTCGGCGTGACGCCCTCGGCGGCCGGCCAGCGGCTGGCAGCGCTGGAGCAGCGCGTTGGGGTCCGCCTCGCCGACCGCGACCGGCGGGGGCTCCGCCTGACCGACGAGGGCCGCCTCCTCGCCGACCGCGCCGCGCCTCTCGTGACCGAGATCGACGACCTCTCCGACGCGCTCGCCGCCCGTCGCGAGGAGGTCGGCGGTCACCTCCACGTCGTGGCCTCCCTCGGCTTCGGGCGGCGCCACGTGGCTCCTCTCGCCGCCCGGTTCCGCGAGCACTACCCCGCCGTCACGCTCGACCTCACGCTCACCGCTGCCCGGGTACCGGCGGCGGCGTACGACCTCTGGGTCCACATCGGCGAGCTCCGCGAGACCTCGCTCGTCGGCCGCCGCCTGGCCCCGAACGACCGGTGGCTCGTCGCCGCGCCGGCCTACCTCGCAGACGCCGGCACGCCTGCCGCCCCGGTCGACCTCGTAGACCATGCCCCCCTCGTGCTCCGCGAGAACGAGGAGGACACGTCGCTCTGGCGGTTCACGCGCGACGGCCGGGAGGACGCCGTGCGCGTCACGCCCGCCCTCGCGTCGAACGACGGCGAGGTGCTGCGGACCTGGGCCCTCGACGGCCTCGGTATGATGGTTCGATCCGAGTGGCACGTGGCCGACGATGTCCGAGCCGGCCGCCTCGTCCGCGTCCTCCCCGAGTACACCCTCCCCCCCGCCGACGTCACGGCCCTCCTCGGGTCCCGACGCGGCCGCTCGGCGCGGACGCAGGCGTTCCTCGACCTCCTGCTCGACGCGCTCGATCCTGCGCCATGGCGAGGTTCAGAGGGCGTTGGGAACAGCAAGGAGCCCTCTGCGCGCCCAGCGCTACCTGAGGCGCCCACAAGTTCTTGCCGGCGTGGTCGTGCCTAGGCAACCGGGCCTGAGGGCCAGATCACAGATCTTCGCGCGGGAAGGGAGCCCAGCGAAGTCCTCCTCACGACCGGCGACCACCTCGACGAGGTGGCCACGACCACCATCGCAATGCTCATCCCCTCGCCGAGCTTCTCCGCGCCCCTGTAACCTTCGCGGGGTGGCCGACGTCCGGCTAAGCAGTTTGATCGTCACGGCTTACCGCCCCACCCTGTCTCGCCCTCCTCGCGTCTCATGGTTTGTCACCGCGTCGCGCTCCTCCTCTTCGCGTCGCTCGTCGCGTCGCGGGCGCCCTCGGCGGAGCCCGGCCTGGAGGTCGAGTTCGCCGAGAGCCCCACGTTCGACTTCGCCGGGAGTGCCCCGCCGGACCTGGCGGCCACCCCGTTCACGGTGGACGAGAAGGCGCGGATCGCGGAGGTCGTCGTCGACGTCGAGGCGAGGTCCCGCGCGCTCCTGGCGGACCTCCCCCGACGGATTCGCGTCGTGGTCGCGCGCGTGGACCGCGACCTCTCGGGCGTCGGCGGAGTGTCGGGGCGCGCGGACGCGCCAGGCGAAGTGCTCATCGAGATCTCCCGCCGGCTCGAGGGGGGGCCTGCCGCGGCGGCCGGGCTCCGGAACGCGCTTTTCCACGAGCTCCATCATCAGGCGCGGGGCTGGACCATCCGCGAGAACCGCTTCGGGCCGGGGATCGCCGTCGCGGCGGTCAATGAGGGGCTGGCCGAGGTGTTCGCCGAGGAGCAGACCGGGCGGGTGCTCGCGGCCAACGAGTACCCCGACGACGTGGACGAGTGGGCCCGCGAGATCCTGGCGCTCCCGAACGACGCGGACTACGTCGAGTGGATGTTCGCGCACCCGGACGGACGGGAAGCGATCGGCTACCGGACGGGCCGGTACCTCGTGCACCGGGCGATGGCGAACTCGGGGAAGACCGTGTTGGAGCTCTCGGAGCTCTCCCCCCAAGAGATCATCGGGCTCGCGCAGCTCAACCCGTGATGGCCTGAGCGGTCCGAGCTTCCGGAGAGCTCGGCCAGCGCAGAGCTCGGGGGACGATCGTAGGGCGTGCTGTGGGAGAGCCCAACTGACGCGGCAACCGTCGAGCGGGCCCAATTTGCAGAGGGGTCCCACAACCGGTCCGTCCTCGCGGAGGCACGATGGCAGCGGGGTGGTCGGTGCAGAGCCTCGCTGTAGCGGGTTCGTTGCCGGTGCGACAGTCACGCCTCCCGTCTCACAACGGCCCCTTTCGCCGGCGCTGAGGCAGTCCTCCCACAATGGCCCTGGTGGGGCCGATTCCGTACGGAAACCCATTCAGAAACAGTGTCCGGTCCCCTCCCGACCCCGCGTCTTTCCGTACGCCGTCGGCCGAGGTGAGCGGGAGGCCGCCTAGCACCGCGCCCCCTCGCACCGCACCGTCCCCACGTCCGCGCCCGGTCCCATCGGCGCAAACCCGCACCGCTCCAGCACTCGGACCGACGCCACGTTCTCAACCGTCGTGTGGGCGACGACGCGCGCGACTTCGGGGGCCGTCAGCGCCCGCTCGACGGGGGCCTGCGCGAGCTCGGTCGCGAATCCGTTCCCCTGGCGCTCTGGGGCGGTAGAGGATCCGATCTCTACGGCGCCGTTGGGCTCGGGTGGGCCGGGATAGCCCCCCCGCGCCGATGAGGCGTCTCGGTTCCTCGGCCTCCGGACGAGAGATGGCATACCACCCGTACCACCCCACGGCGGCCGGTCCGTCCTGGAACCACCGCTCATGGAAATACGCCACGGCGTCGCGATCGTACTCCCCGGGAGGCAACTCTTCGGCACCTCCGCATCGAGGAGCGAGGAGAGCCGTTCCGGAGCGTCGAGTTCGCCGGCCATGTGATCGAGTCTGGCTGAGAGGAGTTCAAGGCGGACCGCCCGCATCCGCAGGGGAGTGCGCTGACGCATGTGGCAAGGGCTAGAGGGGTGCGCGCTACTGTCGAGCGCTTCGGGAAGCAGGAACGAGCTCTCTGCGTCTGGAACGGTGCGGCGGGGGTCCGAACGAAGGGCCTCGACAAGACCCACCCGGTCGCGGTCCAGCACAGCACAACTCGGCCATCTGGAGGGAAGCGGGCGTGGGGCGGAAGTCGTGGCCGGACGAGGGCCTAGCGTCTGACGACGAGGCGAGAGACCGACCCGCCAGGGGCTTGGGCGCGGACGATGTAGGTCCCTGCCGGCCACCCCGAGGCGTCGACGGCCAGCCGGGTCGGATTCGACGTCGCCCCTTCGTAGACGACGGCGACGCGGCGGCCGAGCACGTCGAACACGGCCACCTCGACGTGCTGCCCGACTGGCGCCGCGAGGTGGAGCGTGAGCGGTCCGTGCGTCGGGTTTGGCGAGGGCGGCGAGAGCGCGAGGGCGCCTTGCGTCGGGTCCCACGGGTCGGGCTCGTCCGCCGTCGGCGTGGCCGTCTCGACGTGGAGCCGCCAACCGGCGTACGGCGCCTCTGGGCTCCCGTAGTAGAGGACGGCCGGCGTGGCCTCGTCCGGCGTGACCGTGACCAAGTCGCCGTCCGAGGCCGGCGCGCCGACGACGCCCGCCGTGTACGGGGCGGCCCCGGCCTCGTCCGTGGCGAGGCCGAATGGCGTGGCGGCGGGGACGCCCGCCAGTCGGAACGTGTAGGTCACGCCGCGCCGGAGGACGACCTCGCGGCCTGAGATCCCGTCCAACTCGAACGCCTGCGCCGACCCCCGGCCGGCGAGCGGGTGAGTCGGCGGCTTCTCCGCGAGCGTGACCTCGAACTCGGTCGCCGTCTCGACGGCGTGGACGAGTTCGTTCTGGAGCGCGTAGAGGACGGCGGGCGGCTCGGCCCCGTCCGCCTCGGGGAGGCCTTCGACGGCGAACAGGACCGCCGCGAGCGCGGCGACCGGGCGCTCGACCCGGAGCAGGAGCGCCTGCCGGAGCCGCGCGCCGACGTGGAACGGCTGCTCGGTCACGAGGGCCTCCAGCGCTGCGAGGGCTTCGGCCGTCCGGCCCCGGGCCGCCGCGACCTCGGCCACGCGGAGTGCGTGCGCGGCCACGTCGTCGGCCGTCGGCGACGACGGCGCGGCCTCGACCGTCACCTCGATCATCGGCGCGGAGACGTCGTCGGTCAACCCTAGCGCCATCGCATCGAGCGTGAGGCGGAGGGTGTAGGCTCCGGGCACGAGCGCGGCCGTGGCGTCGGACGAGAGCGCCCACGCCCACGTCGCGCCCTCCTCCCCCGTGACCTGGACGGCCCCGGCCGGCGCGGTGGCGGCCTCGAACGGCCACAGCGCGGGCTGGCCCTGCGCGTCGGCGACATCGAGCCGGAACGCGCCGGCCCACCCGCCGCCGACCGGCACCACGGTGACCGGCTCCGCCTCGGGCGTGAACGCCTGGCGGTGGAGGAGCTGCGCGACGACGAGGGCGGGCCGCCCCTGGACGAGTCGGGCGTCGGCCGAGTGGTCGACGGAGACCGTGAGCACGACGGGCGCGTCCTGCGTGGCGGCCGGCGGTGTGCCCGCGAACAGGAGGACCGCCCAGAGCATGGAGGAAAGGAGGGGCGGGTGCACGGAGCGGCGGGCGCTGTGGCTGGTCATCACGGGGCGCATCGAGGCGGGGGGAGTGGACGAGAGGAGGGGACGACGCGGTGGGGGACCACGCCGGGGGCTCAGCGGGGATGGGTGTGGGCGTCGCTCACGCAGAGCTGGTGCGTGCACCCGCCACGCACGCGGCGGCCGGGGGCGTTGGCGTCGGCGTCGCCGTAGCGGGGCCGGGGGGCGTGACCCGGCGCGTTCGCGCCCGTCCCGGCCGCCAGCCGGCAGAGCCCGAGCCCGACGTGCTGCGGCGTCGCGTTCCAGTAGCGGAGCGTCGTCGCGGGCGACTCCGCCGAGATCTCGGCCACCTTGTACCGCATCACGCAGTCGTCGTCGCCGCTGTGCTGGCCGTGGTCGTACCCGACGAACACCTCGACCCCCGGCCGGCCGACGTCGGGGAACTGCGCGAGGACGGGCATGAACGGCCCGCCCTGCTCGTAGCGGACGTCGAGGTCGCGCCCGGACCCATCCCGGAAGACGTACGAGCCGTCGTCTGTTCGGGCCGGCTGCCCGTCGGGGCCGAGCTTCACCAGCCAGCGGGCGCCCCACTCGTCGCGCTCGCCGTGGTGCCACACGTTGACGCCGTGGAGGAGCTCGTGCGCGACGTGGGCGAGCCGGTACCGCCGGTCCACGGCGGGCTCGTTGGGCAGGGCCGTGGCGTAGCCGTAGTCGGCGAGGTCGATGTGCCGGGTGTGCCTCGGCGTGCCGGGCCCGGTCCCCGCCGCCCCGCCGGGGCCAGAGGTCACCTGGCGGAGCCACAGTCCGTGCTGGACGACCGCGTGCGGGCCGGCCGCCCGGTTCGGGTTGACGACCCGCGTGTCGTCGAGCTCCCACCACATGAACTGGTGGTGGACGGCGAGCCCGGTGATGGCCTCGAACAGCAAGATGCCCTCGGCGACGGTCCCGCCGATCGTGTTGAGCACCATGAGGTCCTTCCGGCGGGGGTCGGCCCTGAAGTGCCGGCCGTTCTCGACGAACCCCCGGTACTCTTGGTAGAGCGTAAGCCCGTCGCCCGCGTGGCCGTCCCCCTCGGGGAGCGCGTCGAGGTCGTCGGCGTCGCCGCCGCCGCCCACGCGGGCCTTCCACGCGTCGGCCACGAGCGAGCCCGGCGCTCGCTTCGGGAGCGGGACCGCCTCGACGCCGGGCTCGCCGATGAGGTGGCCGACGATCTCGCGCCCGCCGGGGAGCGTGGCCGTCACGCGGAGCGCGGTCCACCCCCCCCAGTCGTACGACGTGACGTCGGCCGCGGCGTCAGTCCCCGGCCCGGCCTCGATCCACTGGCCGTCCTCGCCGTCGCGGGCCGTCTCGTTCGTGACGGCTGTGAGCTTGAGGTCCAGCGTCGTGCGCGCGAGGGAGGGGCGGGGGTAGTTCATCGAGACGCCCGGCTCGCGCGACGTGCCGACGAGCTCGAACCGGAACCGGGCGGCCTGGACGGGCTCGCCGCCCGCCGAGCGGAGCCGGGCCGCCACGGCGATGGAGTTGCCCTCGGCGGCCTCGTCCGCGCCGGCCTCGGGGAGCCACGTGGCGTACCCGTCGGGCTCGACGATGAGCTCGACCTCCTGCGGAGCGCCCTGCCACGTCAGCCGCCACTCGTAGTGAAGCTGCGGGATGGTCTGACTCGGCCACTCGACGTTCTCCCCCTCGAGCACGCCGTTGCGGATGTAAAACTCCTCGGTCGTGCTGAAGCTCTTGAGGACCTGGCCGAGCGCACTCGCGGTGTGCTCGTAGACCTGGGTCCCGCTGGGGGTCTCGCACGTCCGGGTTCCCTTCACCCCCAATCCCAAGAGGTCGACCAGGAGCCCGGCGTCGTACGTGCTGTCCGCGGTGTTCACGAAGACCTGCCCGGAGACCCGCTGGTCGCCGTCGGGCTGGAGGGAGATCGTTCGCGAGCCCGAGTATTCGCACGAGCCGCTCTGCCCGCTCGCCGTCCACACGGCCGAGCCGTCGAGGAGGCGGTACGTCTCGATCATCTCGTCGGTCTCGGTGTGGCGGAAGCGGACTTCCGCCTCGATGGTCTCCACCAGACCGCTCGTGCTCACGTAGATGGACTTCGCGGTGCCCGCGATGATGCGGTCCTGGCCCGTCCCGGCCGACCCGGCGGCGTGGAAGTCGGAGCCGCCGGCACGCCCGTCGTGGGCCCGCGCCGCGCTGGCGGCAGCCGTCGGCCCGGCGACGAGTGGTCCGGCGAGAGGGACGGGGAGTGGGGCCGGCCGGCCCGACGCGGCGGGCGCGCTCGGGGGCGAGACGAGGCCCGCGAACGCCGCGATGAGCGCAACGGCGAGGGCGGCGACAAGGTGGAGAGTGCGCATGGAAGCGGTAGGAAAGGCTCAGCGCGAGACCGCCAGCGGATCGCCGGCCGGCCGTTCGGGGAGCGCGCGGAGGTAGAGGTAGAGCGCGCGGAGGTCGTCGTCGCTCATCGGCCGGGTCATCGTCCACGGCATGACGAGCGAGTCCATCGGCGCGGCGTCGGGGCGGAGGCCGGTGCGGAGGGCGTGCGCGAACGCGGCCTCCGTCCACCGCCCGGCCGTGCCGGTCGCGGTGAGGTCGGGCGCGGGCACGCCGTCGGGGCCGTGGGCCGGGGCGCCCGCGAGGTCGGGGCCGTGGCACCCCTGGCAGCTCGTGGCGAGGTAAGCCCCGTAGGCCACGGTCGGGCCGGCCTCGGGCGCCGCCGCCCGGGGCGCCGCGTGCGGGATCGTCTCGGCCGGGAGGAGCGGGACCTGCCCGGCGAGGAAGAGCGCGCGCCCCACCGGGCCGACGCGGCTCGCGGGGAGCGCCCGCTCGACGGGCCGGACCGTCTGGAGGTACGCCACGAGGTCGGCCACGTCGCGGTCCGAGAGCCCGTGGTACTCGTGCGACGGCATGAGGAGGAGCCCGCGCCCGTCCGGCGCGACGCCGTGGCGGACGGCCCGGTCGACGTCCCGCGCCGTCCAGCCGGCCAGTCGACCGCCCGGCGTGAGGTTCGTCGGGACGATCCTCGCGAAGGCCGGGTCGTCGATCATCACCTTCCCGCCGAGGTCGCCGGCGTGGCAGCCGGTGCACCCGCGCGTGACGGCGAGGTGGGCGCCCCGCGCGACGGCGGCGCTGTCGGTTTCGGCGTCGGCGAGGAGCACGGCCTCGGGGACCGCGAACCGCTGGGCGAGACGCCGCTCGCTGAGGCCGTAGACGGCCACGGCGAGCACGGCGACGACGAGGGCCAGCCCGGCGACGGCGCGCCCGGCGATTCGGAGGAGCCGGCGGGCGGTCGGGCGGTGGGGGGTGTTCGGAGCGGTCGGCATGGCGAGAAGGCGTAGGGGACCCGTGCCGCCGGCGCCGCGGCGCCGACGGACCCGCCCGGCGGCGGGGGGCTCGTCTGGACGGAGGGCCCCGGCCGCCGTACACGGGCCGTCGGGGCTGCGCGGTGTCGGGTTAGAGGCGGGCGAGCGCGACGCGCCGGTTCTGCTGGCGGCCCTCGGGCGTCGCGTTGTCGGCGACGGGCTGGTCCGGCCCGAATCCCTGGGCCTCCAGCCGGTCGGCCGCCACGCCCTTCGCGGCGAGGGTTGCCGCGACGGCCTCGGCGCGGGCCTGGGAGAGCGTCCGGTTCGTCTCGGCCGAGCCCGTCGCGTCGGTGTGGCCCTCGACGCGGACGCGGACCTCGGGGTGCGCCGCGAGCGAGGCCGCGACGGCGTCGAGGACGGGCCCGGACTCCGGCCGGAGCGTGGCCCGGCCCGTGTCGAACACGACGCCCGTCAGCACGAGCGGGGCCTCGGGCGCGGCCTCGACGACGGCCGCGGCGACGGCCGGCAGGTCGCGCCCCCCCTCGGCGAGGCGGAAGTCGCCGAAGTAGGCCGGCTTCCCCTGCTCTGCCTTCACGACGAACCGGACCCGTCGCGAGCGGCCGAGCGCCGCGTTCGGGACGTTCGCCACGCGCGTCCCGTTGACGTACACCTTCACGTAGTCGCCGTCGGCCATCACCTTCACCGGGAACGGCGCGTCGGGCTGGGGGAGCGCCGAGGGCCGTGCGGCCGAGCGGTTCCGCGACTCGACCCCGCTCTCGTAGAGGCTGAGCCCGACGTGGTGCGTGGGGTCGTCGCTGAAGTACAGGTCCTGGGAGGCCCCGTGCGGGATGGCCGCCTCGAACTCGAACGTGAACCGCTCGGGGAGCGCCTCGGGCAGCTCGATGGCGAACTCGGCCCACGACGTCGCGCGGAGCCACCGGCGGCCCTGCCATTCGGCCGTCTCCATGTTGCCGGAAACGAACGCGAGCCGACGGGGGAAGTCGCCGAGCGTCTCGGCCGTGAAGTCGTCGGCGAAGAGGACGTGCTCGCCCGGGACGAAGTCGTAGTTGACGAGGGCGGCCGCGACGGCCGGGCCGCCGGCGGGATCGACGGGGTCTGGGGCTGGGGCGCTGGTCGGGGCGCCGACGGCGCCATCAATGGCGTCCGTCGCGGCCTGGTCGGCGCGGCGCTCGGCCTCACGGTCGACGGCCTGCTCGACCCCGCGCTGGGCGGCCCGGCGGGCGCGGCCGAGGAGGCCCTGCGCCTCGGTCGGAGGAACTGCGAAGGCGAGGACGATGGCCAGAAGAGAGAGGCGTGTCATGGTCTTTGTGTCGGAAAGGGGCGCGGGCGGCCTCTCGGGCGGGCCGCCCGCGCGGAGTGGGGGGCGGCGCTCAGCGTGCGCCGGCAGCCGAGGGCGGCGGGAGGAACGCGATGTGGAAGTCGGGGGCGGCAGCCATCAGCCGCTCGACGACCTCGCCGTCGACGACGCCCGGCTCGGGCGTGCCCACCGCGGCGAAGTACCCCTCGAACCCGCCCGGCGCGACGACCACGACGAGGCGGCTCTCGTGTTCGCTGAGGTTCCGGAAGGTGTGGGGCACGCCGGCCGGGACGTGGGCCACTTGGCCCGGATCGCAGACGACGGTCTCGCCGTCGACCCAGAACTCGAACCGGCCGCTGGCGACGTAGAGCGTCTCGCTCTCGCGCTCGTGGACGTGCGGCGGCGGGCCGCTCGCGGGCGGGACGTCCGAGGTGAACATCCCGAACTGGCCGTCGGTCTCGTCGGTCGAGAGGAGCACCTCGACGCGCTCGGGGCCGACGTAGTGGACGCGGCGGGGGGAGGTGAGGAGAGTGGGCAGGGCCTCGATTTCCATCGGAGTTGGGGTGGTAAAGGGGAGGCGGGGGGTGGCCCCTCGCCGACGCCCCACGCTACCGGGCTGAAGGGGGTCGCCTTATGGGCATCGTTGCCTATTTCCCGCCGGGCCCCCGTGAAGAGACCGTGGGGCGCATCCGGTGGCCTCCCGTTTTCGAAGGGGCCGGGCTAGGCGGGGCCCCGGCCACGCTCTACTTTCGCCGCGTTTCGCCGCCGCCCCGATGGCGCTCTCGCTCACGTCGGCCGACCTGGCCCGGATGGAGGTCGCCACCCGCACCCTCCTCTCCCCACTCGCCGCGCCGTCCGTGGACGCGTGGAGGGCCGAGGCCATGCGCGCGTTCGCCGACGCGCTCGGTGCGGAGACGGCCACGTTCACGCTCGCGGGCCAGCCCCAGGTCGTGGTGGCGCACGGCCTGGACGACCAGACGGCCCGCGGGATCGACGCGTTCACGTCCGGTCCCTGGTCCGGCGCCGGCCCCTCGCCCGACCCCGCCCTGGACGTGTTCTACGACGCGCTCGTCCGTCACGACGTCGGCGTCTGGGACTTCTACGTGACCGACAAGCTGCTCGGCGGACAGGGGCTCGCGTGGGGCACGACGTTCTACAACGAGGTCCTCGCGCCTGGCCGCGCCCACGAGACCCACGCGGTCTTCGTCCCCGGCGCGTCGGGGGCGGCCATGCTGACCGCCCACGCCTTCCGGCGGTCGCCGGAACCCGGCGAGACCCTCCCCCTGCTCGCCGCGCTCCGCCCCGCGTTCGCAGCCGGTCTCGACGCGCTCGCCCGCCACGCCGCCCACCGCCGGGCGCTCGACGCGCTCGACCAGCCCGTCGCCGCGTTCGACGCCGACGGCCGCGAGACGCACCGGACCCCCGCGCTCGCCGCCGCGCTCGCCGCCGACCCCGACCGCGAGCGCGTCGAGATCGAGCTCCGCGCGCTCGCGGCCGGCCTCCGCGCCCTCGCGTTCCCCCGAGCTGGGGGCGCGCCCGCCCTGCCGGTCGTCGCCCGCGAAGTGTCGACGGCGCGCGGGCGCTACGCGCTCCGCGGGGTGCTCGTCGGGCCCGAGGCGTTCGGAGGGACCGACGCCCTCCTCGTGTCGGTCGAGGTGCCGGGAGGGCCGGCCTTCCCGTCCCCCGAGGCCCTGCGCGCCCGGTTCGGGCTGACGAAGCGGGAGGCCGAGGTGGCCCTCCTCCTCACCGAGGGGCTCACGAACGACGCCCTCGCCGCGCGGATGTTCGTCTCGCCCCACACGGCCCGGCACCACGTCGAGGCGGTGCTGCTCAAGCTCGACGTGCCCGGCCGGGCCGCCGTCGCCGCGAGGCTCCTCCAGCCCGCCTGACGATGGCCCTCTCGCTCACGTCGGCCGACCTCGCCCGCGTCGAAGCGGCCCAGCGCGCGCTGCTCTCGCCGCTGGCGGCCTCCACGCCCGAGGCGTGGGGGCATGAGGTCATGCGCACCGTCGCCGACGCGTTCGGCGCCGAGGGCGGCACGCTCTACCTCCCCGGCGCGGCCCCAGCTCGTGCACGGGCACGACGACGCCCACGCCGAGATGCTGCGCACGTTCTGCGGTCCTGTCGCCGAAGGGGGCGGCGGGCCGGACCCGCTCCTCGACGAGGCGTACCGGCTGATCACGCGGCCGGGGACGGCGGTGGGCGACCTCCACACCGTCGACCACCTGCTCGGCGCGACGGGGACGGCCTTCAACACGCTGTTCTACCACGAGGTGCTCCGCCCCTTCGGCACGGCCGACGCGCAGTCCATCGTCTGCGCCACGCCCGCCGGGATCGTCCACCTCACGGCGACGCAGCTCCGCCGCCCGCCCGAGCCCGGCGAGCACGTGCCGCTGTTGCGCGTGCTCGCGCCGGCCCTCACCGCCGGGCTCGACGCGCTCGGCCGGCTCGCGGCGCACCGGCGCTCACTCGACGTCGTCCAAGACCCACTCGCCGCGTTCGACGCCGACGGGCGCGAGGCGCACCGCAACCCCGCGCTCGTCGCCGCCCTCGCCGCCGACCCCGAGCGCGAGCGGGTCGAGGGAGCGCTCCGGCTCGTCGCCCGCGCGCTCGCCCCGCTCGCGTTCAAGGCGACCGGCGCGGCGCCCACGCCGGTCGTGCGCGAGGTGCAGACGGCCTGCGGGCGCTACACGCTCCGCGGCGTGCTCGTCGCGCCGGGCGCCTTCGGTGGGACCGACGCCTTCCTCGTGACGGTCGACCCGCCGGGCGGGCCGGCGCTCCCAACGCACGAGGCGGTCCGCGCGCGGCACGGGCTGACGCGGCGGGAGGCCGAGGTGGCCCTCCTCCTCGCCGAGGGGCTGAGCAACGAGGCGCTGGGCGCGCGGCTGTTCGTCTCGAAGCACACGGCGCGGCACCACGTCGAGGCCATCCTCCTCAAGCTCGACGTGCCCGGCCGCGCGGCCGTCGCCGCCCGGCTCATGCAGCCGGCGTAACGGCCCGCCTCGGCCCGGCGATGGGTGGAGTGACGGGCGACGGGCCTGCCGGCCGGTCGAGCGGGGCGGGGGCGTCGGCGTACGCCGCGTACTTCCCGAGAACGTGTCCGAGAGCGACCACGATGGGAAAGACGAGCCTCCGGACGAATGCCGGGATCGCCGTCATCGAGAACTCGCTCCGGTAGCGGTGCGCGAGGAACGCCGCGTCGAACGGGTCCGGCCGGCTGCCCCCGTTCCGCTTCTGCGACGCGAACAGCTCACGGAGGAGATACTCGACGTTGCCGGCCGGCTCGATCCACCCCGAGCACCGGAGGTCGCCGTCGCCGGCGTTCCAAAACCGGTGGGCCTCGCCCGCGCGGAAGATGACCGTCTCGCCCGGTCCCGCGAAGGCCGGCGGTTCGCCCGCCCGCTCGTACCCGAGCCGGCCCTCGGCGACGGTGAACGCCTCGTCCTCGAAGTGGTGAACGTGCATCGGCGGCCCGGCGCCTGGGGCGACGAGGGTCTTGCCTTCCAGGCGGGCCCCGCGTGGGGTCGCGATCCGGCGGACGAACGTGAGCCGCTCACCGAGGCCGTTGTCGATGGTGTAGGGGTAGGGGGGCATGAGAGGGTGGGGCAAGAGGACGTCCGATCTCGAGCGCGGAGACCGGCGATGTCCCACGGTACCCGTCTGCCCGTTCGCGCTCCGTGGGCAGAACGGCCTATTTGTGGCGGGGCCGCACCGCCTGCCCCTCGTCGTGAGGCCTTCCCGGCCTGGGGCGCCGATGGCTCGGGTCGGGCGCTCGGGGTCGGTTCCGGCCGGGTGCGGAGGAAATGGGCAGGGTTGCCCATCCATGCCCGGATCGGCGGCCGGTAGCCTCGGAGCTCACCCCAACCCAACCGACCCATGCGAGCCCTTCTCGCCTTCGCGCTGGCCCTGACCACGACCGCCTCGGCCGCTCAGTCCACGACCTCCCAGACGTTCGACGGCCGCCTCGAATCGGGCGACCCGACGCTCGCGTCCGGCGAGTACTTCGACGCGTACGACGTCGACGTCGAGGCCGGCCACCTCGTTCAAGTCGACCTCGTCTCGACCGCATTCGACCCCTACCTCCTCGTCGTCCGCCCGGACGGCGGGGCGTGGGAGAACGACGACTACGAGGGGAGCCGGACCCGCTCCTACATCGAGGAGGTGGCCCCGGAATCCGGCGTCTACCGGGTCGTCGTCACGTCCTACGCCCCGGCCGAGACCGGCGCGTACCGGGCGACGGTCACCGTGGGCGAGGGCGGCCCGGCCCCCCCATGCGGGTCGAGCGTGACTCCGTACGTCGTCACCGGCGGGGCCGTCGACACGCAGGGCCGGCCGCTCGCCGGCGCCCTCGTGACGGCCCACAGCCAGTCCCTCCCCGGGTCGACCGTCCAGGGGACGACGGGGAGCAACGGGTGCTACCGGCTCGACCTCCTGCCCATCCCTTCCACGTGGTCCGTGGTGGCGACGACCGACCGGGAGTTCGGCGGGCAGACCTTCCGGTTCGACCTCCACCCCGACGCCGGCCCGCTCGCGGGCAACCTCGGCGCCGTCCGGTCCTTCGACTGGCGGATCGCCGGGCCGAGGGCCGAGGGCCGGTTCTACGGGAGCCCCGTGCTCGTCTACGTCCCGCTCGGGATAACGGAGTCGGACGTGGAGCTGACCCTGGCGCCGGTCGGCCCGCTCGTGGATGGGAGCGCAGGCGCGACGATCACACGGGCCGCCGTCCACACTGGCGACGGGTGGGCGGTGGCCGACGTCCCGATCGGTCGCTACCGGATCTCGGCGCGGCACGTGCCTACGGACGGCCCGATGGAGATCCGCCGTCGCAACGCGGGGGCGTACAGCTCGGAGGTCACCCTGGACTTCGAGGCCCCGTTCGGAGCCCTGTCGATCTACTGGATCGAGGTCGAGACGCGGCTCGCGGTCGGCACGGCGGGCGAGGGCGGGCCGAACGAGGCGCCGGAGGTGGGGCTGGGCGTGTGGCCGAACCCGACGCCGGTGGGGGCCCGCGCCACCCTCTCCCTGGGGGCGGCGAGCGAGGTCGTCGCCGAGGTGCTCGACGCGCTCGGCCGGCGCGTGGCGCTCCTCCACGAGGGCCCGCTGGCGGCCGGCAGCCACGAGCTCCAGGTCGACGCCTCCCGGCTCCCGCCGGCCCTCTATCTCGTGCGCGTGGGGACCGCCGTGGGGGCCGTCACCCGCCCGCTCACCGTCGCTCGGTGACGAGCCGGCCCGCCCTCTCGTCTCCGCCCTCCCCAGTCCGAGCGTTGCGGGACGCCCCTCGGTGGGCGTCCCGCATGAGGGGTAGGGCCTCCGCGCCGGGTCCGTCGGCCTCGGTCACGTCACGGGCAGGGAGGGAGGCTCGTCTCTGAAGGCGTCGTAGGCCCCGACGCGAGCGGTCTGGGCGAGGACGGCGCGGGGCGGCGTCAGCCGGAGGAGGAGGGTGCGAGCGGCGACCGCGACGGGGTTCGACGCCTGCATCAGCGCGCCGACGCGGCGTGACCGGCGAACGACGGCGGCCGTCCGGCCGGACCGTGCGGCCTCGTAGTCCCGGAGCGCGGCGAGCCCGTCGCGTGTGCTGCCGAGCCGGTCGGCCAGCACGGCGGCGTCTTCGAGCGCGAGCCCCGCCCCCTGGCCCAGGTTGGGCGTCGACGGGTGCGCGGCGTCGCCGAGGAGCGTGATCCGGCCCCGGCCCCACACGCCAAGCGGCGGCCGGTCCGAGACGTCGTTGCGGAGGACGGCGCCCTCGGGAGTGGCCTCGACGAGGGACCGCACCGACGGGTGCCACTCGGTGAAGCGGCGGACCAACTCGTCTCGGGCGGCGTCTCGGCCGCCCGCTGGGACGGTCGCCGTGGCGAACCAGTAGACCCGGCCGTCGGGGAGCGGGACCTGCCCGAACCGCTGGCCGCGGCCGACGGCCTCTCCGTCCAGCACCGCCCCGTCCGCCTGCGCGACGCCCCGCCAGGCCGTGTACCCGGCGTAGGCCGGAGCGGCGGCCCCGTGGAGCGCCGACCGGACGGCCGAGTGGAGCCCGTCCGCTCCGATGAGGACGTCGGCCTCGAACTCCCGGTCGTCCGCCACCCGGACCCGCACGCGCTTGCCCTCGTCCTCGATGCCGATGACGCGGGCGCCGAGGTGGAGCGGGCCGTCGAACGCGTCTGCCAGGACCGCTTGGAGGTCGGCCCGGTGGATGGCGCGCGGGGCCTCGCCGAGGCGGGCGGCGAGCGCCTCCGGGTCGACCCGGACGAGCGGCCTTCCGTCGGGCGTCCAGATGGCCCCGCCGGCGCTCGGCTGCGAAACCGCGCGGACGGCCGCGCCCAGACCCAGCCGGTCCAGCGCGTGGAGCGCGTTCGGCCAGAGGACGATGCCGGCCCCGACGGGCTCAAGCGCCGGGGCCGCCTCGGCGACCTCGACCGGGAGCCCGGCCCGCCGGAGCCCGACGGCCACGGCGAGCCCGCCGATGCCCCCGCCGACGACGAGAACTCGGGGAGACGACGGTGGAGGAGAGGAGGAGGCGATCATCAGCGTTGGAAGAGAGACGGGGGACCGCCCGGAAACGGGCCGGCGTGCCCTCACGCTACTCGACTCCTACCGCTCAGTGTCTGGGCGGACCTGCCCATATGGGACGCCTCCACCACTCGTGGGCCCTTCTGCAGGGCGCCGGCGAGGTCGGCGGCCCGGCGTCGGCTCCCCTCCGGGACCGGCACGGAGGTCGGCTACTCGACGTAGCGGCCGAGCCAGTCGTAGAAGACGGGCCAGTCGGGGGCCGGTGTGTGGCCGCCCTCGTGGTTGCGGAAGGCGAGCGCGCCGCTCGTGAGGGCGACGTCGGGCGCAGGCATCTCCGTGGTGGGGAGGCCCGGGTCGCCCAAGAGCTCGTAGACCGGGTCGGCGGCGACGGCCGCGAGGAACTCGCCGTGGGGGTCCGACCACTGGTCGGTCGTGCCGCCGGTGACGAAGAGGGGGCGCGGGGCGACGAGGGCCATCAGGAAGTGGGCGTCGCCGGGCATCGCGTCCCAGCGGCCGGCGTAGGTGAGGAAGGTCCCGGCCATCCAGTGGTAGCCGCCCGCTGAGGCCACGTTGTCGATCGTCTCGCCCCAGTCCCGTTTCTCGAGCGACGTGCCCATCGCGCCGGCGCACGACGGCCAGGCGGCGGCCCAGCGCGTGTCGAGCGCGGCCGTGAGGAGGGCGGCCTTGCCGTTCCGCGAGTGGCCCGTGATGGCGGCCCGGGCGGCGTCGGTCTCGGGCGCCTGATCGAGGTAGTCGAGCGCGCGGCTTAGGCCCCAGGCCCAGGCCGCGAGGACGCCCCAGTCGTCCGGGTCGCGCGGCCGACCGCCGTTCATGTATCCGATGACGCCCTCGTCGAGGCCGGCGCCGCTGTCCATCTGGATCGGCCCGGTCTCGACCGTCGCGAACGCCCAGCCGCGGTCGAGCGCCTGCCGCACCGGCTCGGGGAGCTCATCGGATTGTCCCCAGAACCCGCCGACTTGGACGACGACCGGGACGGCCTCGGCGCCCTCGGGGAGGTAGAGCGTCATCTCGATCCGCGGCGCGGTCGGGAGCAGGCGCGCGTCCTCGATCCGCCCGACGACCTGGCGGACGGTGGCCCCGCCCGCCGTTGAGTCGGGGCCGACGGCTCGGAAGAAGACCCCCGGCGTGCCGGCCGGCGTGCGGCCGTAGAGCTCGACGACGTAGTCCTCCAGGATCTGCGGGCGGCGGAGCGTCCACCACTGCTCCGGCGTCTCGACCCGGCGGCCGGAGCGGAGGACGAGCGGGTCGAGGGGCTCGGGCCCGCCCGCCTCGGCCTCGACGTAGTTCGACCACCGCCCCCACTCGCCGCGGACGTGGACGTTGCCGGCCTCGTCGTACCAGTTGACCGTCCCCTCGCGGGGGACGATGTGGGCCGGCCGGTTCGGGTCGTCCTCCCACGACGGCAGCCCCGACGGCGTCTCGACGCCGAGGAGCTCCATCATCCGCTGGCGATCGGCCTCGGCCTCGCGCTGGAGCTCGGCGACATAGGCCTGCCGCTCCTCCGGCGACATCGACCGCCACGCGGGCTGCGCCGAGGCGGGCAGGGTCAGGAGCAGGGCGAGGAGGCCGAGGGCGAGAGGAGGCACGGGCGGTGCGGTGGGGCGGAGTCATCATACGACTCGCCCCACCCGGTTTCCCGCGTCCGGAATCGGCCCGAGGCGGGCGGGGCCGTTACTCCAGTGTCAGCGCGACGACCGACTTGGCCGGGAGGTCGATCGAGAGCGTCTCGCCGTCGAGGCGGGCGCCGTCGAAGTCCATGGGCACGAGCGTCTCGGGCGCCTCGAACGTGTTGTGGGCGTCCCACGCGTCGGCCGTGAGAATCTGGCCGGAGACCGAGCGGTCGCCGAGCCCGCGGATCGAGGCCTGAATGTCGAACCCGTCGCGCGGGTGCATGTTGGCGAGCGTGACGTGGACGCGGCCCTCGGCGTCGCGCGAGGCCGACGCGCTGACGGCCGGGATCGACTGGCCCTCGAACGTGTACGTGCCGCGGTCGATCTGCATCGGGAGGAGCGTCGCGTCTTGGTGCGCCTTGTAGAAGTCGAACACGTGGTACGTCGGCGTCAGGATCATCTGGTCGCCCTCGGTCAGGATCATCGCCTGGAGCACGTTCACCGTCTGCGCGATGTTGGCCATCTTGACGCGCCGCGCGTGCTGGTTGAAGATGTTGAGCGAGGCCGCGGCCACGATCGCGTCGCGGAGCGTGTTCTGCTGGTAGAGGAAGCCGGGGTTCGATCCCGGGTACGGGTTGTGCCACGTGCCCCACTCGCCCATGATGAGCCAGACGCGGTTCTGTGGGTCGTAGCGGTCCATGATGGCCGAGTGCCCGCGGATGATGTCGTCGGTCTGGAGCGCGCGCTGCATGAGCTCGAACCACTCGGCCTCGGTGAACCCGACGGCCGGGCCCTTCGAGGTCGTCCAGTCGCCGTTGATCGTGTAGTGGTGGACGTCGATCCCGTCGATCATGCCGCCGGCCTCGCGCATGAGCGTCTCGGTCCAGTCGTAGTCGTCGCCGGCCGGGCCCGCGGCGATCCGGAACGGGCGGACGTTGCCGTACCCGTGGAGGAACGTGGCGTAGCGCTTGTAGAGGTCGGCGTAGTACGCCGCGTCCATGTTGCCGCCGCACCCCCAGCTCTCGTTCCCGACGCCCCAGAACCGGATGTTCCACGGCTCCGCGCGCCCGTTCTCGGCGCGGAGGTCGGCCATCGGGCTCGGGCCCGGGTGGTTCACGTACTGCCACCAGTCGGCCATCTGCCGGACCGTCCCGCTCCCGACGTTGCCGACGACGATGGGCTCCGTGTCGAGTCGGTCGACGAGCTCCATGAACTCGTGGATGCCGACCCCGTTGTCCTCCGTCACGCCGCCCCACAGGTTGTTGACGACGGTCGGGCGGTCCTCGACGGGCCCGATCCCGTCCTCCCAGAAGTAGTAGTCGGCGAAGCAGCCGCCGGGCCAGCGGAGGTTCGGGATCTGGATCTGGCGGAGCGCCTCGACGACGTCGTCGTTGATCTCCCAGCCGTCGTCGGTCTCGCGCCAGAGGCCGTCGTAGACGCCGCGGCCGAGGTGCTCGGCGAAGTGGCCGTAGATGTGCTTGTTGATCGTGGTCTCGCCGGCCTCGGCGTCGACGATCATGCGGAGCGGCTGGGCCGACGCGCTGGCGGCGAGCGCCAGCAGGGCGAGGGAGAGGAGGAGGCGGGGCATGGGGGAGGGGGAGGGCAGGGGGGCGACGAGGACGGGGAGCTTAGCGGACGAGGGTCATGGTCCGCGCCTCGGTGTGCTCGCCGACCGTGAGCCGGTAGACATACAGCCCGTTCGGGAGGCCGGCGCCGCTGAACGGGACGGCGTGGGTCCCGGCCGGGCGGACGCCGTCGACGAGCGTGGCGACCTCGCGGCCGAGCACGTCGTAGACGGCCAGCGTGACGCGGCCGGGGGCGTCGAGCGAGAACGCGATCGTCGTCGGCTCCATCCCGAAGGGGTTCGGTCGGTTGGGGGCGAGCGACGCGGTCGGTCGCGGCGCGTCGTCCGACGCGGTGTCGAGCGCCTGCGGCGTGAACGTGAGGCTCCGGAGGGTGAACAGCGCGCCCGTCCCCGAGCCCGAGAACGTCAGGAACACGTCGTGCTGGCCGCTGATCGCGTCGACCTCGGCGCCGAAGGTCTCGTAGGTCGACGTGCCGCCCGTCGGCCCGACCGTGATCTCCGCGATTCGGGGTCCGTCGAGCGAGTCGAGGCGGACCTCGATGGTCCCGCCGACGGTGCCGGCAGCCTCGACGGTCAGGGCCTCCGGCGCGAACGGGTAGTCGACGTCGTCGCCGCCGTCGCCCGGGCCGCCGAACTCGACCCCGGCGTACATCGCCCAGTCGCCGTCGTGGATCCCCCCGAGGGCGCCCGAGGCGGACGGGGTCACGCCGTTGTAGTTCGACGGGTACTGGGCGGGGATGGGCGCGTAGGCGTCGCGGTAGACGTAGAGGTCGAAGTCGGCCGGGACCTCACCACGGACGTAGAGGCCCTGCTGGTTGCCCGTGAACGCGTTGAAGTCCATGCCGCCCTCCGAGACCGGCTGGTGGCGGTCCATCCGCGAGACGTCGACCGTGCTGAGGTCGGTCCACGTGAGGCCGTCGGTGCTGTAGGCGCTCGTGACGTCGTGGCCGTTGCGGTGGAGGCGGAGCCAGACCGGGCCCTCGGCCTCGAGCGGGGCGACGCCCGTGTACGCGTCGTCGAAGAAGGAGACGACGGCGGGCACGTCGCCGACGTCGGACGAGACGAACACCTTGGCGACGAGCGTCTCGGGCCCGTTGAACGTCCAGAGGCCGGCCTCGTCCTCGCTGTCCTCGGGGTCGAAGTCGACGCGCGTGACGAGCGAGTACGCCTTCTCGGCGGCGTTCTGTATGACGGTGTTCTGGCCTGGAGTCGCTGGGAAGGTTCGGCCGCCGGTCGGCGTGAGGCGGAGCCAGCCCGGCCGGGCCGTGAGCGAGTACGTGTCGTCCGGGGTGTAGCCGAGGAAGGACCAGTCGGGCGCGACCTCCGCGCCGTCGAAGGAGTCGGAGCGCGGGACGGTCCACGGGATCCCGCTGCTGGGGAGGTCGGGCGCGTCCTCGGGCCCGTTCGGGTACTGGGCTGTCGGCCACCCGTCGGCGTCGTAGCCGATCTGGCTGAGGACGCCCTGCCGCCCGAGCGCCTGCCACTCGCTGCTCCGGCTCGCGTCGTACGACTGCGAGATCACCCAGCTGGTCCCGTTCGGGGTCGTGACGGCGGGCGAGCTGTGGTTCGGCGTGCTGAAGGCGCCGCGCGGGCCCTCGAACAGGATGCGGGGCGTCTCCCAGGCGGCCGGGTCGTCGGAGAGCGGGGCGCCTTGGACCGCGCTCTTCATGACGTACTGGTTGCCGACGAGGTGCTGCGCGAAGCTGTAGTAGTAGTACCCGTCGTGCTTCCACATGACGGGGCCCTCGGCCCACCCGTAGGGCAGTTCGGGCTCCGGGTTGAGCCACGAGAGGTCGAGGACGACCCCGTTCGGCTGGCCGTCGTCGCCGAGCTCGACCAAGAAGTTGAACGCCTCGCCGTTCTTGGTGAGGAGGAACCACCGACCGTCGTCGTCGATGAAGACGGAGTTGTCGACGCCGAACCCACGCTCGCCCGGGGGCACGATCATCCGGGTCGGCTCGCTCCACGGCCCCTCGACCCGGTCGGCCGTGACGAAGTACATCTGGCGGCCGTTCGGGTCGAGCCCGAAGAAGTGCCAGTACTGGCCGTTGTGGAACACCGTGTGGCCGCCCCACACGCCGCCGGCCGGGCGGTCGTCGTAGAGCTCCCACGCCGCCGAGACCGGCTGGGCGATGACCCGCCAGTGGACGAGGTCGGTCGAGTGGTAGATCTTCGGCGTGACGTTGAACGACGAGCCGGTGGTGTAGTAGTCGTCGCCGATGCGCGTGAGCGTGGGGTCCGGGTGGTCGCCCGGGATGACGGCGTTGACGTAGGTCGGCTGGGCAGTCGCGCCGGCCGCCAGGAGGGCGGCGGCGAGGGAGAGCAGACGGGCGGCTCGGGGCATGGCGGGGGAAGAAAAGCGGGGGGCCGAGAGGTCGAGCGGGGTCGGACCGCGGGGCGGGGCGGAAGCGGTGCCGGAGATACTGTGCCGGGCCGCCTCGGGCGAGACTTCGGGGTCGGGACCACGCGGCTGATGCGATCGGCTTGAAATATATTGATACGTTTCAAACGCCGCAATCAAACCGTATGTGCGTTCCCGTGCCGGCCGCGATGACCCGCCGCCGTCTCGCCCACCCTCCCAGGGCACCGTTCCGAAGCCCTTCCGGGCATCGCCTCGATCCCCGAGGCTCGGTGAGTCCCGAGCGTCCCGTCCAGTCCGCCCGCCTCGGGCGGCTGTTCGGGCTGGTCTTGCTCGCGGCGCTGGCCGTCGGCGCCAGCGCGCAAGACGCGGCGCACCGGATGGTCCTCACGCTCGACGCGGAGGGCCCGACGATCAACCGGCACCTCTTCGGCCACTTCGCCGAGCACCTCGGACGCGGGATTTACGGCGGCTTCTGGACCGAGGGCGCCGACGGGTGGGAGCTCAATGCGCCCGTCGTGGAGGCCATGCGCGCACTCGACCCGCCCAACGTCCGCTGGCCCGGGGGCTGTTTCGCCGACGTCTACCACTGGCGCGACGGCGTCGGGCCGGCCCGCGAGCGGCCGACGATCGTCAACACGCTGTGGGGCGGGGTGACGGAGGACAACGGGGTGGGCACCCACGAGTTCGTGGCGCTCGCGGAGGCCCTCGGCGCTGAGCCCATCGTGGTCGGCAACGTGGGCAGCGGGACGGTCCGCGAAATGGCCGACTGGTGGCAGTACGTGAACCACCCCGGCCCGAGCCCGATGGCCGACCTCCGCGCCGAGAACGGGCACCCGGAGCCCTGGGGCGTTCGGTTCTGGGGCGTCGGGAACGAGAGCTGGGGGTGCGGCGGCAACATGTCGCCCGAGCACTACGCCGACCTCTACAAGCGCTACGCCACGTTCCTCCACGGCTACGGCGACGTCCGCCCGTTCCGGATCGCGACCGGGCCCGACGCCACGATCAACCGGGACGTCCCCGAGTGGACCGAGGCGGTCATGCGCGACGCCGGGCGCATGATCGACGGGCTCGACATGCACTTCTACACCATCGTCGGCGACTGGGACGACCGGACGCGGGCGACGGAGTTCGGCGAGGACCGATGGGTCGGCGCGTTCGCGCGGGCGCTCGAGATGGACGGCCACATCCGCCGCGTCTCCGCCATCATGGACCGGTACGACCCGCAGGGCCGGGTGTGGCTCATCGTCGGCGAGTGGGGCATGTGGCACGCACCCGAGGAGGGGAGCACGCCGGGCTTCCTCTACCAGCAGAACGCGCTCCGCGACGCGCTCGTGGCCTCGGTCACGCTCGACGTGTTCGCCCGCCACGCCGAGCGGGTCAAGATGGCGAACATCGCGCAGACGATCAACGTGCTCCAGGCGATGCTCCTCGTCGACGGCGAGCGCGTCGTCAAGACGCCGACGTATCACGTGTTCGACTTCTACAAGGCGCACCAGGACGCTGAGCGGCTTCCGTTCACGCTCGACGCGGGGACGTACGCGTTTGGCGGCCAGTCCGTCCCGGCCGTCAGCGCGACGGCCTCGCGCGACGAGACGGGCCACGTCCACGTGACGCTGACGAATCTCGACCCGCACCGGGCGCGGACCGTCTCGGCCGAGATGCGCGGCGGCCGCCTCTCGCGCGTTTCCGGCCGCGTGCTCACCGCGAGCGAGATGACGGCCCACAACACGTTCGAGGACCCGGACGTCGTGGTCCCGGCCCCGTTCGGTGGTGTCCGCCTCGATGGCCAGACGCTCACGGTCACGCTCCCGCCGATGTCCGTCGTCGCCCTCGACCTCCAGTAGCCCACGCTCGAATGCGCTCGCTCCTCCAGATCCTCGCGCTCATCGCGGTCACGACGCTGACCGCGCGGGCACCGCGTGCGCAGGAGGCCCTCCGCATCCACCTCGACAGCACGGCGCAGGTCGTCCGCGGCTTCGGCGCGGCCAACATCGTGGGGTGGCGGCCGGACATGACCGAGGCCGAGGTCCAGACGGCGTTCGGGACGGGCGACGGCGAGCTCGGCTTCTCGATCCTCCGCCTCCGCATCGCGCCCGAGCCGAGCGACTGGGCTGCCAGCGTTCCGTCGGCGCAGGCGGCCCAAGCGATGGGGGCGACGATCATCGCGTCGCCGTGGACGCCGCCGGCCGAGATGAAGACCAACGGCAGTCCCATCGGCGGCCGGCTCCGCGACGACCGATACGACGCCTACGCCGCCCACCTCGACGCCTTCGTCGACTACATGGCGTCGAACGGGGTCGAGATCTACGCCGTCTCGGTCCAGAACGAGCCCGACATCCAGGTCTCGTACGAGTCGTGCGACTGGACGCCGGAGGAGATCCGCCGGTTCATGGCCGAGAGCGCCGGCGCCATCGGGACGCGCGTCATCGCCCCGGAGTCGTTCCACTTCGATCACGACTGGTCGGACCCGACCCTCAACGACCCCGAGGCGGCGGCGAACCTCGACATCGTCGGCGGGCACATCTACGGCTCCGGGCTCGAGCCGTACCCCCTCGCGAAGGAGAAGGGCAAGGACCTCTGGATGACCGAGCACCTGACGGAGAGTCGCCGGTCGGCGGATGTCTGGCCGCTCGCGCTGGAGGTGGGGGAGGAGATCCAGGACGTCATGTTCGCGGGGGTGAACGCCTACGTCTGGTGGTACGTCGTCCGCTACTACGGGCCGATCGCGGACGGGGAGACGAGTGCGACGAGCCCCGACGACCCCTACAGCGCCAAGGGGGAGGTGACCAAGAAGGGGCACGTCATGTCCCAGTTCGCGCGGTTCGTCCGCCCCGGCTTCGTCCGCCTCCACACCGACCGGCCGACCCGGTTCTCGAGCGTCACCGCGACGGCCTACGCCGGGGACGGGGAGCTGGTGATCGTCGCGATCAACCGGACCGACACGGCGCGGGACGTCTCGTTCTCGCTGGAGGGCGGAACGGCCGGGACGTTCCGTCGCACCGTCACGAGCGAGACGCAGGACGCCGTCCGCCTCGCCGACGTCGCGGCGTCGGGCGGCGCGCTCGCCGTGACGCTGGGCCCGTCGAGCGCGACCACGTTCGTCGGCGACCTCGCCGGCGTGGCGACCGAGGCGGGCGCACCCGACGGTCCGACCTTCAGGGCGGTCTACCCGAACCCGGCCGCCCACACGGCGACCGTCGCCTTCACCCTCGCGGGCGCCGGGCCCGTCCGGCTGTCCGTGATCGACGCGCTCGGCCGCGAGGTCGCGACGCTCATAGACGGCGTCCGGCCGGCCGGGACGCACGACGCCGTGGTCGACGTGTCCGGCTTGCCGCCGGGCCTCTACCTGACGCGTCTGAACGCGGACGGAGAGGTGGTGACCCGCCCGATGGTCGTCGCCCGATGACCTCTGTTCGTCCGCTCTCCGCTCGCATCGCCCCTCGCACCATGTGGACGCCCCGTCTCGCCGCCTTCGCCCTCGCGGGCCTCACCCTCGTCGCCTCGGTGCGTGCGCAGGAGGGGCCCGTCGAGGCGTTCCCGCTCACCCACGTTCGCCTGCTCGACGGTCCGTTCCAGCGGGCCCAGGACCTCGACCGGCAGTACCTCCTGGCGATGGAGCCCGACCGGCTCCTCGCGCCGTACCTCCGCGAAGCCGGACTGGAGCCGAAGGCGGAGCCGTACGGCAACTGGGAGTCGACCGGCCTCGACGGCCACATCGGGGGCCACTACCTCAGCGCGCTCGCGTTCATGGTGGCCTCCACCGGTGATACGGGGTTGCGAGAGCGGCTGGACTACATGGTCTCGGAGCTGAAACGGGCGCAGGACGCGATCGGGACCGGGTACCTCGCGGGGTTGCCGGACGGCCAGGCGATGTGGGCCGAGGTCGCGGCCGGCGACATCCGTGAGACCAACTTCGGGCTGAACGACCGGTGGGTCCCGCTCTATAACATCCACAAGACGTACGCCGGGCTTCGCGACGCGTACGTCCACGGCGGCGTCGAGGCGGCCCGGCCCCTATTCGTCGCCCTCGCTGACTGGGCGCTCGCGCTCGTCGGCGGCCTGAGCGACGCCGAGGTCCAGCAGATGCTCGTCTCCGAGCACGGCGGGCTGAACGAGGTGTTCGCCGACGCGGCCGCGCTGACCGGCGACGACCGGTACCTCGGCCTCGCCGACCGCTTCTCGCACCGCGCGATCCTCGACCCGCTGGAGGCGAACGAGGACCGCCTCACGGGCCTCCACGCGAACACACAGATCCCGAAGGTCATCGGCTTCCAGCGCGTCGCCGACGTGGCCCGCCAGCACGGCGTCGCGGGCTACGACGGCTGGGCCGCCGCGGCGGCCTTCTTCTGGAACACGGTCGTGGGCGAGCGGACGATCGCCATCGGAGGGAACAGCGTGGCCGAGCACTTCCACCCGGCCGACGACTTCTCGTCGATGGTGACCGAGCCGGAGGGCGTCGAGACGTGCAACACGTACAACATGCTCCGGCTGACGAAGCTGCTGTTCGAGTCGGACCCCCAGGCCCGGTACCTCGACTACTACGAGCGGGCGCTGTACAACCACATCCTCGGCTCGCAGCACCCGGAGACGGGCGGCCTCGTCTACTTCACGCCGATGCGGCCCAGCCACTACCGCGTCTACTCGCAGCCCGACCTCGCGATGTGGTGCTGCGTGGGCTCGGGCATCGAGAACCACGCGAAGTACGGCGAGATGATCTACGCCCACCGCGGCGACGACCTCTTCGTCAACCTGTTCATCCCCTCGACGCTGGACTGGGCCGAGCGCGGGGTGCGGCTCCGCCTCGACACGCGCTTCCCGGACGCCGAGGAGGTGACGATCGCGGTCGAGGCGGGCGGCCACTTCGCCCTGAACCTCCGTCGGCCGGCGTGGACCGAGGGTGCGATGCGCGTCGCCGTCAACGGCGAGTCGGTCGACCTCGGCGGGTCCCCTGAGCGGAGCCGAGGGGCCGAGGCGGGCGGGTTCGTCCGCGTCGAGCGCGTGTGGGCGGCGGGCGACCGGGTCACGGTCACGCTCCCGATGACCACGCGGCTGGAGGCGCTGCCCGATGGGTCGAGCCACTACGCGGTGCTCCACGGGCCCGTCGTGTTGGCGGCCAAGACCGACCCGTTCGAGGGCGAGCGGCTCGAGTACAAGGCCGATGGCTCCCGGATGGGCCACGTCGCGCAGGGCGCCCTCTGCCCGCCGACGGCCGCCCCCGTGTTCGTCGGCGACACGGACGCGTTCCTCGCGGGCCTCGAGCCGGTCGCGGGCGAGCCGCTCACGTTCCGCGCGCCCGATGGCCTCCGCGGGACCGACGAGACCCTCACGCTCATCCCGTTCTTCCGGCTCCACGACTCGCGCTACGTGATCTACTGGCCGCAGGCGACGGAGGCCGAGTACCAGGCCCGCCTCGACTCGATCGCCGCGGCGGCGCGCGAGCAAGAGCTGCTGGACGCGCGGACGGTCGACCAGGTGACGCCGGGCCAGCAGCAGCCGGAGGTCGAGCACAACTTCGCGGGCGAAGGGACCGAGTCGGGCTACTTCCGAGGCGGCTACTGGCGCCACGCCTCAGGCTGGTTCAGCTACGAGTTCGCCGACCCCGAGGCCGAGGCGGCCGTCCTCCGCGTGACCTACTCCGGCGGCGACAGCGGCCGGACGTTCGACATCCTCATCAACGACGTCCGGATCGAGACGGTGACCTCGACGGGCCACCCCGACGCCTTCTTCCACGTCGACTACCCAATCCCGGACGAGGCGCGGCGGAGCGACGGCGTCCTCGTGACGCGCTTCCAAGCCCACCCTGGCTCGATGGCCGGCGGTGTGTTCGACGTCCGAATCCTCGAAGCCGACTAGCTCGCCCCCACCATGACCACCGTTTCTGGCCACTCCGTGCGAGCGCTGATGCTTGCCCTCGCGCTTGTCGCGACCGCCAGCGCGCAGCCGTACCGCGATCCTGATCTCGCCGAAGACGCTCGCGTCGACGACCTCCTCTCGCGGTTGGCGCTGGAGGAGAAGACGGACCTGATGAGCAACGCGACGCCCGGCGTCCCGCGGCTCGGCCTCCCCAGGTACGACTGGTGGAGCGAGGCCCTCCACGGCGTCGCGAACGCGGGCCACGCGACCGTCTTCCCCCAGGCCATCGGGCTCGCGGCGATGTGGGACGCGCCGCTGCACGAGGAGATCGCCGGCGTGATCGGGATCGAGGGGCGCGCGAAGTTCAACGGCTACAAGGGCACGCCGCTCGAGGGGCAGATCTTCCGCGGGCTCACGTTCTGGTCGCCCAACATCAACATCTTTCGGGACCCGCGGTGGGGGCGCGGGCAGGAGACGTACGGCGAGGACCCGTACCTGACGTCCCGCCTCGGCGTCGCCTTTATCCGTGGGCTCCAGGGCGACCACCCGGACTACCTGCTGGCGGCGGCCGGTGCGAAGCACTTCGCCGTCCACAGCGGCCCCGAGCCGCTCCGGCACGACTTCGACGCGTCGCCGTCGGAGCGGGACCTCTACGAGACGTACCTCCCGGCGTTCGAGGCCGCCGTGCGCGAGGCCGACGTCGAGATCGTGATGCCGGCCTACAACGCGGTCTACGGCGTCCCGGCCTCGATCAGCCCGCTCCTCTACGGGTTGCTGGACGAATGGGGCTTCGACGGCCACACGACGTCCGACTGCGGCTCCGTCGGCGACCTCCATCAGACGTACCGGGTGGCCGCCGACGGCGCCGAGGCGAACGCCCTCGCGCTCAAGGCCGGCATGAACGTCCGCTGCGGCGGGGAGTCGGGGAACCTGCGCGAGGCCGTGCGCCGTGGGCTCGTCACGGAGGCGGAGATCGACGCCGGGCTGGCGCCGCTCCTCCGCACGATGGTGCGCCTCGGGTTCTTCGACCCGGAGGAGCAGGTGCCGTTCAACGCCATCGCCCCCTCCCTGAACGACGCGCCTGAGCACGGCCAGTTGGCACTCCAGGCCGCCCGCGAGTCCCTCGTGCTGCTGAAAAACGACGGCGTCCTCCCGCTCGACCCGTCGCAGTTGAACCGCGTCGCGGTCATCGGGCCGAGCGCGACGTCGGTGCCGGTCCTCGTCGGCAACTACAACGGCGTCCCGTCGGCGCCCGTCACCGTGCTCGATGGGCTCCGGGCGGCGCTGGAGCCGGCCGGCGTCGAGGTGACCTACGCGCACGGCGTCGAGTACGCCGATCGCTCGCAGGAGGTGCGGCCGATCGCCTTCGGCTGGTTCCACGGCGAGTACTTCGACAACCCGGACCTCGCGGGTGAGCCGGCGGCGACGCGGACCGAGCGGCCGCTCAACTTCGACGTCGGCTCGCGCGAGCGGTACGGCGCGCTTCCGCCGGGCGTCCCCGAGCGCGGCGCCTCGGCGCTGTGGAACGGCCACCTCGTGACGACGCTCGACGGCGACTACGAGCTCGTCGTGAAAGGCCGCGGCGGGTTCCGGCTGTGGATCGACGGCGAGGCCGTCATCGACTCGTGGACGGCGCCGGCCGGCCAAGAGGGCGAGATGCGGGAGGTCCGCGTCACGACGCGGCTGCCGGACAACGCCGAGCTCCCGCTCCGCCTCGAGTACACCCAGGGCGACGGGCCGCTGGCGGTCTCGTTCGAGTGGAACACGCCGCCGCCCGCCTCGGGCGTCGACGAGGCCCTCGCGCTCGCCGAGGCGGCCGACGCCGTCGTCTACGTCGGCGGGATCTCGGCCCAGCTCGAGGGCGAGCAGATGCCGGTCGACTACGCGGGCTTCGACGGCGGCGACCGGCTGGCGATCGAGCTCCCGGCGCTCCAGCAGGACCTGCTCGAAGCGCTCGTGGCGACCGGAAAGCCGGTCGTGTTCGTGAGCCTCTCCGGCAGCGCCGTCGCCATGCCGTGGGCCGACGAGAACGTCGACGCGATCCTCCAGGCGTGGTACCCGGGCCAGGCCGGCGGCACGGCCGTCGCCGACGTGCTCACGGGCCGCTACAACCCGGCCGGGCGGCTCCCCGTCACGTTCTACCGCTCGACCGCCGACCTCCCGCCGTTCGAGGACTACGACATGGCGGGGCGGACGTACCGCTACTTCGAGGGCGACCCGCTCTACGCCTTCGGCCACGGCCTGAGCTACACGACGTTCGACTACGCGAACCTCCGCGCCAGTGCGCCCACGCTCGAAGACTCGATCACGGTCTCGGTCGACGTGACGAACACGGGCGCGGTCACGGGCGACGAGGTCGTCCAGCTCTACGTGGCCGTCCCCGCCTCGGCGGTCGCGCGGCCGGTCAAAGAGCTCCGCGGCTTCCGGCGGATCACGCTCGCGCCGGGCGAGACGCAGACCGTCACGTTCCCCCTCACCGCTCGTGAAGTGGCCTACTGGGACCCCGAGGCGGACGCGTGGGCGGTCGAGCCGGGCCGCGTCGAGGTCCAGGTCGGCGCGGCCTCGGACGACGTCCGCCAGCGGTTGACCGTCGACGTCGCCGACTGACGCGGCGGCCTCCGCTCCCGATCGCCTGTCCGCCTCCCACGCATTCTCGTTCCCACCGTGACTCGTCTCCTGTTCGCCACGCTCCTCGCGGCCGTCCCGCTGGCGGCGCAGCCCGCCGACGGACGGCTGTCGCTGTGGGCCGCCGAGCCCGCGTCGGAGTGGGTCGAGGCCTACCCCGTCGGCAACGGCCGCCTCGGGGCCATGACGTTCGGGGGCACGGCCGAGGAGCGGGTCCAGTTCAACGAGGACACGGTCTGGAACGGGTTCCCGCACGGGTACGAGCGGCCGGGCGCCCACGAGGCGCTGGGCGACATCCGCCGGCTCCTGTTCGAAGGGAAGAAGCAGGAGGCGTCGGACCTCGCGGCGGTCCGGTTCATGAGCGCCCCGCTCCGGCAGCGGTCGTACCAGTCGTTCGGCGACCTCCAGATCGCCATGCCCGGCGTCGACGCGGAGGCGGTCACCGATTACCACCGCGAGCTGGACCTCGACGAGGCCATCGTGCGAACGACCTTCCGCGTCGGCGACGTGACCTACACCCGCGAGGTGTTCGCCAGCTTCCCTGACGACGTCCTCGTGATCCGCACCGAGGCGGACCGACCCGGCCACGTCTCGTTATCCGTCGCCCCGACGAGCCTCCACGGCACGCGCTCGTACCGCGTGGTCGGGCCGGGCGAGATCGCGATGGAGGGGATCGTGGAGGACGGCGTGATCCGCTTCGAGGCCCGGCTGCTGGTGACGGCCGAGGGCGGCGAGGTGGCCGTCTCCGACACGGTCGCGACCGTGACCGGCGCCGACGCCGCGACGATCGTCCTCGCCGGCGCCACCACCTTCGTCCGCTACGACGACGTCACGGGCGACCCGATCGCCCGCAACGACACCACCGTCGCCGCCGTCCGGGGCACGCCGTACGACGCGCTCCGCCAGCGCCACCTCGCCGACCACCGGTCCCTGTTCCGCCGCGTCTCTCTCGACCTCGGCCCCGCGCGGACCGACCTCCCGACGGTCGACCGGATCGCCCAGTACCGCGAGAACGACGACCCCGGGCTGGCGGCGTTGCTGTTCCAGTACGGCCGCTACCTCCTCATCGCGTCGAGCCGGCCCGGCAGCCAACCGGCCAACCTCCAGGGCATCTGGAACGAGAGCAACGAGCCGGCCTGGAATAGCAAGTACACCGTCAACGTCAACACGGAGATGAACTACTGGCTGGCCGAGCCCGCGAACCTCGCGGAGCTCAGCGAGCCGCTGTTCTCGCTGATCGAGGACCTGTCAGAAACGGGCCGGGCGGTCGCCCGCGAGCACTACGCGGCGCCGGGCTGGGTCGTCCACCACAACACGGACCTCTGGCGCGGGGCGGCGCCCATCGACGGCCCGTTCTGGGGCCTCTGGCCGACCGGCGGCGCGTGGCTCACGCAGCACCTCTGGTGGCGCTACGAGTACGGCGGCGACGAGGCGTTCCTCCGCGAGACGGCCTACCCGATCCTGCGCGACGCCGCGCGGTTCTTCGTCGCCACGCTCGTCGAAGACCCCGAAACAGGCCATCTGATCTCCGGCCCGTCTGTCTCACCGGAGAACCGGGGCGTGGTCATGGGGCCGACGATGGACCACCAGCTCATCCGCGACCTCTTTTCGAGGACGATCCGCTCGGCCGAGATCCTCGGCGTCGACCCCGCGCTCCGGGACACCCTGCAAACGATGCGCGGCCGGATCGCGCCGAACCAGATCGGCCGCCTCGGGCAGCTTCAGGAGTGGCTACAGGACACGGACGACCCGGACGACGCCCACCGGCACGTCTCGCACCTGTGGGGCCTCCACCCGGGCGCCGAGATCACGCGCTGGGACACGCCCGAGCTGTTCGACGCCGCCCGCCGGTCGCTCGAGCTCCGCGGCGACGACGGGACGGGCTGGTCGAAGGCGTGGAAGGTCAACTTCTGGGCCCGACTCCACGACGGCGACCGCGCCCACCGGCTCCTCTCGAACCTCCTCACGCTCACGCGGTCGACGGGCTACCGGGGCACGGGCGGCGTCTACCCGAACCTCTTCGACGCGCACCCGCCGTTCCAGATCGACGGCAACTTCGGCGCGACGGCCGGCATCGTCGAGATGCTGATGCAGAGCCACGCCGGCGAGGTCCACCTGCTCCCCGCGCTCCCGGGGGCGTGGCCGTCGGGCGAGGTCCGCGGCCTGAAGGCCCGAGGCGGCCTGACCGTCGACATCGCGTGGGAGGACGGCCGGCTCCGCGAGGCGACGATTCGGTCCGAGCGCGGCGGTCCCGTCCGCGTCCGCCTCGGCGACGAGGTCCGCCAACTCGACCCCGAGGCGGGCGTGCCGGTGACGATCCGGCCCTAACCCCGTGCGGCGAGGAGGCTCGTGCGGAGGTGGGCGACCATCCACTCCGCGATGGCCTCGGCGTCGAGCGGGTCCGTCGACGGGTCCCACTGCTCGCCGGAGTAGATCCCCTGGAACCCCGCCGCCTCGGCCGTCCGGACGCAGCGGTCGAAGTCGAACGACATGTGCTCGCCGCCGTCGTCGAAGAGAAGCGTTTTGGCCGAGATGAGGTCGGTGTACGGAATGAGCCGCGCGAGCGCGTCGAAGCGGTCGGTCCCGTCCGGAAAGTTGCCGAAGTCGGCGACCGCGCGGGCGTCGCCGTCGAGCGCGTCGAGGATCTGGAGGAGCACGCCGAGGTCGGTCGAGATGCCGCCGTGGTTCTCGGTGAGGAGCCGGACGCCCTGGCGGTCGGCGTAGTCGGCGACCTGGCGGAGCGAGCGGACGGCCGTCTCGATCGTCCCGGTCCCGGCGTTCGCGCGGATCGACGGCGACCCGACGGCGCGTGCCACGTCGACCCACTCGCTCACCAGGTCCACGCTCGCCTGCCGCTCGTCCTCGTCGGATGAGGCCAGATTGTAGGGCTGGTCCATCTGGAGGTTGACCACGCGCGACCCGGCCCGCTCGACGGCCCGGCGGATCTCGGCGAGGTGGCCCGCCTCGGTCGAGTCGACATGCTGGCTCCACAGCTCCACATTGCGGACGCCGAACCGGTCGCGGACGTAGGCCGGAAACTCCGGGAGCGTCATCAACGGATCGGTCCCGGCGTAGTCGGCCGGGCGGGTCTGCGCGAAACGGAAGCGGAACGTGACCGTCGTGAGCGCGATCCGGTCCATCGGGTCGGCCGAGGCGCCGCCCGAGGCGGCCAGGCCCGGGGCGCAGCCGGCGACGGCAGCGAGGGCGGCGGACGACTTCAGGAAGGCGCGGCGGGAGAGCGTCACGGTGCCGTCGGGAGTGAGAAAACCACGTAGCTGCCGGGCGCGCTGGGGCCCGTGGGGCCGCTGCCGCCCTCGCTCCCCTCGCGCCCGAACTGGAGCGGCGTGGTGGCGACGACGGCGAGGTACGGCCGGCCGTCGATCTCGTAGTACGTCGGCATGCCCTCGGTGCCGGTCGGGAGGGCGGCCGACCACAGCTCGTCGCCGGTCTCGGCGCTGAAGGCGTAGACCCGGCCGTCCTTGGCCGTCGCGAACACGACGCCGGTCGAGGTCACGATCATGCCGTTCCGCTGGGCCTGCGGGACGCCCGTGTCGGTCGCGCCCTCGGCGGCGGCGTCGCGGTCGAGCCCCAGCGCGCGCTGCCACGTGATCGTGCCCGTGTTGAGGTCGTAGGCCGTGAGCGTGGCCCACGGCGGCGCGAGGACGTAGGCGTGCCCGAGCCCCCAGCCGCCGATGGTGTAGCGCGCCGCGGGTGCTTCGATGCCCTCGGGGTACGGCGGGCCGAGGCGCCCGCCGGCCCGGCTGACCGGACGCGCCGCCAGCCCGGCGGGCGCGCCGCCCGTCGCCACCACGTTGCCCTCCGGCGGGCGGACGACCGCGCCGTCGCGCGACCCGCCGAGGAACTGGTAGAGCGCCGTGACCTCCTCCTCCGACAGGTGGCCGAACGCGGGCATCTCGCCGCGCCCCGCACGGACGACCTGCTGGAAGTCGGCGAGGCCGAGCCGCCGCTCGACGCCGAGGAGGGAGGGGCCGACGGGCGTCCCGGCCTGGTCAGCGCCGTGGCAGGCCTGGCAGTTCGTGGCGAACAGCTCGGGCCCACGCCACCGGGCCGGCACCGGGCGCGCGCTCGAGGCCTCGGGCTCGGCCTCCTGGCGTTCGAGCTTCGGATAGAACGACGGCCAGTCGATGCTGATGACGTAGACGGTGCCGGCCTCGGGGTTCGCGGCCGTGTTGCCCCAGCTCGCCCCACCGACGGCGCCCGGCAGCGCGAGGGTTTCGTACTGGTGGGAGAGCGGCGTGAACAGGCCCATCCGTCCGTCGCGTTCGAGCGAGTCGAGCTTGGCCGTCCACCGCGCCCGCTCGGCGTCGTCCATGAGGTACGGCGAAAGGTCCGAGACGCCCATCGACTGGCGGGCGAAGGGCGGGACGACCGTCGGGAACGGCTGCGTGGGCCACGCCTGCTCGCCGGGCACGTCGCTGGGGGGCACCGGCCGCTCCTCGATGGGCCACACGGGCTCGCCCGTCACCCGGTCGAACACGTAGAGGAAGCCCGTCTTGCCCGCGACCGCGACGGCGTCGATCTCTCGCCCGTCGTTCCGGATCGTGACGAGTTGGGGCGCGGCGGCCGGGTCGTAGTCCCAGAGGTCGTGGTGGACGAGCTGGAAGTGCCACAGCCGCTCGCCGGTCCGCGCGTCGAGTGCCAGCAGCGAGTTGCCGAACAGGTTCGCGCCGTGCCGGTCGGCCCCGTAGTAGTCGTACGTCGGCGAGCCGGTCGGGACGAAGGCGATGCCGCGCTCGGCGTCGACCGAGATCTCGCCCCACGTGTTGACGCCGCCGGCGTAGCGGTAGGCGTCCTCCGGCCACGTGTCGTAGCCGACGTCGCCCGGCTGCGGGATCGTGCGGAATGTCCAGACGCGCTCGCCGGTGACGACGTCGTAGGCCCGGATGTGGCCCGGCGCCGAGAGGTAGCTCTCGCCGGGCGACGACCCGAGGAGGATCAGGTTCTCGAACACCTTCCCCGGCGTCCCCGACTGGACGCGCGAGATGGTCGTCGGGTCGCGGTCGAGGCCTTCCTTGAGGTCGACCACACCGTCCGTCCCGAAGCTCAGGATCGACTGGCCGGTCGTGGCGTCGATGGCCTGGAGGTAGTCGTTCATCTGGAACAGCAGCCGCCGGTCGGTCCCGTCGGCGCTCTCCCAGTAGTTGATCCCGCGGCGCGCGATGCCGCGGAGGTGGGCGTGGATCCAGATCTCCTCGCCCGTCCGCGCGTCGAGCGCCACGAGCGAGTTGTCCTTCGCCAGCACGTACATGGTCGTGTCGACCACGAGCGGGTTGAACTGGTAGACGTTCTCGTCGCCCGTCTGGTAGCTCCACGCGACCTCCAGGTCGCCAACAGTCTCAGGCGTCAGAGCCGACGTCTCGACGAACCGCGACATGTCGGGGCCGCCGCCGTAGTCCTCCCACGTCCGGTGCTGGTCGGCGTACGCCGCGGGGTCGCCGGGGCGCGACTCGGCATCGAGGCAGCCCGCCAGCAGGAGGGCGCAGAGGGCGGAGGCGAGCCCGCCCGTCGGGCCGCCGAGGCGGAGCGTGTGGGGGGAGCGGCGCATGGCTCAGTCCGCCTCGGCGGTCTCGTCGGGCGGGAGCGCCGGGGCCTGGACGCCGCCGTCGGGCACGTCCATCCCGGCGGCCCACACGATCCCGTTGAGGAGGAACCGGCGGTAGTCGTCCACGCTCCGCATGTTGTCGTGGAAGTCGACGCCGCCCATCACGAAGCCGCGCCCGCCGTCGTCGCGCTGGTAGGCCCAGGACGCGATCTGCGGCCCGACCGGGTGCTCGGCCGGCGTCCCGAGGAGCAGGTCGGTCCGCCGCGGGTCGTCCGGCAGGAAGAAGCGGCAGAACACCTCGTCGCGGTATGTCCAGGGGCGGACGCCGTAATTGATCGGGTGGCCCGTGTTCTGGGGCGTCATCGTCCAGGTGTCGGTCGGGTTCTTCGAGCCGATCTGGACCCACATCCCGCCGAGCCAGTCCATGTAGGCCTCGCGGGCCCGCCAGTTCTCGACCCACGTCGCGTAGTGGAGCACGACGACGCCGATGTTCTTCTCGGCGATGAGCGAGTCGAGGCCGTCGAGGAAGGCCGTCGTCTCCTCGTCGTAGCCGTGGTAGTCGGTCTCGGGGGCGGGCGGGAAGAGCGGGTGCGTCTCGCGCTCCGTCCGGTCCGACGAACTGTTGATGACGATGACCGCGGCGTCCTCGTACACCGAGAGGTCGCGCGGCGCTTCACCCACGTAGACGCGCGTCGTGACGTCGTCGAGGTTCGTTGCGTGCTCCAGCGACCACGCGAGCGCGCGGAGGTCCTTCTCGTACTCGTGGCGTCCCGGCCAGCCGTGGTCCTTCGGGCCAGCGAGGAACACGACGTCACCGGTCTGGGCCGAAGCGGGCGCCGTCCCGAAGCCGAAGAGGAGCCCAGTGAGAAGCGCGGGCGCGAAGAGTCTCGGGAGGCGCATGGGCGTCGGGGAGGGGACGACGGGCAGCGCCCCCAGACCCTCCGGGAGCGCTTTCGTTGAGGAGAGATAAGATGAGTGCGCGCCCGACGCAGAGCAAGCGGCTCGTGCGCCACCCCGTGCCGCTGGCGACGCCGTCGGCCCGGCTCGTGGGGTAGGGGGGAGGCGGTCTCTGCGAGGGGGCCGATCGTCCGCCGCTACCGGAACAGCCGGGGGGCGAAGTCGTGGAGTGACCGGCGCCACGTCTGCCACTCGTGGTCGGTCCCGGGCGACTCGTAGTAGACGTGGTCGATGCCCGCCTCGGCGAGCGCGGTGTGGACGCCGTTGACGCCGGCGTACATCCCCTCCGGCTCGTCCGTCCCGATCCCGATCCAGAGCAGGTTCACCCGGTCGGCGAACGCGTCGGGGTCGGCGAAGACGCCGCCGTAGGCGGTCGCGAGGTCGAGGCCGTTCGCGCCGCCCGGGATGGCGGCGCCGCTGAACCCACCGATGTAGGAGAAGAGGTCGAGGTGGTTCAGCGTCGTGTGGAACGTTTGCATCCCGCCCATTGAGAGGCCGGCCATCGCCCGGTGCTCGCGGTCCGGGATCGTCCGGAACGTCTCGTCGACGAACGGGATGAGCTCCTGCGTCACGTCGTCCTCGAAGACCGAGAACATCCGCTGGAGGCCCTCCCAGCGGTTCGCCGGCGGGGGCTCGTCGGCCGCGTCGGCGCGGCGGGCGTAGCCGCTGGCCATGACCACGAGCATCGGCTCGGCCTCGCCGGCCTCGATGAGGTTGTCGAGGATGAAGTTGACGTTCCCCTGGCGGACCCAGCCGGTCTCGTCCTCGCCGCCCCCGTGCTGGAGGTAGAGGACCGGGTAGCGGGTGTCGAGGTCCGCGTCGTAGCCCGGGGGGACGTAGACGAAGGCGTGCCGCCACGACCCGGTCACGTCGGAGTCGTACCAGACCTCGCGGACCTGCCCGTGCGGCACGTCGCGGACGGCGTAGTAGTCGACCCCGGGCTCCGGGACCTCGACCGCGCTGACGTACCGGCTGCCCCCGTAGAACGACCGGCTGCTCGGGTCGGCGAACTCGACGCCGTCCACGATGAACGTGTAGTAGTGGAGGCCGGGCGCGACGGCGGGCGCCGTGACCGTCCAGACGCCCTCGGCGTCCCTCTCCATGTCCTCCTTCGGGCCGCTCCAGTAGTTGGCCCGGACGGCGGTCGCCTCGGGGGCTTCGAGGCGGAACTGGACGCGCCCGTCCTCGCTCACGCGGGGGTACTCGGCGCCCCCAACGTTCGTCGAGGCGGGGACGAACGCGTCCTGCGCGTGGCCGACGCTCGCCAGGAGGAGGCCAAGGAGGAGCAGGTGCCCGGCGGTGGCGAGAGCGCGCGAGAGATCGGGTCGCATGGGAGCGGGAGGGGAGGAAAGGGGAGCCTCGGCCGCGCTTCCGCCGGCGGGTCGCGCGCGTGGCCTGAGGGAGCGTACGCCGGGGGGCTACCCTGGGCAAACCGCCCGTGAACGTGGAGGTGACGCCCGTGTCTCCATCGTGGAGCTCGGCCCGTCGAGGAGGCACGGCGGAAGCGGTCCCGGACCCGGACGTGTACGTTGTGGCCGTCGGGGGGAGGGCTCGGCCCGCCTCGGCGTCATGCTCGACGGACTTCGTCCGCTCTCAACTCAGCGACCCGATCATGGAAACGACTCCTTTCGCACGACCCCGCCTCCACGTCCTCACGGTGGCGCTGGCGTGCGCGGCCTGGACCCTCCCGCCCGCAGCGCTCGCGCAGACGACGTCGAGGACGGTCGAGGACGGTGGGACCGGCCCGTACCCCGCCCTCATGCTCTCCGAGGCGAGCCTGCCCACCCATACGGTCTTCCGGCCCGCCGACCTCGGCGCGTTCGGGGACGACCGCGCGCTCCCGGTCATCGCCTGGGGCAACGGGGCCTGCGCCAACTCGCCGTGGGAGCACGTCAACTTCCTCAACGAGGTGGCGTCGCACGGCTTCCTCGTCGTCGCCATCGGCCCGATGCCGGCGGGCGAGGGTGAGCAACCGTACGAGCGGTCGACGTCGTCCCAGCTGACCGACGCCATCGACTGGGCAGTCGCGCAGAACGAGGACGAGGGGAGCGACTACTACGGCAAGGTGGACACGGCGCACGTCGCGGTCAGCGGGATGTCGTGCGGCGGGCTCCAGACGCTCGAGGTCGCGGGCGACCCCCGGGTCACGACCGTCGGCGTGTTCAACAGCGGGATCCTCCCAACCCCGACGGGCGGGATGCCGGGCATGCCGGCGCTCACGAAGGACCGGCTCGCCGACCTCCACACCCCAACGCTCTACCTCCTCGGCGGCGAGTCCGACATCGCCTACGGCAACGGGATGGACGACTACCGGCGGATCGACCACGTCCCGGTCGCCGTGGCGAACATGGACGTGGGCCACGGCGGGACCTACCGCCAGCCCCACGGCGGCGAGTTCGCCCGCGTCGCCACGGCGTGGTACCTGTGGCAGCTGACGGGTGACGAGGAGGCCGGCGCCCTGTTCACCGGCGACCCGCCCGGCCTCGCGGCGTCGCCGGACTGGCGGATCGAGACGAAGAACCTCGACTGACGGCGGGCCGCGGCGCCCGCCGCCAGGAGACGGGCGCCCTACTCGAACCGGACCCAGTCGACCTCGACCATGCCGTCGGACCGGAGCGAGACCCACACGTCGCGAACGCCCGTCGGCACGTTCTCGATGGGCGCCTCGACGGTCCGCCAGCCGTCGCCCGCGTCGAGCTCGATGTCGGCGGTCGTGTAGGCGCCGTCGCGCCCGACGCGGACCTTGACCGTCCCGCCGCTCTCCGACCGGACCCGGAGGCGCACCGAGGCGGGCGGGGCCGCGCCGACGTCGACGGCGTCGAACTGGACCCACGCGCCGTTCTGCGCGAGCGCGACGCTCCAGCCCTCGTGCGGGTCGTCCGGGTCGAGGAACGACACGTTGACGCCGGCCCCGCTCGTGTGGCTGTACCGGTCGACCTGGATCGGCTCGCGGGCGTCGACGAGCCCCACGCCGCGGTGCGTGGGAGTGACCTTCTGGATGGTGCCGTTGGGGTTGAAGAAGACGCTGTCGGCGCGGATCGAGCGGTTCTTGTCGAAGTCCGGCGAGAGGTCGTTGTGGTGGTAGAACAGGAGCCACTGGCCGTCGCGCTCGACGAACGAGTGGTGGTTCGTCCAGCAGCCCGAGGCGTGCTCCTCCATGAACACGCCGCGGTACGTGAACGGCCCGAGCGGCGAGGGGCCGGTCGCGTACGCCAGCGCCTCGGTCTCGTGGATGACGTGGGGGAACGTGAAGTAGTAGGTCCCGTCGCGCTTGAACACGAACGGCCCCTCCTTGAAGCCCTCCGGGAACGACGCATCGAGGCGGACGGGCTCGGAGGCCAGCGACATCATGTCGTCGGAGAGGCGGGCGCCGGAGAGGCCGCGGCCCGACCAGTAGAGGTAGGCCTGCCCGTCATCGTCGATGAGCACGTTCGGGTCGATCCCCCCGACACCCTCCATCGGCATCGGCTCGGGCGTGAACGGGCCCCCGGGCGCGCTTGCGGTCGCGACGCCGATCCGCCGGCCCCGGGCGTCCGTCGTCGAGTCGCCGATGGCGGGGAAGTAGAAGTAGTACCGGCCGTCCTTCTCGACGGCGTCGGGGGCCCACATCGCGTTCTGCGACGCGTCGACCCACGGCACGTCGTCCTGGTGGAGGATCTCGCCGTGATCGGTCCACGTCACGAGGTCCTCGGACGAGAACGCGTGGTAGTCCTTCATGCAGAACCAGTCGGTCCCGCAGTTTACGTCGTGGGACGGGTACACGTAGACGCGGTCGCCGAAGACGCGGGCCGTCGGGTCGGCCGTGAACTGGTCGGTGATGAGCGGATTCTGGGCCGCGGCGCCGACGGCGCAGAGGAGCGAGAGCGCGAGGAGGGGCCGGGTCATCACTTGAACAGGAGCTGGGCGAAGTGGTAGAGGCTGTTCCGCCAGTGCGTCGGGTCGTGGCCGTTCCCGTCGACGTGCCAGACGTGCGGGACGTCGTGCTCGGCGAGGTAGGCGTGCACGCCCTGGCTGATCCCGAAGAGGCCGTCCTCCGTGCCGCACGAGAGGAAGAGGAGCTCGAGCTGGTCGGCCGCCGCCTCCGGGTCGGGGACGAGCTCGGCCGGCGGCTCCGTGTTGGGCGCCGACGAGAAGGCGCCGATCCACGCGAACGTGTCGAGGTGGCCGAGCCCGAAGTTCAGGGACTGGCCACCGCCCATCGACAGCCCGGCGAGCGCGCGGTGCTCGCGGTCGGCGGCGACGCTGTAGCGCGCCTCGGTGGCGGGGATCACGTCGTTCAGGAGGTCGCCCTCGAAGACGGCGAAGGCCGGGGCCGAGGCGAACACGTCGCCCTTGGCGCGGTCGTTCGGCTGCGCCCGGCCGTTCGGCATCACGACGATCATCGGCTCGGCCTCGCCGTCGGCGATGAGGTTGTCGAGCAGGACGTCGACGGTGGCGAACCGCTGCCACTCCGTCTCGTCGCCGCCGATGCCGTGGAGGAGGTACAGCACCGGGTACGCGCGGTCGGTCGAGTAGCCCGGCGGCGTGTAGACCTGCATGTGGCGCGTCGTCCCGACGGTCTCCGACTCGTACGCGATCATCTCCAGCGTCCCGTGCGGGACGTCGTCGCGGACGGTGACGATGTCGGCCGGCGGCTCGGGGAACGCCGGGATGTCGTCCTCGTGGAGTTCGACGGGGCCGCCGAACCGGGGCGGCGGACCGTCGCCGTCGTTCTGGGCGAGGGCGGGCGCGGCGAGGGCCAGCGCGATCAGCAGGGGCAGGGAGCGCATGAGAGGGGACGTGTGGGGTCGGGGGCCTCCGCCTCGGGCGGGCCGTGGCCGAGGCGGGCGGGCTCAGTCGGTGCCGGCCGGCTGGACGGAGAGCTCGAACGGGACGACCGGGAGGTCCGCGCCGTCGAAGAGCGTGACGATGGGGCTGTCGGCCCAGGCGTAGCGGACGCGCGCGGCGGGCTCGCCGTCGAGCGGGATCCGGACCTCAGATCCTTCGGCGCGGGCCTCGACGTAGCGGCAGCTCTCGGCGTCGGCGCCGCACAGCTCGAACCCGATGGGGCCGAGGCCGCCGTAGGCCACGAGCCCGTCCTCGACGTCGTCGAACGACACCACGACGGCGTCGCCCCGGCGCTCGGCGCGGACGGGGACGGGGCCGCTCGGCGCGACGTCCTCGCCGTAGATGACGTGCCGCGCCGCCCGCGCGAGCCGGGCGCCGACGGGCTGCTTGTGGGTCGGGTGGAGGTCGCGCGGGTCGCCGACGTCGATCGTGACGACGGTCGCCGCGAACGGGTCGCCGACGGTCGCGAGGCGCTGGGCCTCCCGGACCTCGGCCCACCCGGACGGGCCGGGCGCCGTCGGCCACGGGCCGTAGTTCGGGAGCTGGACGATGAGCGCCGGAATCGGGTCGCCCGTCGGCGAGGTGAACTGGGCCCGCCAGCCGCCGATGAGCGCGCGCAGCAGCCCCTCGTAGACGTCGCCGCGCTCGGTGTCGGACTCGCCCTGGTACCACAGGACGCCGCGGAGGCCGATGTTGCGGAGCGGCGCCACCATCGCATTGTGGATCGTGGCGAGGCCGCCGACCGACTCCCACGGAGCCCGTGGCGGCGGGCCGGTCCGCTCACGCGCCACGCGGTACTGCCAGTCCGTGAGCGGAATGCGGGTGCCGTCGTCGAGGTGGAGCGCGCGGAGGGTGTGGTCGCCCGTCATCCCGCCCGCGGCGTACGTGTTGAGCACGTTGACCACTACGACGTTCTCGCCCTCCTGAAGAAGCTCGGCCGGGATCGTGTACGTCCGCTCCGTCCCGTACCCGAACGTGTTGGCGACGACCTGTCCGTTGAGCCACGTCTGGTCGACCTCGTCGATGGCGCCGAGGGCGAGGTCGGCGCCCTGGGCCGCCTGCTCGGCCGTGAGGGTCACGGTCGTGCGGAACCAAATCATGCCGGTGTAGCCCGCGAGGCCGTCCCACTGCGTCCAGTCGCCGAGGCCGGCGGGGGCGGCGTCCCAGTCGGCGCCCGTCGCGGGCTGCCACGGCCCGGCGCCCGCGGCGACGCCGGTCCGGTCGCGCCACCAGTCCTCCCACGTCGCGCCGAACGCCTGCTGGGCCCGCCGCTCGTCGGTGGTGTAGAGGCGGAGCGCCTCGACGTCGGCCTCGTAGCCGCCGAGTTGTTCGAGCGCGCTGGCGGGCGTCCACGCGCGGATGGCCGAGCCGCCCCAGGCCGACGTGATCAGCCCGACCGGGACGTCGGCGAGCGGGCCCGCCCGGAGGTCGCGGGCGAAGAACGCGCACGCGGCGGACCACCCGGGGACCGTCTCCGGCGTGGCGACCTCCCAGGCGACCGTGTCGGCGAAGGCCTCCAGCGGCTCCGGGCTCGAGACGTTGGGGACGGTCAGCATCCGCACCTGCTCGTCGCCCATCCCGCGCGCCACGAACGGCCCGAACGTCGACCGGCCGACGGTGAACTGCATGTTCGACTGGCCCGTGCAGAGGAAGACGTCGCCCACGAGGACGTCCTCGGCCGTCGCCGTGGCGCCGCCGGCGCGGGCCGTGAGCGTGTGCGGGCCCCCGGCCGGGAGCGCCTCGAGGCGGACGGACCAGTGGCCCTCGGCGTCCGTGGCCGCCTCGGCGGTTTCGCCGGCCAGCTCGACGGCGACCGTCTCGCCGGGCGTCGCCGTGCCCCAGACCGGCACGGGCGCGTCGCGCTGGACGACGGCGTGGTGGTGGAACAGGTCGCCGAGGTGGAGCGGGGCCTCCTGTGCGCCCGCGGGGAGTGCGCCGAGAGCGAAGGCGGCGACCGAGAGGAGAGAAAGGCGCATCGGGGCGGGGGCTCGAGAATAGATTTGATGACTTGCGGACTGAAGGTATCGGAAGCGGTTTCCTGACGCTACAGCGCCCGTGGTCGCTCTGGTGGACTCCAGCGCCGCCCGGGTGCAACTCGACAGGAAGCGCTTGCGCCCTCGCCGATTGAAACGTATCAATATTTTTCAATCGGGACCTCGTCCAGGTGCTCCTCATCGGGGGTCGTCCCGGGTCCCTATCGCCTCGTCGCATGCCCCGTCCCCTCTGTCTGCTCATCCTCGCACTCCTCGTCGGCCCCCTCGGGCCGGTCGCTGCGGCGCAGGACCTCGCCCGCAACCCCATCATTTGGGCCGACGTGCCCGACCCCTCGACGATCCGCGTCGGTGACACGTACTACATGTCGAGCACGACGATGCACATGGCGCCGGGCGTGCCCATCCTGAAGTCGCCGAACCTCGTCGACTGGGAGTTGGCGGGGTACGTCTACGACGAACTCGCGAACGCCGACGCGCTCTTCCAGCGGCAGGGCCAGAACGCGTACGGCCGCGGCTCGTGGGCGAGCAGCCTCCGCTACCACGACGGGACGTTCTACCTCGCCGTGTTCTCGTACACGACCGGCGAGACGTACATCTACACCACGGGCGACGTCGAGAACGGGCCGTGGCACAAAGAGTCGCTCGGCGACCTCTACCACGACCAGTCGCTGTTCTTCGACGACGACGGGCGCGTCTACCTGATCTACGGCGGCGGCGGCGACTTCCAGATCCTCGAGCTCGAAGCGGACGCGAGCGCCGTCAAGCGGGGCGGCGTCGACCGCGTGCTCGTGCAGGATGTGGGCTCGCCGGCGGGCGACGATCTGGGGCTCCACGGCGAGGGCGCCCAGCTGTTCAAGGTCGACGGGACGTACTACCTCTTCCTGATCGCGTGGCCGCGTGGCGGGATGCGGACGGTCGTGGTCCAGCGGGCCGAGAGCCTCGACGGCCCGTGGGAGGGCCGCGCCGTGCTCCAGGACGACGGCGTGGCGCAGGGCGGGATCGTCGACACGCCGGACGGCGACTGGTACGCGCTGATGTTCGGCGACCGCGGCGCCGTCGGGCGGATCCCATACCTCATCCCGGTGACGTGGAGCGACGACGGCTGGCCGGTCCTCGGCGTCGACGGTGGAGTCCCGGAGACGCTCGACATCGTCTCCGACGGGACGGGCGCCTCCGGCATCGTGGCCTCCGACGCGTTCGACGGGCCGGAGCTCCGCCCCGAGTGGCAGTTCAACCACAACCCCGAGAGCCGGCTGTGGTCGCTCACCGAGCGGCCCGGCTACTTCCGGATCCGCACGGGCCGGCGCGACCGGAGCTTCGTCGACGCCCGCAACTCGCTGACGCAGCGGACCTTCGGGCCGGAGAGCGGGGCCGAGACGGCGCTCGACGTGAGCGGCCTGAACGACGGCGATATTGCCGGCCTCGGGCTCCTCGCGGCCGACTACGGGTACGTCGGCGTGATGAAGGAGGACGAGCGGACGTCGGTCGTGATGGTGGCGTATCGCGACGGCGAGGCGCAGGTCGTCGAGCGCGTTCCGGTCGAGGGCGACGTCGTCCACCTACGGGCGCACGCCGACTTCCGCGACCAGCGCGACGAGGGGACGTTCTTCTACAGCCTCGACGGCGAGGCGTGGACGCCCATCGGCGACACGCTCGCGATGCGGTACACGCTGGAGCACTTCATGGGCTACCGGTTCGCGCTGTTCGCCTACGCGACCGAGACGCCGGGCGGCACGGCCGACTTCGACTATTTCCGCCTCGACCCCGCGCCGTAACCCGACCGCACAGGTCTGGCGACGCCACGCCCGAGGCGGGGCGGGCCAGGTGCCTCCGTCGAACCGACTCCCTCTCATGCGACCGTTCGCTTCGCTCGTCGTCCTCCTCTTTGCCGCCACGATGGGCGGCTGCGCCAGCCTCGGTGCCTCTGGGAACGGGGGCACCGACTCTGACTGGCTCGGGACGTGGGGCACGGCCGTCCAGCTCACGGAGCCGCGCAACCTCCCGCCCGTCGCGCTTGGAGGGACGACGCTCCGGCAGGTCGTCCGCCCGTCCGTCGGCGGCGACCGCGTGCGCCTTCACCTGTCGAATCGGTTCGGCGACGCGCCGATCGTGATCGGGGCCGTCCGCCTTGCGGCATCCCTGGGGGAGGGCGCCATCGACCCGGCGACCGACGCCGCGCTCTCCTTCGGCGGCCGGCCCGGCGTCACGATCCCGCCCGGCGGGTCCGTCGTCTCCGACCCGCTCGACTACGACCTCCCACCCCGTACCGACCTCGCGGTCACGATGCACGTCGAGGCCATCTCCGACAGCGTCGTCACCGGCCACCCCGGCTCGCGGACGACCTCGTACATCGTCGCGGGCGACGCCGTCTCGGCCGCCGCGCTCCCCGAGGCGGAGCGGACCGACCACTGGTACGGCATCGAAGGGCTCGACGTCGAGCGCGACGGGGCCGCGGTCGCGATCCTCGGCGACTCGATCACCGACGGCCGCGGGTCGACCACGAACGCACAGAACCGCTGGCCCGACGTGCTGGCGGCCCGCCTCGGCGCGAACCCGGCGACCGAAGACGTGGCCGTGCTCAACATGGGCATCGGCGGCAACTGCGTCCTGCGGGCGTGCCTCGGCCCGGCGGCGCTCGATCGGTTCGACCGCGACGTGCTGGAGCGGGCGGGCGTCGAGTGGCTGGTGATCCTCGAGGGCGTCAACGACATCGGCGGCTCGGCGCCGGACGAGTCGGCGCAGGTCGCGCAGGACCTCATCGCAGCCTACGGGACGATGATCGACCGAGCCCACGCCGCGGGGATCAGGGTCTACGGCGCAACCATCACGCCGTTCGGCGGCTCGTTCTACGACTCGCCCGAGCACGAGGCCGCCCGCCAGACCGTCAACGCGTGGATCCGGACGAGCGGCGCCTTCGACGCCGTCATCGACCTCGACGCCGCGATCCAGAACCCCGACGCGCCCACCACCCTCCTCCCGGCCGCCGACGACGGCGACGGGCTCCACCCCAGCGTGGCCGGCCACCGCATGATGGCCGAGGCCGTCGACCTCGACCTCTTTACCGACTAACCCCTGATGACCCGAACGCTCCTCTGCCTCCTGCTGGCGATGCCCGCCGTCGCCCAGCCCGTGTTCGTGAGCAGCCCCGACGGCCGCGTCGCCGTCCGCTTCGGCCTCGACGACGTGGGGGCACCGACGTACGCCGTCGACCTCGGCGGGCAGCCGATCCTCGAGCCGTCGCCGCTCGGGCTCGTGACCACGCTGGCGCGGTGGGACCGGGACCTCACGGTCGCCGAGGCGGGCGAGGTCGAATCCGTCGAGGACCGCTACCGGCTCGTCCACGGCAAGCAGAGCGACGTGACGTACACGGCCAACCGCCGTTCCGTCCGCCTCGGGGACGCCGCGGGGCGCGTGCTGGAGGTCGTCTTCCAGGTGTCTGACGACGGCGTCGCCTTCCGGTACCGGATCCCCGAGCAGGCCGAGGCGGGCGAGGTCACGGCGCGGCGCGAGGTCACCGGCTTCCGCTTCGACCCCGCCACGCGGAGCTGGCTCATGCCGATGACGCACCCGCAGACGGGCTGGATGAACACGAACCCGTCGTACGAGGCGCTCTACACGCAGGGCGAGCCCGTCGGCGGCGAGGCGCCGAACGAGGTGGGCTGGGCGTTCCCGGGCCTGTTCCAGACCGCCGCCGGGTGGGCGCTCGTGACCGAGGCCGGCCTCGACGGCTCGTACGTCGGCAGCCGCCTCGACGCCGACGCCGACCGCGGGCTCTACCGGATCGCCTTTCCCGACGCGGGCGAGGGGACCGGCCCCGATGACCCCGTCGACCCGACGTTCGCGCTCCCGTTCGGGTCACCGTGGCGCGTCGTGATCGTGGGCGAGACGCTGGCACCGATCGTCGAGTCGACGCTGGTGACGGACGTGAGCCCGGCCTCCGTGGTGGAGGACACGAGCTGGATCCGGCCCGGCTCGGCCACGTGGAGCTGGCTCCCACTCAAGGACCCCTCGATGAATCCCGCCGAGCAGCGCGAGTTCGTCGACTTCGCAGCGGACCGCGGCTTCCCCTACACGCTCGTCGACGCCAACTGGGACGTAGAGCTCGGCTACGACGGCCTCGCGGAGCTGGCGGACCACGCCGCCAGCCGGGGCGTCGACCTCCTCGTCTGGTACAACAGCAACGGCCCGTACAACGGAGCGCCGCAGACGCCGAAGGACAAGCTCAACGACCCCGAGACCCGCCGCGCCGAGTTCGCCCGCCTCCGCGAGATGGGCGTCCGCGGCATCAAGGCCGACTTCTTCGGCGGCGACAAGCAGTCGGTGATCCGGCTCTACCTCGACATCCTCCGCGACGCGGCCGACTACGGGCTGATGGTCAACGTCCACGGGGCCACGCTGCCGCGCGGGTGGAGCCGGACGTACCCCCACTTCGTGACGGCCGAGGCCGTGATGGGCTACGAGTACATCACGTTCAGCCAGGGCATCGCCGACGCCGCGCCACAGCACGGGGCCGTCCTCCCGTTCACCCGCAATGTCGTCGGCCCGATGGACTTTACGCCGGTCATGCTGACCGACACGGTCGGCGGCTCGGTCCGGCGGACGAGCGACGCCTACGACCTCGCCATGATGGTCGTGTTCGAGTCGGGCGTCCAGCACCTCGGCGTCACGCCGGCCGACCTCGCGGCGGCCCCGGATTTCGTGTCCGAGTTCCTGTCGACCGTGCCGACGGCCTGGGACGAGACGCGGTTCGTGGAGGGCTTCCCCGGCGAGACCGTCGTGATTGCCCGCCGGAAGGGCGACCGCTGGTACGTCGGCGGGCTCAACGGCACGGCGGCGGCCCGGTCCGTCCGCCTCGACCTCCCGTTCCTCCCGGCCGGTTGGCGGGGCGCGCTGATCGCCGACGGCGACGGCGCCCGTGACGTCCGCCAGCACGACACCGAGGCGGGCGACGTCGTCGAGATGCGCCCGGCCGGCGGGTTCGTCGTGATCGTCGAGCCGCCGGAGTAGGCCTGCTCCCGCCCATTCTCTCCTCTGCAGTTCATCCCCACCCGATCCCGATCCATGCCCACGTCCCCCACTAGAGCCTGCGCGTCGCGTGCGGGCACCCCGTCCCGCCGACTTCGGAGCGCGCTCGCGCGAGCGGCGGCGGCCTCGGTCCTCGGTCTGGCGCTCGCCGTCCCGGCCTCGGCCCAGACGCTCCAACTCAACGACCGCGAGTACTACGAGGCCGACGGCGTCAACGTCCTGGTGTTCAGCAACCAGTACGACGGGATGTTCTACGACGAGAAGAACGCCGGCATCGAGATCATCCACCACGGCATCCGGACGGCGACGAACGGGGGTGTCCGCCTCCAGAACACGCCGGAGCAGTGGGACCTCATCCCCGACGTCGTCTCCCGGACCGTCGATCCGGAGACGGGCGCGATCGACGTGACGCTGCGGTACGAGGACTACGGATTCGAAGCTGACGTCCACGCCGTCCCCGAGGGCGACGGCCTCCGCCTCAGCGTCGACCTCGACGAGCCGGTGCCGGCCGCGCTCGTCGGCAAGGCCGGGTTCAACCTGGAGTTCCTGCCCTCCGCCTACTTCCGCAAGACGTACCTCGTCGACGGCGTCCCGAACGTGTTCCCCCGCCACCCGTCGGGCCCGAGCCGCGTCGCGCCGCTGGCGGACAAGGTGCCGCAGTACAACGGCCAGACGACGTTCGACGACCGCGGCCTCGGCCAGTTCATCGTGCCCGAGCCCATCGCCGAGGGCCGGACGCTCGTGCTGGCGCCCGAGGACCCCGCGCACCGCGTCGTGATCCGGTCCGAGGACGCCGACCTCCTGCTGTTCGACGGCCGCCTCCTGGCCCAGAACGGGTGGTACGTCGTGCGGAGCCTGCTCCCCGAGGGCCGGACGGGCCGCGTGCTGGAGTGGACCGTCACGCCGAACGCGACGCCGGGCTGGACGCGCGAGCCGGTCGTCCAGTTCTCGCAGGTCGGGTACACGCCGGGCCAGGAGAAAGTGGCCATCGTCGAGCTCGACGCCAACGACGCGCCGCTCGCGACGGCGACGCTCCACCGGATTACGGCCGACGGGGAGCACGTCGAGGCGTTCGCCGGGCCGGCGACGGAGTGGGGCGCGTTCACGCGGTACCGCTACCTCACGTTCGACTTCTCGTCGGTGACCGAGCCCGGCGTCTACGCCATTCGGTACGGCGACCAGACGACGACCCCGTTCGTCATCAAGCCCGACGTCTACGCCGACGCGTGGCACCCGACGATGGACGTGTTCTTCCCGGTCCAGATGGACCACATGGCGGTCAACGAGGGCTACCGGCTGTGGCACGGCGTCCCGTACCTCGACGACGCGCTCCAGGCGCCGCCCAACATCGAGCACTTCGACGGCTACGAGATGGGCCCGACGACCGACACCGAGTACGAGGCGCTCGAGCGGATCCCGGGGCTCGACGTCGGCGGGTGGTTCGACGCCGGCGACTTCGACATCCAGACCGAGCGGCACAACGAGGTCGTCCGCACGATGACGACCCTCTGGGAGCGGTTCGAGGTGGACCGCGACCAGACGTTCATCGATCAAGAGACCCGCTACGTTGACATCCACCGGCCGGACGGCCAGCCCGACCTGCTCCAGCAGATCGAGCACGGGACGCTCAACCTCGTTGCCCAAATCGAGAACATCGGCCACCCGACGCGCGGGATCATCGTCCCGAACCTCCACCAGTACCACCACCTCGGCGACGCGAGCACCGAGACCGACAACCTCCCGTACAACCCGGACCTCGCGCCCTACGAGACCGACGGCGTCTCGAGCGGGACGCCCGACGACCGCTGGGCCTTCACCGGCCGCTCGCGAAGCCGCGAGTTCTCGACGGTCAGCGCCCTCGCGGCGGCGGCCCGCGTGCTGAGCGACTTCAACCCGGACCTCGCCCGGCGGGCGATGGCCTCGGCGCAGAAGCTCCTCGACGACAACGCCGGCGAGGCGCCCGAGGCGGACGGCCCCGCGCGGTGGTTCGGAGCCCGCGGCGAGCTAGCCGCCGCGCTCCAGATGTACCGCACGACGGGCGACGAGGCCTACGCCGAGCGGTTCGAGGCGCTGCTGTGGCCCGCCATGGAGAACACGCCGGGCCGCTGGAGCCCGATCGGCATCGCGCTGGAGGCCGTCCCCCACCTCGGCGACGACTACAAGGCCCGGCTGCGCCCCCACGTCGAGGCCTACCGCGAACAGCTCGCCGAGATCGCGGACGAGAACCCGTACGGCGTCCCGATCTCGACGGGCGGCTGGGCCGGCAACAGCCAGATCGTCGACTTCGCGATCACGAACTTCCACGCCCACGAGCACTACCCCGACCTCGTCGGCCGCGAGGACGTCCTGAACGGGCTCCACTACGTCCTGGGCCGCCACCCGTACTCGAACGTCTCGTTCGTCTCGGCCGTGGGGACCGTGTCGAAGGAGGTCGCCTACGGCATCAACCGCGCCGACTTCGGCTTCATCGCGGGCGGGGTGGTGCCGGGCGTGCTGATGTTCGAGCCGGACTTCTTCGAGAACAAGGAGGACTGGCCGTTCTTCTGGGGAGAGAACGAGTACGTCCTGGACGTCAGCGCGTCCTACGTCTACCTCGTTCACGCGGCGAACGAGCTGCTCGCCGAGTAGCCCCCGACGCCCCCACCCCGGCGTCGACGCCGGGGTGGGGCGGGGGTAGACTGGCGAACGCCTCAGCGGGCTCGTCCCCGACGGATGCGGCGTCCTCCGACTCGCGGACCCCACCCATGCGACAGTCTCTCCTCCTCCTCGCCACCGTGCTCGCCGCGTGCAGTTCGGGGCCGTCCGTTCAAGCCCCAGCCGCCACGGCGAGTCCGAGCGCCGGCCGCGAGCGCGTGTCGATCAACGACGGCTGGCGGTTCACGATGGGCGACCCGGTCGACGCGGAGGGACGCCTGCTCTACGACGTCCGCCCCGACGACTCGGAGGCCCAGGACGACCGGCCGGCCGACGCCGAGCCCGAAGCGGCCGTCGACGTCGAGGCCCAGCAACGAGTCCTCAAGCCGTGGGTCCTCCCGACGGCCAACGATTTCCTCGACGATCCGGCGGAGCGGCACGAGCGCCCGCCGGGCCACCCTGGCGCCGACGTGTCGTACGTCCAGCGTGCCTTCGACGACTCCGGCTGGGAGCGCGTCGACCTCCCGCACGACTGGGCCATCGAGGGCCCGTGGTTGGAGGAGGGCCCGTACGGTGGGATGGGCCGCCTGCCGAGCTGGGGCGTCGGCTGGTACCGAAAGGCGATCGACCTCGCGGCAGAGGACGCCGGCCGGCAGATCTTCCTCGACGTCGACGGCGCGATGTCGTACGCGACCGTCTGGCTCAACGAGCAGCTAGTCGGCGGCTGGCCGTTCGGCTACGCCTCATGGCGCGTGGACCTGACGCCGTACGTGGCGTTCGGCGGCGAGAACCAGCTCGTCATCCGGCTCGACAACCCGCCGAACTCGTCGCGGTGGTACCCCGGCGGCGGCCTGTACCGGAACGTGTGGCTGGTCAAGACGAACCCCGTCCACGTCGCCCAGTGGGGCACGGCCGTCGCGACGCCGGACGTGTCCGAGGACGCGGCGACGGTCGAGCTGGCGGTGACCGTCGACAACGACGGCGACGCGGACGCGAGCGTGGAGGTCGTGACCGAGGTGGTCCGCCTCGACGCCCAGGGCGACCGGGTCGGCCCGGCCGTCGCGCGGTTCGACCCGCTGACGGCGACGGTCGAGGCGGGCGGGAGCGCCACGGTCGAGGGCGCGGCCGTGGTCGAGAGCCCGCGCCTCTGGGGCCCGCCGCCGACGCAAACGCCGACCCTCTACGTCGCCGTGACGACCGTCTCCCGCGACGGCGTGCCCGTCGACGAGGTCGAGACGACGTTCGGCATCCGTAGCCTCGAGTTCGACCCGGACCGGGGCGTGGTGGTCAACGGCGAGCACGTCTACCTGAGGGGCGCGAACCAGCACCACGACCTCGGCGCGCTCGGGGCGGCATTCAACGTGCGCGCGGCGGAGCGCCAGCTCGAGATCCTCCGCGAGATGGGGACGAACGCCATCCGAATGGCCCACAACCCGCCGGCGCCGGAACTCCTCGAACTGACCGACCGGATGGGCTTCCTCGTGGTCGACGAGACGTTCGACGTGTGGGAGCGCCGGAAGACGCCGCTCGACTTCCACCTCATCTTCCCCGACTGGGGCGAGCCCGACACCCGCGCGCTGGTCCGCCGCGACCGGAACCACCCGTCGGTGATCCTGTGGAGCATCGGGAACGAGGTCGGCGAGCAGTACACCGAGGAGGCCGGCGCGGACGTGGGCCGGCGGCTGAGCGCGATCGTCCACGAGGAGGACCCGCAGGGCCGCCCGACGACGGCGTCGATGAACTTCGCCAAGCCCGACATGGCGTTCCCCACGGCGACCGACCTCATCAACCTGAACTACCAGGGCGAGGGGATCCGCGACGCCCCGGCGTACTCGCACCTCCAGGGCATCACGACGTCGCCGCTGTACCCGGCCTTCCACGCGGCCTACCCCGACAAGGTGATCGTGAGCAGTGAGAACGCGGCGGCCGTGAGCAGCCGCGGGACCTACGTCTTCCCGGTCGCGCCCGGCATCAGCGCGCCCGTCAGCGACTCGACCGGCGGCGATCCGGTCCGCCACTACGTCAGCGCGTACGAGTTGTACACGGCGCCGTTCGGGTCGTCGGCCGACAAGGTGTTCCGGTCGCTCGACCAGCACCCGTACGTCGGCGGCGGGTTCGTGTGGAGCGGGTTCGACTACCTCGGCGAGCCGACACCCTACTACGACGCGCGGAGCTCGTACTTCGGCGTGATCGACCTGGCCGGCTTCCCGAAGGACCGGTTCTACCTCTACCAGTCGGAGTGGCGGCCGGACCACCCGATGGCCCACATCCTGCCGCACTGGACGTGGCCGGGCCGCGTGGGGGAGGTCACGCCGGTCCACGTGTTCACCTCGGGCGACGAGGCCGAGCTGTTCCTCAACGGCGCGTCGCTCGGCCGCAAGCGCAAGGGCGAGTACGAATACCGCCTCCGCTGGGACGACGTGGTGTACGAGCCCGGCACCCTCGAGGTCGTCGCGTATAAGGGCGGCCACGTGTGGGCTCGCGACCGCGTCGAGACGGCCGGCGCGCCCGCCCGCCTCGACGCCGAGGCGGACCGGGCCGTGATCGCCGCGGATGGCCGCGACCTGTCGTTCCTCACGGTCCGCGTGCTCGATGCCGAAGGACGCGTCGTGCCCGAGGCGTCGAATCGCGTCCGCTTCGAAGTCGACGGCCCAGGTGAGGTCGTGGCGACCGACAACGGGGACCCGACGAGTTTCGAGCCGTTTCAGTCCGCCAGCCGGCAGGCGTTCAACGGGCTCGCGCTCGGGATCGTCCGGCTCGCGCCGGGGGCGACGGCGCCGCTCACGGTGACGATCTCGAGCGACGGGCTGGCACCGGCGACGGTGGAGATCCACCCCTCGGATCGCTGACGCGATCGGCAGAGACCCGGGCGTCCCGCTCCTCTTTTTTCTAGACGGGGCGAGGAAACCTCGGATGTTTGAAACGTTTCATTAGATTAGAGAAGCGCTTCCGACCCCTTGGTGGTCCGAGCGGCCTCGCCGTCATCCCCTCCGACCCCTCCGCCTCGCGCTCCCGTGCGTTCCCTTTCCTGCCCACGCTCCGAGTCGCGTCGCGTCGCCCTCCGGTGGGCGGCCGCCAATGGCCCTGTCCCGACCTCGGCGCCCCGGTCTGTCGGTGGGGACCAGGGTCGGACGACAATGGATGCCTCCGAGGCCCACGCGCCGCTGTCCATGTGTTCAGCGTTTCAGTCGACGCGCCGACGTGGAATGAGAAGAGCCCCTGCCCTTGGACTCGCTCGCCGCCTCGCCCTCCGGCCCCCGAGACGAAGGAACCGCCCCCAGTTGAGCAGTACCGCCACGTTTTTTGTATGTGGCAACACTGTGTGGGCCACTCCGTGGTGCCTTGACATGGCGAGCCGCCCTTCGTAGCCTCTACACCGACTCGTCATATGACGTTACCATTCCGGGCCGAGTGCCTCCGCCTTCAGCCCCTGGACGCCGTGAAGGCGCCTCGTTTTCCCACCGTCACGGAAGCGCTTCGGGCCTTGGGCCACCGCCTTCTCGTACCGACGGCACAGCCCGCTCTTCTTTCTGTCTCTTGCTCCAGACCTGTTTTGATCTCCACCGACTTTAATGCCACGCGCGGCCGTTCCGCGCTGGTCCGCACGTTCTTCGGCCTTCTCCTGGCCGCCGTCTTTGGAGCCGGAAGCGCTTCAGCCCAGGTCACGAACGGCGGCTTCGAATCCGCCGACCTCGGCGTCATCGAGGACCTCGCCAGCATCGACGGCTGGCAGCTGACGGTGAACGCCGACGTCGACCCGCCCGCCGTCTTCGAGATCGTCGACGACGCCCAGGAGGGTGAGAAGGCGCTTAAGGTCACCGTCGCCGCGTCCGGGGCGAACCCGTGGCACATTGAGGCGACGGCCTTCCCCGTCACCGTGATGCCGGACGGGACGTACCAGTTCTCGATCTGGGCCAAGGCCGACGAGGACGGCGCGACGGCGACCTTCTCGGTCGGCAACCAGGCGTTCAACGAGTACGCCGCGCTCCGCGACAACGTCGACCTGACGACGGAGTGGCAGGAGTTCACGTTCGAGTTCACGATCACCGACGAGGAGACCGAGGTCCGGGCGCCGGTCCACTTCAGCTACGCCGCCAACGTCGGCAACGCGATCTACATCGACGGGCTCTCGATCGTCGACCCCGAGGCGGGCGCGACGCCCATCGTCGTCGAGGCGGAGGACGGCGACCTCGGCAGCGAGTACGCCACGGCGACCGACGCCGACGCCGGCGTCGACTACATCGACATCACGACCGACGTCACGGAGACGACGGGCGGCGCCGGCTTCCCGGGCGCCAACCGCACGGCGACCTACGAGGTCACGTTCGACGCTCCGGGCTGGTACGACCTCTTCGCCCGCGTCTACGTCGGCGCCTCGACGTTCGACGACGACAGCTTCTTCTACGCCAACGATTTCGGCGACCAAGACCCGTCGGTCGCCGACGGCTGGATCGTCGCCAACCAACTCGCCGCGGCTGGCTTCACGACGCCCGACGAGTTCGTGTCCGGGCTGGGCGCCGAGGGCGCCGAGGTCTGGAAGTGGGTGAACCTCTCCGAGAACAACTTCAACGACGTCCCCGCCGACTCCTTCTACGTCGCTCCGGGCGAGCTCACCCACACGTTTACCATCGGCGCGCGCGAGAACGGCCTCTTGATCGACAAGCTCGCGTTCGGCCGCTCCGACCTGTTCTACACCGTCACCAACCTCGACAACGGCGAGCCCGGGTCGGTGGACGCGGGGGAGCCGATCGAGCTCCCGGAGCAGCCGCTCGGGGCTGGCCTTGAGAAGTTCATCGGCAACATCTACAGCCCGGCGCAGACCGAGGACTTCGAGTTCTATTGGAACTACGTCATCGCTGAGAACGCCGGGAAGTGGGGCTCCGTCGAGGGCACCCGCGACCAGTTCAACTGGGGCGGCCTCGACGCTTCGTACGAGCTGGCCCAGGAGAACGGGCTCGACTACAACTTCCACGTCCTCACGTGGGGCGCGCAGCAGCCGGACTGGATTTCCGGCCTCGAGCCGGCCGAGCAGCGCGAGGAGATCCGCGAGTGGATGGAGGCCGTCGCCGAGCGCTACCCGGACATGGACGTCGTCCAAGTGTCCAACGAGGTCCTCCGGACCCACAACCCGCCGGACGGCCAGAACGGCCGGGCCGACTACAAGGACGCCTTCGGAGGCGACGGCGATACCGGCTACGACTGGGTCATCGAGATCTTCCGGATGGCCCGCGAGGTCTTTGGTGACGACCAGCGCTTGATGCTCAACGACTACGGCATCCTGAGCAGCATCCAGGCCGCGCAGGAGTACCGCGGCATCATCGAGGACCTCCAGGCCGAGGGGCTGATCGACGTGATCGGCGTTCAGGGTCACGCGTTCTCGACGCGGTCCGGCGCGCCCATCACGGCCGTGCTCGACCTCCTCGGCGAGACCGGGCTCCCGATTCAGGTCACCGAGTTCGACGTCGACGGCAACCCGAACAGGAGCGCGTTCGTGACGGAGGCCCAGTCCGACGCGAACCAGCTCCGCGACATGCAGCGGATCTTCCCCTTGCTGTGGGAGCACCCGTCGGTCGAAGGCATCACGTTCTGGGGCTGGCGGCCCGGCCTCTGGCGGAACGAGGAGGAGGCGTACCTCGTCCGGTCCAACGGCGAGCAGCGGCCCGCGCTCGACTGGCTCGAGGACGAGTACCTCCCCCAGTTCCGCGTGGCGAACGAGGCCGAGGTCGATGGGGCGGTCCGGCTCCTCAGCACGGCGCCGAACCCGTTCTCGACCTCGACGCGCGTCTCCTACGAGCTCCGCGAGGCGGCCGATGTGAGCCTCGCCGTCTACGACCTCCTGGGTCGCCGCGTGGCCGTACTCGCCGACGGCCCCGAGGCCGCCGGTGCGCACACGGCCACCTTCGAGGCCCGCGGGCTCGCCAGCGGGACGTACCTCGTCCGGCTCCAGGCCGGTGACGCGGTCACCGCCGTCCCCGTCGTGGTCGCGCGTTAGCCCGCATGGTCACCGCCTACACTCCCGTTCCCCGACAGGCCTCGCGGCGCCGGACAACCCGTCCGGCGCCGGAGGCCTACGCTCCCCCCATGCCTCTCATGAACGCGACCCGCCGACTCCGATCCGCGTCGCTCTTCGTCCTGTTCCTCGCGCTCTCCGGCGTCGCTGCGGCCCAGTCGGGTCGCGTCGTGGGGACCGTCACGGAAGGCGGCGGCAACACTCTCCCCGGCGCCAACGTCGTCGTCGCCGGCACGACGATCGGCGCGGCGACTGACGTCAACGGCCGGTTTACGATCGTCGGGGCGCCCGCGGGCGAGCAGACCATCGTGGCCTCGTTCGTCGGGTTCCAGAGCGACTCCGCCCAGGTGACCGTCCCGGCCGGCGGCGAGGTCGAGGTCGACCTCTCGCTCTCGTACGGCGACGGCGGCATCCAGATCGAGATCACGGGCCAGGCGCTCGGCCAGCAGACGGCCATCAACGAGCAGCTCAACGCGCAGACCATCACGAACGTCGTGTCGGCGGAGCGCATCCGGGAGCTGCCTGACGAGAACGCGGCCACGGCCGTGAGCCGGCTCCCGGGCGTCTCGCTCCAGAACGGCGACCAGATCGTCGTCCGCGGCATCGAGGCCAAGTACAACACGATCACCGTCAACGGCATTCAGCTCCCGTCGACGACGACGGACCGCTCAACGAGCCTCGGCTTCATCTCGTCGAACATGCTCGCGGGCATCGAGGTGTCCAAGGCCGTCACGCCGGCCATGGACGCCAACTCGATCGGCGGCAACGTGAACCTCCGGCTCCAGGAGGCGCCCGAGGGGCTCCACTTCGACACGATGCTGCAGGGCGACTACAACGACCAGGACAACACGGCCGACAACTACCGAGCCTGGGCCAGCGTCAGCAACCGGTTCCTCGGCGAGCGCCTCGGCGTGTTCGTCCAAGGCAACGCCCGCCGGTTCAACGGCGGCGGCGACATCGGCTCGGCCACGTGGGCCCCGCTCCCGCAGGCCGACGTCGTCGGCGGTCGCCGGCCGTACGGGATCCAGCAGTACAACTTCCAGGACCAGGTCAACGTCGACGAAGAGGTGGGAGGGAGCCTCCTCCTCGACTTCCGCCTCCCGGGCGGCAAGCTCATCCTTCAGAACGCGTACTCGGCGGAGGAATTCGACAACGCGACGCTCACGGACCGCCTTCTCCTCGAGTCGGGGAACCGGACGTTCCTCCTCAACCGGACCGTCGGGAGCCGCTTCCTCCTCGTGAACTCGCTCCAGGGCGAGCACCTGTTCGAGCGGTTCGGTATCGACTGGTCCCTCTCGCACTCGCGGAGCCGCCGGGAGGACGACCTGGGGTACCAGATCGACTTTGCCGGGACGGGCTACTTCGAGGGGCAGCGGCTCGAGAACTGGACCTCCGAGGAGCAGATCTTCGACATCGAGTTCCTGAGCACAGGCTCTCCAGGCGGCGTCAATGAGGGGATTACGACCTACGAGGACTTCGGCGAGCGCCGTCTCGCGGGGGCCCTCAACCTGACGGTCCCCGTCACGGTCGGCCTCGTCACGGGCGAGTTCAAGGGCGGCGGCAAGTACACCCAACTCGACCGGGACCGGGACCTGCTCCAGTACTACCGTCGCCTCGCCGACTCCGGCGAGAACAGCGGGGCGGCCGAGTTCCTCCGCAGCATCGGCCTCGACCCCACGCCGTCGCTCCAGCTCCAGCCGTTCCTCGACCCCGACTACGACGAGGGGCGTGGGCAGTACTTCCTCAGCGGTCGCCGGGCGTTCTCAGGCGCGCTCAACATTGAGTACCTCGACCGGTACTTCCGCGACGCCCAGACCGGGTGGCCCACGCCGGCCGTGGCCCAGTCCAACCGCTTCGACTACACCGCGAACGAGGAGATCGCCGCCGGGTACCTCATGGCCGACCTCGACTTCGGCCGGTTCCTGAACCTCCTGGGCGGCGTCCGATACGAGAACTTCAGCTTCGGCAACACGGCCCCGTTCGTCAACCAGACGCTGTATGACGGGCAGGGCGCCGTGTTCGACACGGTGAGCGTCGATCGCTCGATCGGGCAGTGGTTCCCCAACATCCAGGCTCAGATCCGCCCGACGGATTGGTTCGACATCCGGCTCGCGTACACCAAGACGACCTCGCGCCCGGACTACCAGTCGCTCCTCGCCAGCTCCTGGGTCAACCAGGGCAGCGACGGCGCGGCCGGCAACCCGAACCTCCTCCCGACGATCTCGGACAACTACGACGCCTACCTCTCCTTCCACAACAACCGGATCGGGCTCTTCACGGTCGGCGTGTTCGCGAAGAACCTCTCGAACGTGATCCGCGGCGTGAGCATCCAGCGCCAGACGCTCGACCTGTTCGAGGGGACCTTCTGGGCGCCGGTCGCCATCGGGTACCCGACGTGTGACGACGGCCGCGTCCGCCGGTCCTGCGAAGACGTGGATGGCAACGGGTCCCCCGACGGCCAGGCCGTGCCGGACATCAACCCGGTCGGTCTGATCTCGACCTTCGTGAACAACCCGGACGACGCCCTGCTCACCGGCTTCGAGGTCGACTGGCAGACCAACTTCTGGTACCTCCCGGGCGTGCTCCGGAGCATCGTGTTCAACGTGAACTACACGCGGCTGAACTCCGAGATGGACTACCAGTCGATCTTCCTCGAGCGGACCGGGCCGTTCTCGCCCCAGGTCCAGGTCGACACGGTCCGGACGGGCCGCCTCTTCCAGCAGGGCGAGGACGTCTTGAACGTCGCGCTCGGCGCCGACATCGGCGGGTTCTCCGGCCGCGTCTCGTTCCGCTACCAGGGCGACATCCTCGTCGGGCTGGACCAGCGCGACCCGGCGCTCGACACGTTCGCCGAGCCGCGTTACGGCTGGGACTTCTCGCTCCGCCAGCGGCTCCCGATCGACGGGCTCTCGCTGTTCCTCAACGGGGTGAACCTGAGCCACCCGGCCCAGAACAACAACCGGAGCCTCGTGGTGGGGCCCGACGCCGAGGCCCCGTCGAACGCCATCACTCAGATCGCTTACTACCCGCGCCGATTCCAACTCGGCCTCCGATACGGCCTGTAGGGCCTGTCACGCTGGGGGAGCCCCTCGCTCCCCCAGCGTTGTTTCTCTCACCATCATTTCCCATAGGGACCCTTCCATGACTCGAACGCTACTCACCCTCGGGGTGGTCGCGCTGGTGGCCTACGGGGCGAACGCTCAGGACCCCCTGAGCGACTACGTCCTCGAGACCCGCGGCGACACCCTCGTCATCGCCGACTTCTTCGACGCCGGCGGCGTGCCCAGCACGCTCGGCGCCGTCATCGCGGCCGACACCGGCGCGCCCGCGGGCCGCGTTTACATGCTCCACGCGGGGTCCAACGGCTCCCTCGAATCGGGCAACATCGCGCTGTACCTCCTCGACGCCGCCATCGGCGCGCAGGGCCGCCCGCTCACCATCGTCGGTGAGAACTGCGGGATCATGGTCCAGGGCGACGACCCGAACTGCCGCCCGCCGACCATCTCGGGCTACACGGACGCCTCGGGCACGGGTGTGAACCCGTCGATCAGCGTCGACCAGGACCTGACGCTCAAGAACCTGCACTTCACGAGCGCTAGCACGGAGGGGCAGGCAGGCTGGAGCTTCGTCAACGTCGACGGCAACAACCTTGACATCGTGTGGGACAACGTCCTGGCTGAGCACAACCGCTGGACGATGATCAACTCCAACGACAACGTCGGGACCCGCTTCTACGTCTCGAACAGCTACTTCGCCAACGCGACCGACCAGCCCTCGCGGCGCAACGGCGGTGTGTACGACAACGTGCAGGCGCCGACGGACGTCATGTGGGTCGAGAACACGACGCACGTCCAGAACGCGGGCATGCAGTACAAATTCCGGAACTTCTCCCCCTCGGAGGTCAAGTTCAACCACAACACGTTCGTGAACGCGGCCGGTCAGGTCTTCCTGAGCAACGGCTACTTCACCAACTTCGCGGCGACGAACAACCTCATCGTCAACAGCAACTACCAGCCGTACTACCCCGGCCTGGACGCGGGTGAGATGTACCTCAACCCGGACGAGCTGCCGGCGTCGGCGTTCGAGCCGCACGGCATCATCAACCTCGCGCCGCTCCCGACGAACGACGCCGGCCAGCCCATCGCGGCGACCTCGGCGGCGTACCCGGACAGCGAGCCGTTCACCGAGGCGGACCGGCAGGTGCTCGTCGACGCGAACGCCGCGTACTGGGACGAGAGCCTCCTCACCATCGACGACGCGCTCAACGCGCAGGGCGTCGAGGGCGACGTCTGCGCCGGTGACGGCTGCCTCGAGGGCGACGCGTCGCTCCAGTGGTCGGACCAGGCGATCCTCGCCAACGACCGGACGATGTCGGTCTTCATGGACGACGCCACGTACCCGCTCATCACGTGGGGCACGTGGTACGAGGCCGGCGCCCCCGGCTTCGCCAACGGCCCGGGCCGCGTCGACGAGCTCTACGACTGGGGCTTCGCCTCGGCCTCGAGCGACGTCGCCGTCTCCGACCTCCTCCCGAAGATCCGGACGGCCGGCAACGAGGCCGGCAACGAGATCGACACCGAGGACACAAACAACTGGATCGTCTTCGACTGGCCGATCCCGCTCGACCTCTCGTACTCGAACGACACGTACCTCTCCGGTGGCTACAACGGCTACCCGGTCGGTGACCTCAACTGGTTCCCGGCGGAGAAGTCGGCCTGGATGGCGACCCGTGACGCCGAGTACGCCGCGATCGACAACGCGCTCGCGACGGGCTCGACGCTGATCACGGCCGACGAGCGTGGGCCGTCCCTGATCGGTCAGCTCGGCCAGAACCGGCCGAACCCGTTCAGCGCCGCGACGACGATCGAGTTCGAGCTGGCGACGGCGAGCGACGTGACCCTCGAGGTCTTCGACGCGCTCGGCCGCCGCGTGGCCACGCTCGTCGACCGCGAGCTCGCGGCCGGCGCGCACACCGCCGACTGGAACGCCGGGTCCCTCAGCAGCGGCGTGTACGTCTACACGCTCCGCGCTGGCGACTCCGTCGAGTCCCGCCGGATGGTGATCGTCCGGTAAACTCCGACGCATCGGCACCCTCCCGGGGCCCCGGTCACAATGTCGGCCGGGGCCCCGGGTTTGTTGTGACGTTCCGATCCCACTCGACTTTTCCCATGCGCCTCTCTCGTTCGCTCGCGCTCGGCCTGCTCGTCGTGCTCGGGACGGTCCCCGCCCTCGGCCAGCCGGCCGGCCGACAGGCCGTCGTCGCCACGGTCGAAGACGACGTCGACGTCACGATGGGCGAGCTCCGCGACCGCGCGGAGCGCATCTTCTACCGGGGGGTGATGGACCCCACCGAGCAGCTCCGCATCGCGCTGAAGGAGGCGACGCTCGAACGGCTCAAAGGCCGGGACTTCTTCCGCCTCGGCTACGACGAGGAGCCGGCGTTCCTCGCCGGCCTCGGCCCACGGTACGCGGAGGAGCTCCTCGTCGCGTACTACGAGCAGACGTACGAGGAGCCGTTCCTGAACGAGGACGCGATCCGGGCCCAACATGAGGCCATGGGCCGAGTCGTCTTTTACCGCCAGATCGTGCTCCGGAAGCCGCCCGGCGCGACGCCCGCGACCCTGGCCGCGCTCCGCGAGACGGTCGAGGAGGTCCGACGCCAACTCGATGAGGGCGCGTCGGTCGAGGCCCTCGTCGCGCGGTACTCCGAGGACGAGGCCTCTGTCCGGACCGGCGGGCTCATGGCCCCCGTCACCTGGGAGCGGAGCACCCGGTCGCCGATGATGGCGGTCACGTTTCGTCTCGAGCCCGGCGAGGCCCTGAGCCTGGACCGGGGAGACGCCTTCGTCATCGTCGTCGGCGAGCGCGTCGAGGAGGTCCCGGTCCCGCCGCTCGCGCAGGTCCGACCGCGGATCGTCGAGGTCCAGCGCGGGCGGTATTCCGAGCAGGCCAACCAGGCGTACTACGAGGAGCGGCAGGCCACGGTCGACTCGACGACGGTGCGCTGGAATGACGAGGTGGTCTCGAAGATCGTCGAGTGGGCGCGGACGCCCGGGTTCTTCGAGACGGACTACGCCGAGACGGTCCGCGCCCACGTCGCCGAGAGCGGCGACGCCGTCGTGTTTACCGACAGCGCGGGCGAGCTCCGGCTCAGCGAGCTCCCGCGGCTGATCGGGGAGGTCCTGGCGGTGAGCCGCTCCTCCGGACGGCACAGCGTGCTCTTCGTGCGCGACTACTTGCTCGAGGCCGTCCGGGCCGACCGGATGGTGGACGTCGCCCTCGAGCTCGGGCTGGACGAGGAGCTGATGCGGCCCGGCACGCCGAGCCCCGTGCTCGCCGAGGCCTTCGAGCAGTACTACGACCGGAAGCGGATCGAGGCGCGCCTCCCAGAGCCCACGGAGCCCGCGCTCCGCGCGTTCTACGAGGCCCACGCCGACTCGCTGTTCTACCAGCTGCCCACCGTGTACACGGAGGTCATCGAGCGGGAGACCGAGGCCGAGGCCGACGACGTCTGGGCGCGGCTCCAGGCTGGGACGCCGTTCGAAGACGCCTCTGACCGTCGGCTCCGCCGCTCCTTCGGGCGGACGCGAGACGGCGAGATCGTCGCCCGCTTTATCCAGGAGCCGCCGTACCTCGGCGAGGTCGCGTTCGGCCTCGGGGAAGGGGAGGTGACCGGCCCGGTCGCCTACGATACGCCGGAGGGCCGGCGGTACGCCGTCGTCAAGGCCACGCGGCGGCTCGACGAGCGCCAACTGGGCTTCGACGAGGTCCGCGAGCGCGTGGTCGAGGCGTTCACCGAGCACCACCGCGAGCGGCTGGCGGCCGAGGTCGAGGCCGAACTGCGCGAGCGGTACGCGGTCGAGGTGGACGAGGCGCTCTGGGCGCGCGTCCTCGGCGGGCCGCAGTAGCGCGACCCGGACCGGATGAGCGCTCGCACCGCCCCCGCCCCGCCTCCGGCCCCCGTCCTCTCGCGGCGGCGGCGGATCGTGTTCACCGGGGTGATGCTGCTCATCCCCGTCCTGTTCTTCGCCGTGCTGGAAGGCGGGCTCCGGCTGGCGGACTACGGCGACGACTACCCGCTCTTCGAGCCGCTCGACGAGAACCCACAGTACCTCGTTCGCAACGCCGACATCGCGCGGCGCTACTTCGCGCAGCAGGCGAGCGTCCCCGCGCCGCTCCACGACGTGTTCGCCGCCCAGAAGGGCGACGACGAGTACCGCGTCTTCGTGCAGGGCGGCTCGACGGCGGCCGGCTTCCCCTTCTACGGCGGCGGCGCGTTCTCGCGGATGCTGGAGCGGCGCCTCCAGGACACCTTCCCCGACCGGACGATCGAGGTCATCAACACGGCGATGGACGCCGTGAGCTCGTACACGCTCCTCGACCTCGCCGACGAGATCGTGGCCCAGGAGCCGGACGCCGTCCTGATCTACGCCGGCCACAACGAGTATTACGGCGCGCTCGGGGTCGGCTCGGCGGAGTCGCTGGGTCGGTTCCGCGGCCTCGTCAACGTGTACCTGAGACTGCGGCACGTCCGGACCGTCCAGCTTCTCCGGAACGTCCTCGCCGGCCTCGGCGGAGGCGCGGAGGCACCCACGCCGGATGGGGGAGGGGAGGCCGACGGCGGCACCATGATGGCGCAGATGGCCGGGGAGCAGACGGTCCCCTACGGCTCACCGGAGTACGAGCTCGGCCTGCGGCAATTCCGGTCGAACCTCTCCGACCTCCTCGCGACCTACGAGCGAGCCGGCGTCCCCGTGTTCATCGCGACGGTCGCGTCGAACGAGCGGGACCAACGGCCGTTCGTGAGCGCGTTCGCCGCGGGCACCGACGAAGCGGCGTGGCGGGAGGCGTACGACCGAGGCGTCGGGGCAGGCCGGCGCGGTGATCTCGCCGAGGCGCGCGCCGCATTCGCTGAGGCGGTCCGGCTCGACTCGCTCGCGGCCGACGGGTTCTACGCGCTCGCCCGGGTCGAGGAGGCCCTGGGCGACACGGCGGCGGCGCGCGAGGCGTTCGTCGCCGCGCGGGATCGCGACGCCCTCCGCTTCCGCGCGCCGAGGGCGATCAACGCCGTCATCCGCGACGTCGCCGCGGCGCATGGGGCGACCGTCGTCGCGGCGGAGGCGCGCCTCCGCCAAGAGGCACCGGGCGGGACGATCGGGAAGGAGCACATGCTCGAACACCTCCACCCGACGCTCGACGGCTACTTCCTCATCGCAGACGCCTTCTACGACGCCCTCCGCGAGGCCGGCGCCATCGGCGACTGGAGCCGGGCCGTTCCCGACGACCTCGCCCGGCGCGACCTCCCGCTCACCCCGGCCGACTCGCTCGTCGGCCTCCTCCGCGTCCGGCGGATGACGTCGTACTGGCCGTTCGTCCCCGAGGGCCAGCCCGTCCGCCGCGGCGACACGCTGACGGTGCGGACGCCGTTCGACCGGATCGTCCAGGCGCTGTACACGAATGAGGCCCCGTGGCTCGACGCGACGGGCGAACTGGCGACGGTCTACGAGCAACAGGGGGATCTGGAGGCCGCGCTCCAGGCCCGGCAGGCCGTCGTCTCGGCGTACCCGATGTTCGGCCAGCCGTACCTCGGGCTGGGCGGCGTGTACTTCCGCGCCGGCCGCCTCGACGAGGCCGCGGACGCGTTCCGCAAGGCCGCCGAGCGCGAGCCGCGCTCGCCCGACCCGCTCTCGATGCTCGGCGCCGTCGAGGTCCGGCGCGGCGACGTGCCGGAGGCGATCGGCTACTACGAGGAGGCCCGCGCGCTCGCACCGGGCAATCCGCAGGTGCTCTACAACCTCGGCGTGGCCTATGCCTTCGCCCAGCGGTACGCCGAGGCGCGCGGGGCCGTCGAGGCGCTCCTCCACGTCCAGCCCGACCACGCGCAGGCGCGCGCGCTCCTGGCGAGCCTGCCGCCCATCGGGGCCACCGGCCCCGCCCGGCGCTAAAGGGTCGGGTCGCCTCGGGGGCACCGGGAGGGGGCTGAAACGTTTCATTTCTTCTGTGGAAGCGCTGTCGGGCCCGGCGAGTGTCCCGATATTGATCAGGTCACCCGATCACCCGACATGACCGCCCGCCTGTTGCTTCTCTGGGGCCTCGCCGCCGCCGTCACCGCGCAGGACGCCCCGCTCCAGATCCACGACCGCGAGTACTTCGACTCGGAGAGCGTCGACGTCCTCGTCTACAACAACCGCTACAGCGGCCTGTTCAGCGACTCCAAGCTGAGCGGGGTCGAGCTCATCCACCACGGCGTGCGGACGGGCACGAACGGCGACGTCCGCCTCTCGAACGCGCCGGAGCAGTGGGACCCGACGCCGGAGTTTGGCGAGCGGGCCGTCGACCGCGAGGCCGGTGTGATCTCGGCGACGAGCGCGTACCCCGATTACGACTTCGAGTACGAGGTGGAGACGGAGGCGCGGCCGGAGGGCGGCGTGACGATCCGCGTCGTTCTCTCGGAGCCCGTTCCGGAAGCGCTTGAGGGACGGGCCGGGTTCAACCTGGAGTTCCTGCCGTCGGCGTACTTCGGGAAGGCGTACCTCGCCGACGGCCGGCCCGGGCAGTTCCCCCGCTCGCCCGTCGGGCCGATGGCGTGGGACGAGTGGATGGGCCGCTACGAGCCGCAGCCGCTGGCGGAGGGCGCGACGCTCGTCCTCGCCCCGGAGGACGCGGAGCGCCGCGTGACGATCGAGGCCCACGACGGCGCGACGCTCGCGCTCTACGACGGCCGCAACCGGGCGCAGAACGGCTGGTTCGTCGTCCGCTCCCTCCTGCCGGCCGGTGAGACCGGGACCGTCCTCGAGTGGACGCTCACGCCGAGCCGGACGCCCGGCTGGCAACGCGCGCCCGTCATCGGCCACTCGCAGGTCGGCTACGCGCCGGGGCAGCCGAAGAGCGCCGTCATCGAGCTCGACCCGGCCGCCGATCCCGCGCCCGTCGTCACGCTCACCCGGATCGAAGCCGATGGGACGACGACCGAGGCGAAGCGGGCCGCCGCCGAGCCCTGGGGCGGCTTCCTCCGCTACCAGTACGCCACGTTCGACTTTTCCGACGTCACCGAGCCCGGCGTCTACACGCTGTCGACGGGCAGCGAGACGACCGAGCCGTTCCGCATCGCCGACGACGTTTACGGGCCGTCGCTGTGGAGCGCGACGCTCGACACGTTCATGCCGGTCCAGATGGACCACATGTTCGTCAACGACCGGTACCGCGTGTGGCACGGGGCCTCCCACCTCGACGACGCGCTGCAGGCCCCCGTCAACCACGAGCACTTCGACCTGTTCGCCCAGGGCCCGACGACGGACACGCCGTACGAGCCGGGCGAGCACATCCCCGGCCTCGCCGTCGGCGGGTGGTACGACGCGGGCGACTACGACATCCGCACGCAGAGCCAGTACGCGACCGTCTCCGACCTCGTCCTCCTCCACGAGACGTTCGGCGTCGACTGGGACGAGACGACGGTAAAGCAGGACGACCGCTACGTCGAGATGCGGACGCCCGACGGGATTCCGGACGTGCTCCAGCAGGTCGAGCACGGCGTCCTCCAACTCCAAGCGCAGTACGACGCCGTGGGCCACGCCATCCCGGGCATCGTCGAGGCCCACCTCCACCAGTACCACCACCTCGGCGACGGGCTGACCAAGACCGACAATCGCGTCTACGACCCGACGCTCGACAGCCTCGAGGTCCGCGGCGATCGGTCGGGCACGTTCGACGACCGCTGGGCCTTCACCAGCAAGTCGACCGCGCTCGACTACGGGTCGATCGCGGCGCTGGCGGCCGCCAGCCGCGTCCTCCGCGGCTACCGCGACGACCTCGCCGAGAAGGCGCTCCAGACGGCGATCCGGGTGTGGGACGAGGAGCACGCCCGGCTCGAGCCGATCCTCTTCCGCCACGGCAACACGACGGGCGGCTTCCTCCCGGCCGAGGAACTGGGCGCGGCCGTCGAGCTCCTCCTCGCGACCGAGGGCGACGCGACGTACGCCGACCGGATCGCCGAGATGGTCGGGGAGATGGAGGGGCGGATGTTCGGGTTCGCCGCGCCACTCTTCGTCCGCGCGATGCCGCACATGGACGACGGCTTCCGCGAGCGCGTCCGTGAGGGCGTGGCCGAGTACGCCGACGGGCTCGCCGAGGTGGAGGCGGAGAACCCGTACGGCGTGCCCGTCGGGATGGGCGGATGGGGCGGCGCCGGCGGGGCGCTCCAGTTCGCCATGACGAACCACATCCTCCACCGCGCCTTCCCCGACCTCGTCGGGCCCGAGCCCGCGCTCCGCGGCGTCGAGTACGTCCTCGGCCGGCACCCCGGCAGCGACGTCTCGATGATCTCCGGCATCGGCGCGCGGAGCAAGACGGTCGCCTACGGGATGAACCGCGCCGACTACTCCTTCATCCCCGGCGGCCCGGTCCCCGGCCTCGTCGTCGTCCAGCCGGACTTCCCGGAGCTCCAGGAGGACTGGCCGTTCCTCTGGTACGAGGGCGAGTACGTCATCCCGATGGCCCCGCTCTTCCTCTACGCCGCCCTCGCCGCCGACGACCTCACACGCACAGCGCGCTAACCCGTACCCCGAAGCCAGTTTGCCTCCCATGATCCGTTCGTTCCTCATCCTCCTCGCCCTTGTGGGCGTCTCCACGGCGGCGACTGGCCAGCCTGACCCCACTTGCGGCCTCTTCGTCCAACCACCGTGCGCGGTGATGGACGGCGTTGAGGTCGAACGCGTAGCCAACATTCCCGGAGGCCAGTCCGACGAGCGGCCGATCCGGATCGACCGCGACCCGACGGACGGCACGCTCTACGTCCTCGCCACCAGCCAGCCGGACGGGCGTACCCCGGGCTCGACCAGCACGATCTACCGTCTCGTTCCGAACGAGGGCGGCACGTTCGACCCCGTCGCGGTCACGACGCACGAGGAGCACGGGGCGCCCCGCGCCATCGGCATGACGTTCGGCCCGGAGGGCAACCTCTACCTTGTCGGCAACGACGAGGTGGGCGATACGCAGACGCGGATCGTGATCCGGCGCGGCACGCCGAACGGCGACGGGTGGGACTGGGCGACGGTCGCGACCACGGAGCCCTACCTCCTCAGCTACACCTACTTCGACCACCGGGCCAACGGGGCGGTCGTCACGCCGGACGGCTCGACGCTCATCGTCAACTCCGGCTCGCGGACCGACCACGGCGAGAGCTACGGGGGCGTCCGAGAGGAGGCCTTGACGGCCGTGCTCTTGAAGGTCCCCACCGACGGGACCGACATCGTGCTGCCCAACGACCGCCAGGCGCTCAAGGAGGCCGGCTACGTCTACGCCGAGGGCAACCGGAACACGTTCGACCTCGCGTTCGCTCCGAACGGCGACCTCATCGGCCCGGACAACGCCGGCGACCGGGACGACCCGGGCGAGCTCAACTGGTACCGGGAGGGCGAGCACTACGGGTTCCCCTGGCGGATCGGCGGCAACGACACGCCGATGCAGTTCAGCCCGTACGGCGCGCCGTACGGGTACGACGGACCCAACGACGACCCGCTCGTCCCCGAGGTCTGCAACCCGAACCCGGCCGATACCGGGTGCTACTTCAGCAACGACCCGGGCTACCCCGCTCCTCCGGAGGGCGTGACGTTCGTCGAGCCGATCCCGAACGTCGGGCCGTACGCCGACAAGTTCATCGACCCGGTCACGGGCGCCGTCCGCGACGCCAGCGAGGAGGGGGTCAGCGTCACGTCGTTTTCCGGCGGCCGGTCGCCGCAGGGCATCGTCTTCGACACCGAGATGGCGCTGGCCGGTCGGCTCCAGGGCGGCGGGTTCTTGCTCGGCTTCGCCGGCGCCCGCGGCGGGTTCCCCAGCGACGGCCGCGACCTCGTCTTCATTGACCTCGACAAGGGCGAGGAGGGCTACACCGTCTCGACCGAGGCCGTCGCGGTCGACTTCGTGTTCCCCATCGACGCCGTGATGGCCGACGGCGTCATCTACGTCGCCGAGTACGGCCGGTGGTTCGCCAGCCAGCCGATCCGCGACTCGCGCGGCGTGTTCGCCGTCCGGCTCCCGCGCGACGGCGTGAGCACCGAGCCCGGCGTCCGCGGGCCGTACCTCGACGCGTTCCCCAACCCGACGGCCGGCAACCTCACGCTCGAGTACTCGGTGCCGCAGGCCGCGGAGGTCCGGGTCGAGCTGGTCGACGCGCTGGGCCGCGTGGTCCGGACGGCCGAGCGGCCCGCCAACGCCGGCCGCCTCGACGTGTCGACGGACGGCCTCAGCGCCGGCGTCTACGTCGTCCGCCTGACGGCCGGTGACGTCCGGCGGTCGCGGACGGTCACCGTCCTCCGCTAGCCCAACCCGCTCGCGAGTCGCTCCGCCCCGCTGGCGCTCGGTGCCGGCGGGGCGGAGGTCCGTCTGGGACACAGCCCGAGGCGGGCCTACCGTGCGAGCGTCGTCTGCCCGGCGTCGGCGCGACCGCCCGCATGGAGGCGGTACGTGTAAGCGCCCGCGCCGTAGCGCGAGGCGTCCCACGTCACGACGTGCCGGCCGGCCGGGAGCACGGCGTCCACCAGCGTCTCGAGCCGGCGGCCGAGCCGGTCGTACACCTCGACCGTGACGGGCCCCGCCTCGCCGACCTCGTAGACGAACGTCGTCCGCCCGCGGAACGGGTTCGGCCGGCTCCCGACGACGTACGACGGGCCCGCCTCGGGCGCCCCGGCGGGCGATGTGGCGTCGCTCTTCGTGAGCGTCACGGTGCCGCGGTCCGGGACGACGTCGAACTCGACGAACGTCTCGGCGCCGGCCTGGATGATCGCGGCGGGGACGGGGGCTCCATCCTGCGCCACCGTCGCGGCCTCCCAGTCGTCGGGCAACACGCGGCGGACCGTGATCGGGGTGGTGTAGATCGCGTCGTCGAGGTCGTCGGTGATCTCGACGGTGATTGCGTCGTCGGTCGCCGAGAGCTCCGTGACGGAGGCGGCGTCGCGCTCGCGGAGGTAGCGGACGACGTCGACGTAGGTCGCGACCCAGAACTTGTCGGGGTTGGCGGCGAGGTACGCGACGTGCGTCTCCAACTCATCGGACGGGAAGGGCGAGTAGCCGCCGTCGCCGTCGATCCCGTGGAGGAGGTACGTCGCCCAGCCGCGCTGGGCCGCGGCCGCGTCGGCGAGGGCGTTGAGCGAGGCCGCTGTCGTCCGGTTCACCTCCGCCCCAATGACGTACGAACTCGTGGCGTAGAGGTCGGCCGGCGTCGCCCGGTCGATCTGCCCGGAGCACACGCGGGCGGCGATGAAGAGCTCCTCGACGAGCGCGCGGTCGCCGGGGACGCAGAACGGGTAGGCCAACGTGAGCGCCTCCGCCTCGGGGACGTTGGCGAGGATGGCGTCGCGCGCCCCCTCCAGCTGCGCCCGCTGCTGCTCGACCGTCAGCGTCGAGAGGTCCGGGTGCGACCGCGTGTGGACGGCCACCTCGTGCCCGTTGGCGGCCGCCGCAGCGAAGCCCGGCCACTGGCCGCCGACCCAGTTGGTCGTGACGAAGAACGTGGCCTTGAGGCCAACCGCGTCGAGGATCGGGAGGGCGACCGGCAGCTGGTTCGCCGTGTTGTCGTCGAACGAGATCGTGACGGCGCCGTCGCGGAAGCCCTGCCACGTCCCGATCTCGTAGCCGTCGTCGACAGTCTGGGCGGCGAGCGGGGCGGTGAGGGCCGCGACGGCGGCGCCGAGGCGGAGGAGGCGGGGCATGGGACTACCAGCGGTGGTGAACCTGGGCGCGGACGTGGCGGTCGTAGACCGCGCGCGCGGCCTCCATCTGCGCGTCGGTGAGCGGGGGGAGGTCGGCGGCCGAGACGTTCTCCTCGGCCTGCGACGGCCTCTTGGCGCCGGGGATGGCGCACGAGACGGCGTCGAACATCAGGATCCAGCGGAGCGCGAACTGGACGAGGCTGAGGCCCTCCGGCACGATCTCCTTCAGCTCCTTGACCGCCTGGAGGCCCGCGTCGTAGTCGACGCCCGCGAACGTCTCGCCGCGGTCGAACGCCTCGCCGTGCCGGTTGAACGCGCGGTGGTCGTCGGCCTCGAACGTCGTCCGCGGCGTCATCTTTCCGGTCAGCATCCCCGAGGCGAGCGGGACGCGAGCGAGGACGCCGATGTCCCGCTTCTGCGCCTGCTCGAAGAACAGGTCCGCCGGCCGCTGGCGGAACAGGTTGAAGATGATCTGGACCGTCGCCACGTTCGGGTACTCCACCGCCTTGAGCGCCTCCTCGACCTTCTCGACGCTCACGCCGTAGTGCCTCACCTTGCCCGCCTCGGTGAGGTCGTCGAGGACGCCGAACGTCTCCGGGAGGTAGTACACCTCCGAGGGCGGGCAGTGGAGCTGGACGAGGTCGAGCGCGTCGGTGTCGAGGTTTCTCAGGCTCCGCTCGACGAAGGCCGTCAGGTTCTCGCGGGTGTAGCCCTCGGCCACATGCGGGTCGAGCCGGCGGCCGGCTTTCGTGGCGATCCGGATCTCGGGGTGGTCTTTCTTGAGCTGGGCCAGCAGCTGCTCGCTCCGCCCGTCGCCGTACACGTCGGCCGTGTCGAAGAACGTGACGCCCAGTTCGACGGCGCGGTGGAGCGCCGCCAGCGACTCGTCGTCGTCGACGGAGCCCCAGCTCCCGCCGATGGCCCAGGCGCCGAAGCTGACGGCCGAGACGTCCCAGCCGGTCTTTCCGAGTCTGCGATAGGTCATGGATCGTGGGGAGCGTGGCGGGAGGCCGGTGAACGCGCCGAGGCAGGCGGACCTGCGGTGTCGTGCCTACGCCTGCGGGTCCCAGAGCCCCTGGAGGGCCGGGTAGAGTCGGCGGAAGCGGGCGTAGGCCTCGTCGTAGGCCGCGGCATCGCGCGGCTCGGTCGTCTTGGTGATCCGGACGGCGGCGGACGTCGCGGCCTCGGCCGAGGCCCAGGCGCCGGTCCCGACGCCGGCCAGGAGCGCGGCGCCGAGCGCGGCGGCCTCGCCGACGGCCGGGACCTCCAGCGACGCGTCGAGCACGTCGGCCAGGATCTGGCTCCAGAGCGGGCTCTTGGCCGCGCCGCCCGAGAGGCGGACCCGCTCGGGCGCCGGCACGCCGGCCTCGACGAGCAGCCCGAAGTTGTCCTTCAGCCCGAAGGCCACGCCCTCCAGCACGGCCCGCGTAAGGTGGCCGCGGCCGTGGGGGCGGCGGAGCCCGAGGAAGCCGCCGCGCGCGTGGACGTCGGCGTGGGGCGTCCGCTCGCCCGAGAGGTAGGGGAGGAAGGCCACGCCGTCGGCGCCCGGCGGCACGTCGGCGGCCTCGGCCGTGAGGTCGTCGAAGGACACGCCCGGGGCGACCGTGTCGCGGTGCCACGCGAGGCTGTCGCCGGCGGCCAGCATCACGCCCATGACGTGCCACAGGCCCGGGACCGCGTGCGGGAACGCGTGGGCCTTCCCGCCCGGCGCCACGCGCGGCTCCGCCGACGACGCGAACACGACGCCCGACGTGCCGACCGTCACGGCCCACGTCCCGGGCTCCACGGCGCCGACGCCGACGCCCTGCGCGGCCTGGTCGCCGCCGCCGCCCACGACCGGCGTGCCGGCCTTGAGCCCCGTCGCCTCGGCCGCCTCGGCACTGACCTGGCCGGTGACGGCCGTTCCCTCGAACGTCGGGGGCAGGAGCGACGGGTCGAGGTCGAGCGCGTCCAGGAGGGCCCCCGACCAGTCCCGCGACTCCAGGTCCAACAGAAGCGTCCCGCCGCCGCCGGCGCGGTCCATCGCGTACTCGCCCGTGAGGCAGAGGCGGACGTAGTCCTTCGGGAGCAGAATGCGGGCCGTCTTGCCGAAGGTCTCCGGCTCGTGCGCCCGCACCCACAGGAGCTTCGGCGCGGTGAACCCGGCGAAGGCGTCGTTGCCCGTCAGCTCCACGAGCCTGTCGAGCCCGCCGACGGCCTCGCGGATCGTGTCGCACTCGGCGTAGGCGCGGCCGTCGTTCCACAAGAGCGCCGGGCGGAGGACGTGGCCCGCCTCGTCCAGCATGACGAGCCCGTGCATCTGGCCCGTGAGCCCGACGCCGGCCACGTCGTCGCCCGTCACGCCGGTCTCGTCGAGGACGTCGCGGATGCTGGCCCGCGTCGCGCGCCACCAGTCGGCCGGGTCCTGCTCGCTGCCGAACGGGACGGGCGAAGCCGGCGCGGCGTGGGCCGTGGCCGCCTCGCCGACGAACCGCCCGGCGTCGTCGACGAGGACGGCTTTCGTGGCGGTGGTGGAGGTGTCGAGGCCGAGGAAGAAGGGCATGGGGTCGGAATGAGACGTCGTCCACTCGTGTCATCCTGAGCGAGTGGAGCGAGTCGAAGGATCTCTAGTGCGACTCCGTCTCGGGCCGTCACCGGGAGCGCCCTCCGAACGCCGTGCTCGCTAGAGACTCTTCGACTCCGGCTTCGCCCTCCGCTCAGGATGACACAGGCGGAGGGGCCCGGCGCCACGACCGAGGCGGCCTCGGTCGCGGTCCGGACGGGGCTAGCGGATGTACTGGTTGATCAGGTTCTCGTAGAGCTCCTGTCGGCCGCTCGTCAGGGCCGGCTCGCCGCCCTCGTCGCCGAGCGCCGCGAGCTGCTCCAGCGTCATCTCGCCGCTCTCGAACGTCGCGCCGTCGCCGCTGTCGAAGCTGGCATAGCGCTCCGTCCGCATCGACTCCAGGGCCGAGTTCTGCATCAGGTTGTCGGCGATGACGAGCGCCCGCGCGAAGACGTCCATCCCGCCGATGTGGGCGTAGAACCGGTCGACGAAGTCCGTCGAGTTCCGCCGCGCCTTCGCGTCGAAGTTGATGCCGCCGCCCTGGAGGCCGCCCGACCGGAGGAGGACCAGCATCATCTCGACCGTCTCGTTGAGGTTGGTCGGGAATTGGTCCGTGTCCCACTGGTTCTGGTAGTCGCCGCGGTTGGCGTCGAGGCTGCCCAGCATGCCGGCGTCGGCGGCCACCTGCATCTCGTGCTCCATGGTGTGGCCGGCGAGCGTGGCGTGGTTCGTCTCGAGGTTGATCTTGAAGTCGTCCGCCAGCCCGTAGCGCTCGAGGAAGCCGATGACCGTCGCCGCGTCGTAGTCGTACTGGTGCTTCGACGGCTCCATCGGCTTCGGCTCGATAAAGAAGGTGCCGTCGAACCCGTTCGACCGGGCGTAGTCGCGGGCCATCTGGAGGAACCGGGCGAGGTGCTCGGTCTCCCGCTTCATGTCGGTGTTGAGCAGGCTCATGTAGCCCTCGCGGCCGCCCCAGAACACGTAGCCCTTCCCGCCCAGTTCGATCGTCGCGTCGATGGCGTCCTTGAGCTGCGACGCCGCGTAGGCGACGACGCCGAAGTCGGGGTTCGTCGAGGCCCCGTTCATGTAGCGCGGATGCGAGAACAGGTTGGCCGTGCCCCAGAGGAGCTGGACGCCCGAGGCCTCCTGCTTCTCCTTGGCGTAGTCGACGATGCCCTGGAGCCGCGTGCGCGTCTCAGCCCGGCTGTCGCCCTCGTCCACGAGGTCGACGTCGTGGAAGCAGTAGAACGGGACGCCGAGCTTGGTGATGAACTCGAACGCCGCGTCCATCTTGTCGCGGGCCCGTTGCTCGGCCGAGTCGGCCTCGTCCCATGGGAACGCGATCGTGCCCGGCCCGAAGGGGTCGGCGCCGGTCTGGTTGAAGGCGTGCCAGTAGGCCACGGCGAACCGGAAGTGGTCCTTCATGGACTTGCCGGCCACCACGCGGTCCGCGTCGTAGTACTTGAACGCGAGGGGGTTGTCCGAGTCCGGGCCTTCGTAGGCGATCTGGCTGATCTCGGGGAAATACTCGGTGTCGCCGATGAGGACGCTCATGGAACTGTCGAAGTCGGGGGAAGCGGAAGTGCTGCGGAGAGGCCGGCGCCGAGGCCGGCGCCGTGGAGGCCGCCCGGGCGAGGACGGGGCCACACCAAGGACGGGGAACGACGAGAGAACGATCCGAGCCCGGCGGGCTAGGGGAGCGGCGGGGCCGGGTGGGCCGACGACGCGTACATCCCGAGGAGGACGCCGACGAACCCGCCGGCCCGCTGGGTGCTCAGGATGCTGCCGTCGACGTCGGCGGCGAGCGGCTGCCAGCCGCCGTCGGCGACGGCGTACGAGAAGGCGTAGTCGGGTCCGTCCGCCTCGACGCGGAGGCGGACCGGGCCGACGCCCGGGAGCGCCGCCGAGGCGAGCGTGGTCGCCTCGCCCTGGAACCGGCGCTCGACCTCGACCACGCGCTCGCCGCCGCGCAGGCCGACGCTCAGGAGGAGGTGCGCCTCGTCCTGCTGGAACGCCGCCAGCCCGGCCCGCTCGGACGCGGTCTGCGGGTCGAACGAGACGGTCGTCTCGGCCGACATCGTGAGGTGCTGCTGGCGGCGGCCGACGAACGAGGACACGCCCATCTCCCACAGCCCGACGGGCTGGGCGTCGAGCACGAGCGCGCCGTCGTCGAGGCGGCGCCAGTCGTAGGACGAGCTGCGGAGGGACGTCCAGTAGATGTCGAGGCCGTCCTCGAAGTCGTCCGTGATCGTGAAGTTGCCGGACGTCGGGTAGGGCGCGTCGCCCTCCGGGAGGTCCGGGCGGTCGACGATGTAGGGGACCTCGGCGCGGGTGTCCGGGTCGATGATCATCGGCCAGCCGCCCTCCGGCCAGTCGACCGGCAGGAGGAAGGTCTCGCGGTTCGTGTTGTACTCGTTGCCGCGGTACGGCCGCGTCCCGAGGAAGACGGCCCACCAGTCGCCGCCCGGCGTCTGCACGAAGTCGGCGTGGCCGACCGACGTGATCGGGAAGTCGCGGGCCTCGTCGTCGAGGTGGCGCTGCGTGAGGATCGGGTTCTGGTCCCACGGCTCCCACGGGCCCCACACGGTCTCCGCGCGGAACACGACGACCGAGTGGTTCACGCTCGTCCCGCCCTCGGCGCAGACGAGGTAGTACATCCCGTCCTTTTTGTAGATGTGCGGCCCCTCGATCCAGACCGGCTGCTCGGTGATGTCGACGCCGCCGTTCACGATCAGCTCGCGCGGGCCGACCATCGCCATCGTCTCGAGGTCGAGCTCCTGGATCCACAGCGCGCGGTGGCCGGAGTACAGCGGCTCGCCGATCGGCGCGTCGTTGTTGACCACGTAGGCCCGGCCGTCGTCGTCGACGAAGAAGTCCGGGTCGATGCCGCCGAAGTCGAGCCAGATCGGGTCCGACCACGGACCGGCCGGGTCCTCCGCCGTGATGATCGCGTTGCCGCCGCTGTCGATCCACGTCGTGATGATGTAGTACGTCCCGTCGTGGTAGCGGATCGTCGGGGCGAAGATGCCGCGCGAGATGCCGATGTCCTCGAACGGCGTCTGCGCCGGCCGCGTGAGCGCGTGCCCGATCTGCGTCCAGTTCACGAGGTCGCGGCTGTGCCAGATCGGGATGCCCGGCGTGTGGGCGAACGACGAGTTGACGAGGTAGTAGTCGTCGCCGACCTGCTCGATGCTGGGGTCCGGGTAGTAGCCGGCGAGGACCGGGTTGGTGAACTGGCCTGGGCCGGGCACGCGCTCCTTGTACACCGCGTCGTCGCCGGTGTACGTGAACGACTCGAACCGGGCCGTGCCGTCGGCCACGACGGGCGAGGCAGCGGTCGAGCGAGAGGCGTCGGCGGAGACGCACGCCGGCACGGTCAGGGCGAGGGCGAAGAGAGCGGCCCACAGGCCGCGAGGGGTCGTCATCGGAAGGGCAGTCGTTAGCGGGCGGCGGTGGGGCCCGGGACGCGGGGGCTCTCGGGCGGGCCGAGGTAGCTCGGCGGCAGGTCGTCGGTCGCCACGACGAGCTTCTGGAGCACGACGCCCGGGTCCACCATCCAGAACCGGAGGACGTGCTCGCCCGGCGTGTCGAGGACGTGCGTCGAGGTCGAGGTCTGGGCGTTGTCGGACACCATCCGGCTCCAGTCGGCGTGGTAGACGTCGGGGAGCATCGAGCCCTCGTCGTGCATCACGAGCGTCTGCGGCGGCGCGTCGTCGAACGAGACGGCGTAGCGGAGGCCGTCGGGCCCCTGGGTGTCGAACGACGGCGAGAAGGTCGCCGCGACCTCGACCTCGCCCGCCTCGTGGACATAGATGCGGTAGGCGAGGTGCGGGCTGTCGCCGCCCGGCGTCTGCGCGTCGGCGGTCGTCGGCATCGGCGTCACGGCCGAGAGCGTCCGCCCGAGGCCGGGGATGACCTGCCACGAGATCTCGTCCCCGACCACGGCACGGTCGAAGTGCGGCGCCTCGATCGAGACGAAGCCGTTGCTCTCGACGAAGCCGGTGATGCCGGCGGGCGACGGGTTGAAGACAGGCACCTGCACCGTCACCGTCCGCCCCGCGCCCGTGATCGTGACGGGCACCCGCTGGCGGCCGTCGGGCGCGGCGTCCCAGTCGGCGCTCAGGTAGATCCGCGTCTGCTGGTCGACCTCGCCGGCCGGTTCGCTGGCGGTCAGCCAGTCGGCGCCGGTCTCGACGGTGTAGCGGAACGGCGCCGTCCCCCGGTTGAAGACCTCGACGTAGACGTCGTCCGGCCCGTACGGCGAGAGCTCGGGCAGCACCGCCTCGGCGTCCGCCTCGGGCCACCAGCCGGAGGAGCCCTCGACGGCCACGCCCATCTCCGCGGCGTCCCCGAGGCGGACCGTCTCGACCTCCGGCATCACGTCCTCCGGCGGGTCGTTCCAGCTCGTGTAGCCGATCCGGACCTGCGACATCATGTGGTTCCACTTGCCGCCACCCAGCGCGTGGTACTGCGCGTCGATGGCGTCGTCGCGCTCGAACAGCTGGCGGGCGCGATCGGCGAGGGCGTTGGTCGCGGCGCGGCCCTGCGCCCCGTAGAGCCGGTTCAGCCCGACCGTCGCGTACAGCTCGCTGATGTTCGCGCTGGCGACGATGGGGTGGAGGACCAGCTGGAAGTAGGCGTCCTGGTGGGCCGCCGGGAGCTGCTCGCCGACCCGCTCGGCGTCGGTCAGGAGCGCGTTGTAGTCATCGACGACCCGCTCGGCCTCGCGGTAGCCGGTGAGGCTGTAGGTCGTCGGCGTGAGGAGCTCGGCGGTGCGGCGGCTGTTGAACCGGGTGTACGTCTGGAGGAGCCGGCCGATCTCGTCGGCGTGGGCCTCGCCGAACTGCTTCACGGCCCACTGGCGCGGGTACTCGGGCAGGCGCTCGGCCGGCCACGCGTCGGGGTCCCAGGCGTAATCGAGGAAGAACGAGATGGGATACTCCATCGGCTTGAGGTCGCCGACGTTGACCACCCAGATCTCGCGGGCCCCGTGCTCGTAGGCCATGTGCATCTGCTCCCAGACGCGCTCGATCTGCGTCTTGTTGATCCACTTGTAGCTCCGCGGCGCGCCGACGTAGTCGAAGTGGTAGTACACGCCGTAGCCGCCGGCGCGGGGCGCGGCGTCGGGGTCCGGCAGGCGGCGGATGTTGCCCCAGTTGTCGTCGGCGAAGAGGAGCGTGACGTCGTCCGGCACCTCCATGCCCTGGTCGTAGTAGTCCTGGACCTCCTTGTAGAGCGCCCACACCTGCGGCGTCTCCTCCGCAGGCTGGCCGGTCACGTCTGCGATGATGTCGCGCTGGTCGGCCACGATGGTCTCGAGCAGGTCGATAGCCGTCCCCTCCGACATGGCCTCGTCGCCGTCGCCGCGCATGCCGACGGTCACGAGGCTCTCGTTGTCGCCCATCCGCTCGATCCCGGTCCGCCAGAAGGCCTGGAGCGCGTCGGCGTTCGTCTCGTAGTTCCACGCGCCGTCGCCGTAGCGCTCCCACTCGACGTGGGCGCGGGAGAGCGGCTCGTGGTGGCTCGTGCCAAGGACGACGCCCATCTCGTGGGCCAGCTCGGGCGCGGCGGGGTCGTCGTCGTAGATCGACTTGCCCCACATCGCCGGCCAGAGGTAGTTGCCCTTGAGGCGGAGGATGAGGTCGAAGACGTCCTCGTAGAAGGCGGCGTTGAGGCCGCCGTAGGTCTCGCGGGCCCAGGTGCCCAGGGCCGGCTCCTCGTCGTTGAGGAAGATCCCGCGGTAGCGGACGGCGGGCCTCTCGACGCGCCGGCCGGGCGAGACGTAGAGGGCCGCCTGCGGCTGGACCGGGACGTCGGCCCAGTAGTGCCAGGGCGAGACGCCCATCGCCTCGGCGAGGTCGTAGACGCCGAAGATGGTCCCGCGCCGGTCGCTCCCGGCGATCACGAGCGCGCGGTCGACGCCGGGGAACGGCGCCTCGACGGTCTGTTGGACGAACGCCTCCCACCGTCCGGAGACGCCCGTCGTGTCCACCTTGCCTTCCGCTACGAGCCGGTCGACGAGTGCGCTCTGCCCCAACGTCCCGACGATCACGGCGGGGCCGGACGACGGGAGCGCTTCCAGCTCAAGCGCAACGGAACCACCGGCCACGCGCCCCAGGTCGGACTGGAGGTTGCGGACGGCGCGGAGCACGCCCGCGTCGTCGGACGCGTCGGCGTGGAGAGCGGCGGGCTGGCCGTCGGCGATGAGGGCGAGGCGGCCCGGGCTCGCCTCGGTGCAGACGAGGGCGCCGTCGGGGCAGGGCTGGGCGAGGGCCGCGGGCCCGCGGGAGCTGACCGAGGCCGGCCCTGTGCAGGCCGCGCCGAGGAGGGCGAGCGCCAGGCTCCAGCCGGCGAGGGCGCGGCGGTGCGTCACGCGAGGGGCGTCTGGTCGGGGTCCCACTGGAGCACGACGTCGCGCACGCCGCTGAGGTGGTCGTGCATCCGGCGCTCCGCGAGCTCCGGGTCGCGCTGGCGGAGCGCGTCGAGGAGCTCGACGTGCTCGCGGTGGTCCCGCTCGCGCGACCCGTAGATGTCGAGGATGAGCCGCTGCTCCGTCTGGAACAGCCGCGAGAGGACCTCCTGGAGCTGGGCGAGGACGGCGTTCCCGGAGGCCACGGCGATCTCGTGGTGGAACTCCATGTTCACCTCGCTGAGCTTCGCGTCGTCCTGGAGGTGGGCCTCGGCCTGGTCGAGGAGCTCGGCCATCCGGTCGAGGTTCTCGTCGGTGGCGTGGGTCGCGGCCAGGGCCATCGTGCGCGTCTCGATCGGGATCCGCGCCTCGACGAGGTCGAGCAGCAGCTTCTGCGTGACGTTGCCGCCGAACGTCGGGTTTCGGACGAGGAGCATGTCCTCGCCGCGTTTGACGTAGACGCCCGAGCCGTGGCGGATCTCGACGGCCCCGATGACCTCGAGCTTCCGGAGCGCCTCGCGGAGCGTCGGGTGGCCGACGCCGAAGCTCTGGGCCATCTGCATGATGGCCGGGAGGCGGTCCCCAGGCTGGTACTCGCCACTCCGGATCATCTGGAGGAGGCGGTCGGTGAGGTCGTCGGAGAGGGTGGTCTTAGAGACGCGCCCGAGGGGTGAAGGCATAGCGGCTTTCCTTGACTGAAACCGGTTTCCAGTGATAATATCACTTGTCCGCAAGGTAGGGGTCCCGGGAAGACCCGTCAAGGCGGGGACCGACTTCTCATGCCGCCCGACCCCTCCGCGTTCTCCGCCTCGACGCCCCCCTCGTGCACCCGTCGGCCCCCGCCCTCTCTGAGCCCCCTCGGTCCGCCACGTCCCGCGTGGTCGGCGGCCTCGGGTCCGGATCGACCGAGGCGGGGGAGGGGCGCCTCGCGGACCGCGCGCCGGCCCGTCAGATCCCGTCTCTGGCGCCGCGTTCGGAAGCGCTTTGCGACGCGCGCGACCGGCCCCGGCCTGAAACGGACGGCCGGGACCGCTGCCCGGTGGCGTTAGCCTCTCGGCCGACCGGCACCGCGCTCAACGTCGAACCGGCTGCTCCCTCCGGTCGCCTTCTCCCGCGTGACGCGGACCGCTCGCCGGCCGTGCCCCGCGTCACCCCCTGATCCCCCCGCATGACCGCCACCCCCGTTACGGCCTCGGCCGACCCGGCCCACGTCAAACTCTCCGTCGGAGAGAAGGTCGGCTACAGCCTGAGCGACGCCTCGGCCAACTTCGTCTTCCAACTCCTCATCATCTTTCAGGCCGGGTTTTACACCGACGTGATGGGGATCAGCGCCGCGGCGCTGGGGACGATGCTCCTCTTGGTCCGCTTCAGCGACGCGATCACGGACCCCATCATGGGGATCATCTCGGACCGGACGAAGACGCGGTTCGGGAAGTTCAGGCCGTGGCTCCTGTGGAGCGCGATCCCGTTCGGCGGGCTGTTCTGGCTCGCGTTCACGGTCCCCGACTTCAGCGACACCGGCCGCCTCGTCTACGCCATCGCGACCTACACGCTGCTGATGATGGCGTACACGATGAACAACGTGCCGTACTCGGCGCTCAACGGCGTCATGACGAGCGACTCGAGCGAGCGGACGAGCCTGTCGTCGTACCGGTTCTTCGCGGCGATGGTGGCCACGTTCGTGGTCCAGGGCCTCACGCTCCCGCTCGTCAACAAGTTCGGGGCGCAGCCGGACGGGACGGTCGACGAGGGGCTCGGCTGGTCCATCACGATCGGGATCTACGCGCTCATCGCGATGGCCTTCTTCGTCGTCACGTTCTTCAGCGTTCGCGAGCGCGTCGTGCCGCCGCCGGAGCAGAAGTCGGACGCGAAGCAGGACTTCCGCGACCTCAAGACGAACGTGCCGTGGCTGGCCATGTTCGGGATGACGCTGTTCGTGTTCATCACGCTCTCGCTGCGGGGCTCGTCGTACTACTATTACTTCACGTACTTCGTCGACTCGGAGGCGCTCCGGGACCTCGTCCAGTCGTTCGGCCTGTTCTCGACGGACACCGAGTTCGGCCTCGGGGGACGGATCCTCGACACGTTCGGGCTCATCCTCACGCCCGGCGACGACCCGACGGCCGTCGGCTTCAGCCTGTTCAACATGACGGGCACGCTGATGAACATCTTCGGCGTGCTCGCGGCGAAGCCCCTCGCCGACCGGTTCGGGAAGAAGCTCGTATTCACCGTCGGGCTGGCGGGCGCCGCCCTCGTCCAGTTCCTGTTCTTCTTCCTCGACCCGACGGCCACGACGGCGATGTTCGCGCTCGCCGTCCTCGGCAACCTGTTCTACGGCCCGACGATCCCGCTCCTCTGGGCCATGATCGCCGACACGGCCGACTACTCCGAGTGGAAGAACTACCGCCGCGCGACCGGCTTCGTCTACGCCGGGATCATCTTCGCGCTGAAGGCGGGCCTCGGCCTCGGCGGCGCGTTCGCGGGGTGGATCCTCGCCGCCTACGGGTACTCCGAGGCGACGGCCCGCGCGCCCGAGGTGCTGGAGGGCATCCGGTACATGGTCTCCATCTATTCGGGCATCCCGTTCGCCCTCGGCGTGCTCTGCATGCTGTTCTACCCCATCTCGAAGTCGCTCAACGAGCGGATGGATGCCGAACTCGCCGCCCGCCGCCAGGGCGGCGGGGGCACCGCCGACGTCATGATCGACCCCGTCCCCGTCTCCTGATGACCCTCCGCCCCTCCATCTCCGTCCTCGCGCTGGCGGCCCTCGTGGCCGCCGGCTGCGCCTCCACCGACTCTGACCGCCTCGGCGACGCCCCCGAGGCGGGCACCGACGCCGCGATGCCGACGCTCAAGGACGCCTACGCCGACGCCTTCCTCATGGGCGTCGCGCTCAACGAGCGCCAGTACACCGACCAGGACGACCGCGCCCGGCCCATCGTCGCGGCCCAGTTCAACGCGATCTCGCCCGAGAACGTCATGAAGTGGGAGTCACTCCACCCCGAGCCCGGCGTCTACGACTTCGAGGGCGCCGACGCCTACGTGGAGTTCGGCGAGGCCAACGACATGTGGATCCTCGGCCACACGCTCGTGTGGCACAGCCAGACGCCGCGCTGGGTGTTCCAGGACGAGAACGGCGACCCGCTCACGCGTGAGGCGCTGCTGGCGCGGATGGAGGACCACATCTCGACGGTCGTCGGCCGCTACCGAGGGCGCGTCGACGGGTGGGACGTGGTCAACGAGGCGCTCAACGAGGACGGCACGCTCCGCGACTCGCCGTGGCGCCGGATCATCGGCGACGACTACCTCGAGCACGCCTTCCGCTTCGCCCACGCCGCCGACCCCGACGCCGAGCTCTACTACAACGACTACTCGCTGGAGAACAAGCCGAAGCGCGACGGCGCCGTCCGCCTCGTCCGCTCGCTCCAGGACGCCGGCGTCCGCGTGACCGGCATCGGCACGCAGCTGCACGCCCACATGGACTGGCCGACGGTCGCGCAGCTCGACTCGACGATCCGCGCCTTCGCCGAGGTCGGCGACGTCATGGTGACCGAGCTCGAGATCGACGTGCTCCCCAGCCGCGGCAGCCAGTCGGCCGACGTGAGCCGGCGCGAGGAGGGCGCCGCCGACCTCGACCCCTACACCGACGGCCTCCCGCCCGAGATGCAGCAGGCGCTCGCCGACCGCTACGCCGAGCTGTTCGAGGTCCTCCTCGACCACAAGGACTCGATCTCGCGCGTCACTTTCTGGGGCGTCACCGACGGCGACTCGTGGAAGAACGGCTTCCCGATCCCCGGCCGGACCAACCACCCGCTCCTGTTCGACCGCGACGGGGCTCCGAAGCCGGCCTTCGGCGCCGTCGTTCGCGTCGCCGACTAGCTCCCTCCCCCCGTGTACTCCCCCTCGCTCGACCTCGCCCCCCCCGCACGGCACGCTGCCGGTAGCGGGATGCGCATCACGGACATCCGCGCGACACCGGTGACGGTGCCGCTGGAGGCCCCGCTGCGTCATGCCAACGGGTCTCACTGGGGCCGGTTCGTCCGGACCATCGTCGAGATCGAGACCGACTGCGGGCTGGTCGGCCTCGGCGAGATGGGCGGCGGGGGCGAGAGCGCCGTTGCCGCCTTCGAGGGCCTCAAGCCGCTCCTCCTCGGCCGCGACCCGTCGCGGATCGAGGAGCTCCGGTTCGCGATCTCGAACCCGACGGCCTCGCTCTACAACAACCGGACGCAGGTCATGGCGGCCATCGAGTTCGCCTGCCTCGACCTGCTCGGAAAAAAGTGGGGCGTCCCCGTCTCCGAGATCCTGGGCGGACGGCTCCGCGACCGCGTCGCGTTCGCGTCGTACCTCTTTTTCCGCTACCCGCACCCGAAGGACGGGACCGGCGAGGTCCGCACGGTCGAGCAGCTGGTCGCCGAGGCGGAGCGGCTCAAGGCCGCGTACGGCTTCACGTCGCACAAGCTGAAGGGCGGCGTGTTCGCGCCCGAGCACGAGCTGGCCTGCTACCGCGCCGTCGCCGAGGCGCTCGACGGCGACTCGTTCCGGTTTGACCCGAACGGCGTGTGGTCGGCCGAGCAGGCGATGTGGTTCGGCCAGCAGATCGCCGACGTCCGCAACGACTACTTCGAGGACCCGGTCTTCGGGCTCCACGGCATGCGGCGCGTCCGCGAGAAGGTGTCGATGCCGCTGGCGACGAACACGGTCGTCGTCAACTTCGAGCAGCTCTCGGCGAACGCCCTCTGCACGGCGGTCGACGTGATCCTCCTCGACACGACGTTCTGGGGCGGCATCCGGCCGTGCCTCAAGGCGGCCGGCGTGTGCGAGACGTTCCAGCTCGGCGTGGCCGTCCACTCGTCGGGCGAGCTCGGGATCCAGCTCGCGACGATGCTCCACCTCGGGGCCGTCCTCCCGAACCTCTCGTTCGCCGCCGACGCCCACTACCACCACCTCACCGACGACGTGATCGTGGGCGGGAAGATGACGTACGAGGACGGCGCCATCGCCGTCCCGACCGCGCCCGGCCTCGGCGTCGAGCTCGACCGCGACAAGCTGGCCGAGTACCACGAGCTCTACCTCCGCCTCGGGACGTACCCCTACGACCAGGACCCGCTCCGCCCGGGCTGGACGCCACTCATCCCCAACGACCGCTGGGCCGACCCCGACGACGCCCGTGTCCCCAACGTTCCGCTGTAGCCGTTCGCCGTGTCGTACCGGCTGATGCCGGCCGTCACGGCTGGACCTCCAGTGAACGGTTCCGGCCCTCTGCCTCGGCATCCACTCCGCCATCCCGATTTGCTCGGAATGAAGACGCTCCGGAGCCTTCTCCTTCTCGTCTGCCTCGGGGGGCAGCCGCTCGCTGCGCAAGAGACGCCGCCGCACCGGCTCCTCGTTCTCACCGACATGGAGGCCGACCCCGACGATACCCAGTCGCTCGTCCGGCTCCTCCTGTACGCCAACCAGATCGACGTCGAGGGGATCATCGCCACGACGTCGGTCCACATGAAGGACCGCGTCCACCCGGAGTCCATCGAGCGCGTGATCGGTGCGTATGGCGAGGCCCGGCCCAACCTCCTGCTCCACGAGTCGGGCTATCCGACGGCCCGGGCGCTCCAGTCTCTCGTCAAGACCGGGTTGCCGGAGTACGGGATGGGCGGCGTCGGCGCCGGCAAGGACTCGGAGGGCTCCGACTGGATCCTCGAGGTCCTGGAGCGCGAGGACGACCGCCCGCTGTGGGTCGGCGTATGGGGCGGGCCGAACACGCTCGCCCAGGCGCTCTACCGGCTCCGCGAGACGCGGCCCGAGGCCGAGGTCGACCGGCTCGTCGCGAAGCTCCGGGTCTACACGATCTCGGACCAGGACGAAAGCGCGATCTGGATCCGGACCGAGTTCCCGGACCTCTTCTACATCGTCAGTCCCGGCGGCTACGACACGGCGACGTGGACGGGGATCAACGCTGTCGTCGAGGGCATCGACAACGCGACGATCGGCAACGCGTGGCTCGCCGAACACGTCCAGCAGGGGCACGGCCCGCTCGGCGCCGTCTACCCCGACGTGGCGTGGGGCGTCGAGGGCGACACGCCGACGTTCCTCGCCCTCATCCCGAACGGCCTGAGCGTTCCCGACCGCCCGGACTGGGGCGGGTGGGGCGGCCGCTATGAACTGTACCGGCCCGCCGACGAGGCCCTCAACCGCGACGGGTTCACAGGGGGCGTCCCCGTCGCGCCCGAGCCGCGGCCGATCTGGACGAACGCCGACGACCGCTACGTCCCGTATCTCCCGAACGCGTACGGCCGGTCCGTCCGCCCCGACACGGCCGTCATCGAGGACAACAAGGTGACGCTGTGGCGCTGGCGCGACGCGATCCAGAACGACTTCGCGGCGCGGATGGACTGGACGGTGAGCCCGTACGCCGAGGCGAATCACCCGCCCGTGGTCCCGCCGACGGAGGAGATCACGGTCCGCTCCGGCGAGCCGTTCGTGCTCGACGCGAGCGAGGCCACCGACCCCGACGGCGACGCGCTGACGTTCCTCTGGACGCACTACCCCGAGCCCGGAACGTACGCGGAGCCCATCGATCTCTACGCCGAGAACCTCTGGAGGGTGTACCTCCGGGCGCCAGAGGTCGACGAGCCGCAGACGACCCACTTCATCGCGGCCGTGACGGACCGGGGGACGCCGGCGCTGACGCGGTACAAGCGCGTCGTCGTCCGGATCGTGCCGTGACGCGTTGACCGCGTCATTGCCAGTACGCTGCCCCTCTGTTCCGGTCGAGAGCGCCCCCCTGTCAGGAGCCTGGCCAACACCTTCGCACGACCCATGCCCTCTCTCCTCCGTCGCGCCGCCCTCGTCCTGCTCGCGCTCGCCGCCGTCGTCCCAGCTCAGGCCGACGACGGCTACCGCCTCTGGCTCCGCTACGACCCCGTCGGCGCCGAGCACCTCGCGACGTACCGCGCCCGCGTCACGCAGGTGGTCCTCGAGCGCGAGTCGCCGACGCTGCTGGCGGCGCGCGACGAGTTGGTGCGTGGCCTGAGCGGGTTGCTCGACACCGGCGTCGCGTCGGTCGACCGCGTCACCCAGAGCGGCGCCGTCGTGATCGGGACACCGCGGTCGTCGGACCTCATCGCCCGCCTCGGGCTCGACCTCACCGAGGCGGGGGAGGAGGGCTACGTCATCCGGAGCGGGCAGGTCGACGGCCACGAGGCGACGATCGTCGCGGCGAACACGGATGTCGGCGTGCTCTACGGGGCGTTCCACTTTTTGCGGCTGCTCCAGACGCGGCAGCCGATCGACCGGCTCGCCATCGCGGAGGCCCCGGCGCTCGACCTCCGCGTCCTCAATCACTGGGACAACCTCGACCGGACCGTCGAGCGCGGCTACGCGGGCCAGTCGCTCTGGGACTGGCACCGCCTGCCCGGCCTCGTCGACCCGCGCTACACCGACTACGCCCGCGCGAACGCCTCGCTCGGCATCAACGGGACGGTCCTGACGAACGTGAACGCGAACGCGCTCGTCCTCTCGACGCGGTACCTCGAGAAGGTCGAGGCCCTCGCCGACGTGTTCCGCCCGTACGGCATCCGGGTCTACCTCACGGCGCGGTTCAGCGCGCCCATCGAGGCCGGCGGGCTGGAGACGGCCGACCCGCTCGACCCCGAGGTCGCCGCGTGGTGGCAGGCCAAGACCGACGAGATCTACGAGACGATCCCCGACTTCGGCGGCTTCCTCGTCAAGGCCAACTCGGAGGGCCAGCCCGGCCCGCAGGACTACGGCCGGACGCACGCCGACGGCGCCAACATGCTGGCCGACGCCGTCGGGGACCGCGGCGTGGTCATGTGGCGCGCGTTCGTCTACTCGGCCGAGGACGCGACCGACCGCCACAAGCAGGCCGTCAACGAGTTCGTCCCGCTCGACGGCACGTTCCGCGACAACGTGCTCGTCCAGGTCAAGAACGGCGCCATCGACTTCCAGCCGCGCGAGCCGTTCCACCCCCTCTTCGGGACGATGCCGGAGACGCCGCTCATGATGGAGTTCCAGATCACGAAGGAGTACCTCGGCTTCGCCACGCACCTCGCCTACCTCGGGACGATGTGGGAGGAGGTGCTGAGCGCCGACACCTACGCCGACGGTCCCGGCTCGACCGTCGCCGACGTGATCGACGGCGACCTCCACGACTACCCGATCACCGGGATGGCCGGCGTCGCCAACATCGGCTCGGACCGGAACTGGTCGGGCTCGATCTTCGACCAGGCCAACTGGTACGCCTTCGGCCGGATGGCCTGGTCCCCCCGCCTCGGCGCCGAGGCGGTCGCGGCCGAGTGGGTGGCCCAGACGTTCACCGACGACCCGGCGCTGCTGGAGCCGGTCGTCGAGATGATGATGGACTCCCGCCAGGCCGTCGTCGACTACATGACGCCGCTCGGGCTCCACCACCTCATGGCGACGGGCCACCACTACGGCCCGGGGCCGTGGGTCGGCGACCTCGGCCGGCCCGAGTGGAACCCGACCTACTACCACAACGCCGACGCCGAGGGCATCGGCTTCGACCGGACCGACGCGGGAAGCGACGCCGTGAGCCAGTACCACGAGCCGCTCGCGACGCAGTGGAACGACCCCGCGACGACGCCCGAGGCGTTCCTGCTCTGGTTCCACCACCTCCCGTGGGACTACACCGTGGCGTCGTCCGGCCGGACGCTCTGGCACGAGCTCGTCGTCCGCTACTCGCGCGGCGTCGACCGCGTGGAGGCGATGCAGGAGACGTGGGCCGGGCTCGAGAGCTACGTCGACCCCGAGCGGTTCGAGAGCGTGTCGCAGAATCTGGCGATCCAGCGCGACGAGGCGCAGTGGTGGCGCGACGCGAGCCTCGCGTACTTCCAGACGTTCGCCGACCGGCCGCTGCCCGAGGGCTACGCCCCCCCGGAGCGCTCGCTGGCGTACTACCAGTCGCTCTCGTTCCCCTACGCCCCCGGAAACTGATGCCCTCCTTCGACCTCACCGACCGCGTCGCCGTCGTCACCGGGGGCTACGGCACGCTCGGGAGCGCCATGGCCGCCGGGCTCGCCGACGCCGGCGCCCGCATCGCCATCCTCGGCCGCAACGCCGACAAGGCCGAGGCCGCCTGCGAGACGCTCCGCGACCGGGGCGCCGACGCCCTGCCGCTCGTCGCCGACGCGCTCGACGAGAGCAGCCTCCGCGCCGCCAAGAACACGCTCCTGAGCGAGTGGGGCCGCGTCGACGCGCTGGTCAACGCGGCCGGCGGCAACGTCGCGCGGGCGCGGACCGACAGCGGCCACGTCTTCCCGCTCCCGTTCGACGCGTTCGACGAGGTGGTCAAGCTGAACCTCCACGCGAGCGTCTACCCGACGCTCGTGTTCGGCGAGGCGATGGCGGAGGCCGGAGCGGGCAGCGTCGTCAACATCTCGTCGATGGCGGCGATGCAGGCCATCAGCGGCGTGATGGGCTATTCGGCAGCGAAGGCGGCGGTCGACAACGTGACGAAGTGGCTGGCGGTCGACGTGGCGCGGCGCGGGGCGCCGGGCGTCCGCGTCAACGCCGTCGCGCCGGGCTTTTTCGTGGCCACCCAGAACCGGGCCGTGCTGATCAACGACGACGGCTCGTACACCGACCGCGCCAGGACGATTCTGGAGCAGACGCCGGCCGGCCGGTTCGGCGAGCCGGAGGAGCTGCAGGGCGCCGTCGTCTGGCTGTGCAGCGACGCGGCCTCGTTCGTGACCGGCGCCGTGATCCCGGTCGACGGCGGGTTCAGCTCCTTCAGCGGCCTCTAGCCAGTCCCGCCCGCCTCGGCGACTCTCCCGAGGCGGGCGACCTCCCCATTCCCCCACCGCGATGACCACCACGACTCGGAGACGATTCCTCAAGGGGACCGGCACGGCGCTCGCCGCGTCGGTGCTCGGCGTCCCGGCCCTCGCGTGCTCGAGGCCGACGGCCAAGCTCGGCGTCGCGCTCCTCGGTCTCGGCGGGTACAGCACCGGGCGGCTGGCGCCGGGGCTTCAGCAGACGACACACTGCGAGCTCCGCGGGATCGTGACCGGCTCGCCGGAGAAGATCCCCGTCTGGCAGGAGCGCTACGGGATTCCCGACGCGAACGTCTACTCGTACGACACGCTCGACGAGATCGCCGACAACGACGCCATCGACGTCGTCTACATCGTGACGCCGCCGTCGCTCCACGCCCGCGACGCGATCCGCGCCGCCGAGGCCGGCAAGCACGTCTGGTGCGAGAAGCCGATGGCGATGGACGAGGCCGAGTGCCGGTCGATCATCGACGCGGCGGAGCAGAACGGCGTCTCGCTGTCGATCGGCTACCGCCTCCACCACGAGCCGAACACGCAGACGATCATCCGATACGGACGGGAGGAGACGTACGGCGCGGTGACGGGCGTGAAGACGGGCGCGGGCTTCGTCGGCCGCTTCCCGGACCCCACGGCATGGCGGCGCGTCGGTGCGCTCGGCGGCGGCGCGCTCTACGACATGGGCGTCTACCCGATCAACGCGGCGCGCTACGCGACGGGGCTCGAGCCGGTCGCCGTGCGCGGCCGCCAGTGGTCCGAGCGGATGGACCTGTTCGGCGACGTCGACGAGTTCACCACGTTCGAGCTCGAGTTCCCAGGTGGGATTGTGGTCCCGGGTGAGACGAGCTTCGGGGAGACGATGAACTACCTCGACATCGAGGCCGAGCGCGGGTGGTACCGCCTCCGGCCGTTCATGAATTACACCGGCGTCGGCGGCGAGACGAGCGACGGGACGCGCCTCCCGCCCGACCCCGGTCACCAGCAGGCGCGCCAGATGGACGCCGAGGCCCTCGCGATTCTCGAAGGCCGCCCGCCGATTGCGCCCGGCGAGGAGGGCCTCCGCGACATCCGCGTCGTCAACGCGATCCAGGCGTCGAGCGCGGACGACCAAGCCTGGATCGCCCTCTAGCTGCCCTCGCCGAGTCCGCCCGCCTCGGGGTGCTTACCGAGGCGGACAGGGCGGTGCCCCTGGGGCCACCGCTGATCCTCGCCCGTGTCATCCTGAGCGGAGCCGCGTAGCGGCGCAGTGAAGGATCTCGTGTCGGATGGGGTCGCGCACGACTGAGCCGGAGCGGTCGTGGCCCACGAGATCCTTCGCGTTGCTCAGGATGACAATCCAGACACGATGTCGCCCGCCTCGGCGTGGTCACCGAGGCGGGCGGAGTGGGTCAGGCGTCGGCCGTCGTATCCGCGGGGGCGCTGGCGTCGGCCGCCTGGGTCTCGAAGCCGTAAACCGTCTGCGAGCGGTACGTCTCGCCCGGGCGGAGGACCGTCGACGGGAAGTCGGGCTGGTTGGGCGAGTCCGGCGCGTGCTGCGTCTCGAGGCAGAAGCCCGTCCGGCGGCCGTAGCTCACGCCGCCCTTGCCCGTGATCGAGCCGTCGAGGAAGTTGCCGGCGTAGAACTGGATCGCCGGCTCCGTCGTCTCGACCACGAGCACGCGGCCCGTCGTCGGCTCGACGACCCGGGCCGCCTCGGTGAGCCCGCCGCCCGTCTCCCGGAGCATCCAGTTGTGGTCGTAGCCCGGCCCGAACCCGATCTGCTCGTCGTCCGCGTCGATCCCGTCGCCGATCCGCGTGAGCTCGCGGAAGTCGAACGGCGTGCCCTCGACGGGGCGGACCTCGCCGGTCGGGATGAGGCCGGCGTCGACCGGCGTGAAGGCGTCGCTGTTGATCCGGAGCCGGTGGTCGAGGATCGTGTTCGTCGGGTCGCCGGTGAGGTTGAAGTACGTGTGGTTCGTCAGGTTGACGACCGTCGGGGCGTCCGTCGTCGCCTCGTAGTCGATGACGAGGCGGTCGTCGTCGGTGAGCGTGTAGGTCACCGCCACGTCCAGATTCCCCGGGTAGCCCTCCTCGCCGTCGGGGCTCGTCCGCGTGAGGCGGACGGCCGCCTCGCCCTCGACCGGCTCGGCGTCCCACATCACCCCGTCGAAGCCGGTCTCGCCGCCGTGGAGGTGGTTCGGCCCGTTGTTGGCCGCGAGCTGGTAGGTCTCGCCGTCGATCTCGAACTGGGCGCCGCCGATCCGATTCCCGTAGCGCCCGATGATGGCGCCGAAGTAGGGGAGCGCGTTCCGGTAGGCCTCCGACGCGTAGTCCTCGACCGAGTCGAACCCGAGCGTGACGTCGGCGAGCGTCCCGTCGCGGTCGGGGACCACGATCGACGTGACGATCCCGCCGTAGTCGGTCACGCTCACGCTCGACCCGGAGGCGTTCGTGAGCGTGTAGAGCGTGGCCTCGGTCCCGTCCGGGAGCGTCCCGAACGGTTCGGAGGTCACGCGGCTGGCCGGATCGGTCGGGGCGGGGGTGTCGTCGGCCATGGTCGGGTCGGCGTCGTCCGCACAGGCGAACAGGAGGGGGAGGGCGAAGAGGAGGAGGGAGCGGCGCATTAGATCCAGAAGCTGAAGTAGAGGTAGATCCCGACGACGAGGCCGAGCACGATGACCGTCCCGATGATGTCCGGGAGGCCCCAGCTGGCGCGGTTCTCGGCGGCCTCCTCCGGCGTGAGCGAGCCGAACGTGAGCCCGCGGATCTCGGCCTCGTCGCGGGGCTTCGTCACGGCCGAGATGCCGATCATCAGCACGACGCTGATGGCGAAGAGGACGCCCGAGAAGTAGTAGCCGTTGAACGCGCCGATGGCCCCGAGCACGCCGTCCGGCGCCATCGCCCCGCTCTGGACGAGCGTCTGGAGCGTCAGCTTGACCATGCCGATGACGAACCCGATGACCATGCCGTAGAAGGCGCCGCTCGGCGTGATCTTCTTGCTGCCGAGCCCGAGGAGGAAGACGGCCGTGATCGGCGGGGCGAGGAAGCCCTGGACGTTTTGGAGGTAGTCGTAGAGCCCGGCGTTCCCCTCGGCCACGACCTTCATGATCGGGATCCACAGCATCCCGAAGAACACGACGACGCCCGTCGCCAGCCGCCCGACGCGGACGAGCTCGGCCTCCGACCGGCCCGGCCGGAGCTTCTCGTAGATGTCGACCGTGAAGAGCGTCGCGCACGAGTTGAAGAGCGAGGCCAGCGACGACATGAGCGCCGAGAGGAGCCCGCCGACGACGAGCCCGCGGAGGCCGACGGGCAGCAGCTCGGCCACCATCGTCGGGAACACCATGTCGCCGACGACGCCCACGCCGTCGGGCCCCGGCGGCAGGCCGATCAGGCCCTTCTCGTAGAGCGCGTACCCGATCATCCCGGGGATGAGGAAGATGAACACGGGCCACACCTTGAGGAAGCCGCCCCAGATCGCGCCGCGCCGCGCGTCGGTGAGCGACCGCGCCGAGAGCGTTCGCTGGACGATGTACTGGTCCGTGCACCAGTACCAGATCCCGACGATGACCGAGGCCATCATGACGCCAAGCCAGGGGAAGTCGGGGTCCGAGTTCGGCCGCCACAGCGCGAACCGGTCGGCGTTCTGGGCGGCCACGGCCTGGAGCTCGCCCCACCCGCCGAGGAGGTCGAGCCCGAAGATGGTGATCATGGCCGAGCCGAGGAGCAGGAGCCCCGTCTGGAGCACCTCGGTGTAGACGACGGCCCGCAACCCGCCCAGCACCGTGTAAATGCCCGTGAGGATGACCGTCGTGAAGGCGCCGACCCAGAACGCGTTGTCGGGCGTCCCGAACGTGTCGGGGAGGAGCGTCCGGAACACGAGGGCGCCGGCGTAGACCGTGACCGAGACCTTCGTGAACACGTACGCGATAAGGGACACGATCGAGAGGACCCATCGCGAGCGCGCGTCGAACCGCTTCTCGAGGAACTGGGGCATCGTGAACACGCCCGAGCGGTAGTAGAACGGGACGAAGACCCACGCCAGGACGATCATGAGCCAGGCGTGGAGCTCCCAGTGGGCCTGCGCCAGCCCGTTGTTGGCCCCGCCGCCGGCCAGCCCGACGACGTGCTCACTCCCGACGTTCGAGGCGAACAGCGACGCGCCGACGGCGAACCAGCCGACGTCGCGGCCGGCCAGGAAGTAGTCCTCCGAGGTCGACGTCTTCTTCGAGGACCACCACACGATCCCGACGATGACGAGGAAGTAGAGGCCGATGATGGTCCAGTCGATCGGGGTCATGGGGGGTGGGTAAGCGGGAGGGTGCCCGCCTCGGCGGTGCGACCGAGGTGGGGAGGGCTAGCCGTCGGCGTCCTGGCCGTAGTAGGCCCCGGGGCCGTGCTTGCGGAGGAAGTGCTTGTCGTGGAGCGTCCGGTCGAGCGGGCCGCAGTCGGCCCGGAGGGCGAGCGTGTCGAGGGCCATCGCGGCGACGGCCTCGAGGGCGACCGCGTTGTCGACGGCCTTCTCGACGGTCGCCCCCCAGGCGAACGGCCCGTGCCCGGCGACGAGCGCGGCCGGCACCTTCAGCGCGTCGGGCCCGCCCTGGCGGACCCGCTCGGCGATGACGACGCCCGTGCGGTGCTCGTAGGCGTCCCGGATCTCGACGCCCGTCAGGCGGCGCGTGACCGGGACCGGCCCGTGGAAGTGGTCGGCGTGGGTCGTCCCGAAGCACGGGATCTCGCGCTCGGCCTGGGCCCACGCCACGGCTTTCGCCGAGTGCGTGTGGACGACGCCGCCGATCTGGGGAAACTCGCGGACGAGGTGGAGGTGCGTCGGCGTGTCGGACGACGGGCGGAGGGGGCCCTCGTGGTCGCCCGTCTCGAGGTCGACGGCGACCATGTCGTCGGGCGAGAGGTCGTCGTAGGCCACGCCGCTCGGCTTGATCACGAGCACGCCGGCCCCGCGGTCGACGCCGCTCGCGTTGCCCCACGTCAGCACGACGAGGCCGGCGTCGACGATGACGCGGTTCGCCTGCCAGACGGCCCGCTTGAGGTCGGACAGGCTCATGCCTCGTGGGCCGCGGCGTCGACCGACTCGCTCTCTCGATCTCCCGACGCCTCGCTGCGGACGGCGTCGCGCAGGTCGAGGAGGTCCTTCATCACGTCGGCGAGGTCGTCGCTCTGCCCGGCCACGCCGAACGCGTCGTGGAGCCGGCGATAGTGGCTGAACAGGCGGTCGTAGACGGCCGCGCGGTCGGCGTCCGGCTCGAACACGCGGTCTTGCACGCCCGTCATGGCGTCGACGGCGTCGGGGAAGCTGTCGTGCCCGCCCGCCTCAGCGCCGGCCACCACGGCGCCCGCCATGGCCGCGCCGAGCGCGCACGTCTGGGCGCTCCGCGAGAGGTAGACCGGCCGGCCCATCACGTCGGCGTAGATCTGCATGACCATCTCGTTCTTGGCCGAGATGCCGCCGCAGTTGACGATCCGCTCGACCGCGGAGCCGACCTCCTCGTACCGCTCCATGATCACGCGGGCGCCGAAGGCCGTCGCCTCGACGAACGCCCGGTACAGCTCGGCCGGCGTCGTGTGAAGCGTGAGCCCGAGCACGAGCCCCGTCAGCCGCTGGTCCACGAGGACCGTCCGGTTGCCGTTGTGCCAGTCGAGCGCGAGCAGCCCGCTCGCGCCCGGCGCCAGCCGCTCGGCCTTGTCGGTCAGCGACCCGTGCGTCTCGCCCTCCGGCCGGATCGTCCCAACGAACCAGTTGAAGATGTCGCCGACGGCGCTCTGCCCGGCCTCCAGCCCGTACTGGCCCGGGACGACCGACTCGGGCACGACGCCGCACAGGCCGGGCGCCTCCGAAAAGTCGTCGTCGAGCGGGGCGACCATGAGGTCGCACGTCGACGTCCCGATGATCTTGACGAGCGTGCCGGGCGCGATGCCGGACCCGACGGCGCCGAGGTGGGCGTCGAAGGCGCCCGTCGCCACGGGAATGCCCGCCGGGAGCCCGAGGCGGGCCGACCACTCCTCGGTCAGCCCTCCGACCGCCTCGGCGGCCGTCCGGGTCGAGTCGGGCAGCGACTGGCGGACGCGGGCGAGGCGCGGGTCGAGCGACGCGAGGAAGTCGGCGTCGGGGTAGCCGCCCCAGCGCTCGTGGAACATCGCCTTGTGGCCGGCCGCGCAGATCCCGCGCGTCAGGCGGTCCGGGTGCTCGGTGCCCGTGAGGACGGCCGGCATCCAGTCGGCGTGCTCGACCCAGGTGTGGGCGGCCTCGAACACCTCGGGCGCGACGCGCGCGCAGCGGAGGATCTTGGACCAGAACCACTCCGAGGAGTACGTCCCGCCGCACGTGGCGAGGTACTCGGGGTGCCGCTCCTTCGCGGCGGCGGTGATCTCGGCCGCCTCGGCGTGGCCCGTGTGGTCCTTCCACAGCCAGACCTGCGCCGCGAGCTCGTCACGGAAGCGCGGGTCGAGCCCCAGCGGCCGGCCCTCGGCGTCGACCGGGATCGGCGTCGAGCCCGTCGTGTCGACCCCGATGCCGACGACGCGGTCGGGGGCGAAGCCCTCGGTGCCGGCAGCGTCTTCGAGCGCGGCCCGAACCGAGCCCTCGAGCCCGTCCACATAGTCCTGCGGGTTCTGGCGCGCGAGGTTCGGGTCGGACGCGTCGAGCAGGATGCCGGCCTGGCCCGACGGGTACTCGAAGACGCCGGTCCCGACCTCGGCGCCGGTCTGCGTGTCGACGACGAGGGCGCGGACCGAGTTGGTCCCGTAGTCGAGGCCGAGGGCGTAGGCGCGGGGCATGGCGGGCAATGGTACGGAGAAGCGCTTCCGTTTGGGGCAAGGCCTGGGAGCGGGCCCGGCGGACTCAGACGCGGGCGTACTCGACGCCGGTGAGCTCGCAGAACATCTCCCACCGCCGGCTCACGTCGCCGAGGTGGAGGCACTGGTGGTGCGTCCCGCCGTGGCGGAGCCACCCGTCGAGGCAGGCCCGGACGCCCGTGTCGGGCCGGAAGTGGAAATAAGGCATCTCGACGTTCGGCATCTCCTCCGTGTCGAGCACTTCCCCGACGGAGACGACGAGGCGGTACCGCTCGCCCTCCAGCGGGACGAGCGAGACGAGCGTGGCCGTCCCGGGCTCGGCCTGGAACAGGACGGTCGGCGGGTTGTCGAGGCCGCCGATGCCGAGCGGCCGGTCGATCAGCTTCGGCTTCCGGTCCTTCCGGGCCACCTTCCAGTTGCCCTCGCCCATGTGGCTCTGGAGGACGGAGTCGCGCTCGAAGTCCATCGCGTACATCTCGGTGAAGTGGGCGTCGGGCGCGAGGACGTGGCCGGCCGTCACGAGGGCCGTCGTGCACATGTCGCCCTCGCCGCCGTAGCCGTACCCCTTCGCCATGAGGTTCGAGGCCGCGAGCATGTGGATCTGCTCGAACCGCCCGTCGTCGCCGATCGCGTCGAAGTAGACCGAGAACCCGTCGTACCCCTCGCGTTCGAGGTAGCGCTCGAAGGCGACCTGGAGGCGCGAGGCGTAGGCGTGCTGCTCCTCGCCGAGGTTCTCGTCGATCTCGAAGTTCTCCCGGTCCTCGGCCATGGCCGCCTCGACGTCCTCGTCGGGGAGGCCGTCCATGATCTCCACGATCGTGCCGAGGCTGACGCGGTCGGTCTGCGGGCCGAGCGCGCGCATGAAGGCGGCCTCGTCGGTGAGGATGTCGCCCATGCCCGGCATCTGGCCGAACTGGGCCAGCCGCATCGTCCGCATCGACTGGGCCGCCTGCGCGGCGTGGGCCCAGTCGGTCACGAACTCGCGGAACGCGTCGCTCCGCCAGTCCTCCGAGATCACCGGGAACGGGACGCCGAGGCGGACGAGCGTGTTCGCCATGTCCTGCGCGCCGTGGACGCCCTGGTTGAACGTCAGGTGCGACATGTCCCAGTCGTCCGTGATCGTCCGGAGCGGCTGCGTGTTGGCCAGCATCACGGGGAGCCGGTTCTCGCGGAGGGCGCGGACGGTCCGGAGCGCCGGCCCGTAGGTCAGCATCACGATGAGGATGCCGTCGAGGCCCTCGGCGTTGAACTGGCGGACGCGCGCCTCGATGTCGGCGCGGTTGCGGGCCGGGCCGGGGAACGAGACCTCGACGCCGTCGCCCAGCGCCCCGATGATCTCGCGGGCGTAGCTGCCCTGGCGCTCGGTGATGTCGGGGAACGTCTCGTCGTAGAGCTCCTGCATGATGCCGAGCAGGCCGATCCGCGGGACGCGGGCGGAGCGGCCGGCCGTGCCGTTCGAGCGGACCTGGGTGCCGAGGGCGGGGGATTCCATGGCGAGACGGGGTGGGAGCGCTTCCGGCGGGGGAGGATGGGTAAGGGGCGGGCGGCGACCGCACGCGGCGACAAAGATAGATCGGATGACCAGGTGAATGAAACGTTTTAACTGGGCCCCCCGGGCCGATTGGGCGGATCCGGGCGCTTCGCTCGGAATAGCTTTCCGGGCCCGCCCCTCGTCTCGATGCCCCGCCCCCCCGCCGTCCGCACCGACGGCTCGAACGCGTTTGCCCACGTCTCGATGAGGGAGCGCGTGCCCCGCCTCCTCCACGAGACGGCCGACCGCAATGCCGACGCGCCCTGGATGGCGGACGGCCTTCGCCGCCTCGCCGACGCCATCGCCGCCGACGCCCCGCTCCCGCACCTCGAGCTGGCCCCCGACGCCGACCTCTGGCGCCCGATCCGCGCGGCCCACGACGGCGAGAGCTGGCTCGACACGGAGTGGCTGTTCGCCGAGTACTTCGCCTACCGGATGGCGATGGACGCGGCCCGCTACCTCGACACCGGCCGCGACCCGTTCGCCCCCGTCAAGCGCGACGAGATGACGTCGGACGCCCTCTGGGAGGCGCTGGCCGACGGGCTCGACGACCGCGGCGAGGGCGAAGGCGTCGTCGCCCGGACGTTGCGGCGCGCGCTGTGGGGCAACCGGCTCGACCTCAGCATCGCCGCCAGCGCGGCCCAGGGCACGGCGGCCCACGAGGACCACCTCCTCGCCGACCACGCCGAGGCGGCCGAGGCCGCCCTCCGGCGGGCGGCGCCCGGCACGGTCCACGTCGTCATGGACAACGCGGGGACGGAGCAGGTGCTCGACTACGTCCTCGCGGACCTCCTGCTGGAGCACGAGCTGGCCGAGCGCGTCGTGCTCCACGTCAAGGCCCTGCCGGTCCTCGTCAGCGACGCCATCGTGCCGGACGTCCACGCGCTCCTCGACCTCATGGTCGACCGCGGGGGAGAGCCCGCGGGCCTCGCCGGCCGGCTCCGCCAGTCGATGGAGGCCGGCCGCCTCCGCGTCGTCCCGGACGTCTTCTGGAACACGCCGGGCCGGTTCTGGGACCTCCCGCCCCGCCTCGGGCGCGCGTTCGCCGGGGCCAGCCTCGTCGTCCTCAAGGGCGACGCCAACTACCGCCGCGCTACCAACGACGCGATCTGGCCGCTCGACGCGACGCTCGCCGACGCGCTCGGCGGCTTCCCCGCGCCGGTCGTCGCGCTCCGCACCATCAAGAGCGACACGCTCGTCGGCGTCGACCCGGACCGCCAGCGGGGGCTCGATGCGGCCGAGCCCGACTGGCGGACGAGCGGGACGTATGGCGTGGTCCAGTTCGTCGAGCCCGGCGCCTCCGCCTAGAGCAGACGGCGCGTGGGGGGATGGGAGCGGGGAGTGTGTGAGCCCGGAGCGCCGTGCTCCCCATTCCCACCCCCACACTCCCTACGACTCCCCTGCCGGTTGCCCCAAGGGCGCGACTCAGGCGGGCGGCGCCGTCGAGGCGCGCACGACCAGCTCCGTCTCCAGCACGACCTTCTCGGGCGCGACCTTCCCGGCCGCCTCGACGCTCCCGATGAGCATCTGCGTCGCGCGCCGGCCGATCTCGCGCCGCGGCATCCGCACCGTCGTGAGCGGCACGCTGAGGTAGCTCGCCACGTCGATGTCGTCGAACCCGACGACCGAGACGTCCTCGGGCACGCGGAGGCCGAGCTCGCGGAGCGCCCGGAGGACGCCGATCGCCACGAGGTCGTTGTAGCACGTGATCGCCGTCGGGCGGTCGCCCTCCCGGTCGCGGAAGTAGCCCAGCGCGGCGCGGTAGCCGTCCTCCAGGCTCGCCCCGGCGTGGACCACGTCGTCCTCGCCCATCACGAGCCGGTGGGCGATGAAGGCCCGCCGGACGCCCTCGATCCGCTCCTCGCTGTGGCCCGAGTACTGCGGCCCGCCGAAGTGGACGATCCGCCGGTGCCCGAGCCCGACCAGATAGTCGACGGCCTCCATCGCCGCCGCCACGTTGTCGACGTCGACCATGTTGGCCTGGATGCCCCGGATGCTCTCGATGAGGACGAGCGGGACGTTCGTCCAGCGGATCTCGAACAGGTGCGAGAGGTCGGTGTCCTCGTTGAGGAGGGGGTTGATGATGAGCCCGTCGACGTCCTTGGCCACGAGGAGCTCGGTCAGCCGCTGCTCGAGGTCGTAGCTCCGCTCGGTGTGGCCCACGAGCACGTGGTACCCCAGCTCGCGGGCCGCGTCCTGCACGCCGAAGATGACGTCGGCGAAGTACGGGTTGTTGACCTCCTTGACGATGAGCCCGACGCTCTTGGCCGTCGTCGGCTGGAGCCGGCGGCGGGCGGCGGCGCTGGGGCGGTAGTGGAGCTCCGAGATGGCGTCGAGCACCCGCCGCCGCGTCCCCTCGCTGACGGTCCCCTTCCGGTTGAGCACGGCGGAGACGGTCCCGATCGAGACCCCGGAGAGGGTCGCGACGTCGTGGATTGTGGCGTTTTTCGAGGGCATGGGGGGGCCAGGAGGGTGCGCTGAACCTACGCCTGACGGGCCCCGCGGAGTCGCCGGGCCGGCGCTCGGCCCCGGCGATGAGACGACCGAGGCGGCCGGTCCCGGCGTCTTCGTGGGGCGAGGCCGCGGTCTACGCCCGCCCGAGCTGGCGCGCGATCTCGTCGAGGAGCGACTGGCGGAGGGCCGGGACCTCGCTCGTGCCCTGGTCGGACTCGTCGCCGAGGCCGTGGCGGCGGACGCTGACCGTGTCCGCCTCGGCCTCGCTGCGGCCCACGATGAGCATGACCGGGACCTTCTCGACCTCGGCGTCGCGGATCTTCCGCCCGACCTTCTCGGAGCGCGTGTCGACCTCGACGCGGAGGCCGGCCCCCTTGAGGTCGGCGGCGACGGACTGCGCGTAGGCGTTCTGGTCGTCCGTGATGGGGAGGACCTTCACCTGCGTCGGCGCGAGCCACAGCGGGAGGTTGCCGCCCGTGTGCTCCAGCATGACGCCCACGAACCGCTCCAGCGACCCGAACGGCGCGCGGTGGATCATGACCGGCCGGACGCGGGCGTCGTTCTCGTCGACGTACGTCAGGTCGAACCGCTCCGGGAGGTTGTAGTCGAGCTGGACCGTCCCGAGCTGCCACTTCCGGCCGAGCGCGTCCTTGACCATGAAGTCGAGCTTGGGGCCGTAGAAGGCGGCCTCGCCCTCTTCCTCGACCGTCTCGAGCCCCATCTCGGCCGCGGCCTCGCGGATCGCCTGCTCGGCGTCGTCCCACTGCGCGGGCTCGCCGATGTACTTCTCGGTGTTGGCGGGGTCGCGGAGCGAGACCTGCGCCGTGAAGTCCTCGAACGCGAGGGCCTTGAGCACGGTCAGGGTCAGGTCGATCACGTTCTTGAACTCGTCCTTGACCTGGGCCGGCGTGCAGAAGATGTGGGCGTCGTCCTGCGTGAAGCCGCGGACGCGCGTGAGGCCGCCGAGCTCGCCCGACTGCTCGTAGCGGTAGACCGTCCCGAACTCGGCGAGGCGGACCGGGAGGTCGCGGTACGAGTGGGGCTTGTGGGCGTAGACCTGCGTGTGGTGCGGGCAGTTCATCGGCTTGAGCAGGTACCCCTGCTCATCGCCCACGACGGGCGCCGCGCCCGTCCCGTCGCCCGCGTTGGCGATCTCCGCGCCCTCGCTGACGTCCTCCGCCTCGGTGCCGAGGCCGGCAGAGCCGGAGGCGCCGCCCTTCTCGAACATGGGCGGGAACTGGGAGTCGCTGTAGTACGGGTAGTGGCCCGAGGTCCGGTACAGCTCCAGCCGCCCGATGTGCGGCGTCACGACGGGCTCGTAGCCGCGCTTGACCTGCTCCTCCTTGAGGAAGTCGACGAGCGTCTCGCGGAGGCGGGCGCCCTTCGGGAGCCAGATCGGGAGGCCCGGCCCGACCTTGTCGGAGAACATGAACAGCTCGAGCTCGCGGCCCAGCTTCCGGTGGTCGCGCTGCTTGGCCAGCTCCAGCCGCTCGAGGTGCTCCTCCAGCAGCTTCTGCTTGGGGAAGCTCACGCCGTAGATCCGCGTGAGCTGCGGGCGGCTCTCGTCGCCGCGCCAGTAGGCGCCGGCGAGGTTGAGGAGCTTGACGGCCTTGATCGGCTTGGTGCTCGCGATGTGGGGCCCGCGGCAGAGGTCGGTAAAGCCGCCCTGCGTGTAGAACGTGATCGCGCCGTCCTCCAGGCCCTCCAGGAGCTCCAGCTTGTACGGGTCGCCCTTCGCCTCGAAGTGGGCGACGGCCTCGGCCTTCGGGACGTCGCGCCGCTCGAAGGCGCTGTCCTGCCGCGCCAACTCGATCATCTTCTTCTCGATCTCGGGCAGGTCGTCGGCCGAGAGGACCGGATGGTCGGTCCTGCTCAGGTCCACGTCGTAGTAGAACCCGCTCTCGATGGCCGGGCCGATGCCGAGCTTCACGCCCGGGTAGAGCGCCTCCAGCGCCTCGGCCATGAGGTGCGCCGACGAGTGCCAGAAGGCGGCCTTGCCGCCCTCCGAGTCCCACGTCAGGATCGAGACCGTCGCGCCGTCGGGGAGCGGGCGGTCGAGGTCGCGGACCTCGCCGTCGACCTCGACGGCCAGCGCGGCACGGGCGAGGCCGGCGGAGATGTCCTGGGCGAGGTCGCGGCCGGTCGCGCCGTCGGGAAGGTCGCGGGTGGAGCCGTCGGGGAGCGTGATCTGCATCGGGAGGCGGAAACGGAGGCCGGGGCCGAAAGCTACCGGCCCCGGCCCGGACGGCTCCGGGGCGCGGGCGAAGAGGCCGCGAGAACCGCCGCCTGCGGCCTGGCCCGCCTGACTGCGTCGACCTGATGGTTCGGCGCCGAGGTGGAGGGAGACGGCCCGGACCGAGAACGCCGGCGGGGGCCCAGGGTATCCTCCCCCGAAACGCTGTTCACCTGTCGATGTCTGTTCCTCATCACCGCGTCGCCGTCATCGGCACCGGGTTCGCCGGCATCGGCGCGGCCGTCCGCCTCCTCCGAGAGGGCGTCGACGATCTCGTCGTGCTCGAACGGGCCGACACCGTCGGCGGCGTCTGGCGCGACAACACGTACCCCGGCGCGGCGTGCGACGTGCAGAGCCACCTCTACGCGTTCTCGTTCGCCCCGAACCCCGACTGGAGCCGCCGCTACTCGCGTCAGCCCGAGATCCGGGCCTACCTCGAGGACGTCGCCGAGCGGTTCGGCGTGATGCCGCGCGTCCGGTTCGGCCACGCCGTGACCGAGGCGGCCTGGGACGACGCGGCGGCCCGCTGGCGCATCGAGACGAGCGGGGGCGACGTCACCGCCGACGTTCTCGTCGCCGCGCCGGGCGCGCTCGCCGAGCCGAAGCTCCCCGACATTCCCGGCCTCGGCGGCTTCGCGGGGGAGGTCATGCACACGGCGCGCTGGGACGAGTCGGTCGCCCTCGACGGGAAGCGGGTGGCGGTCGTGGGGACGGGCGCCTCGGCGATCCAGGTGATCCCCGCGATCCAGCCGCGCGTGGGCGAGATGATCGTGTACCAGCGGACGCCGGCGTGGGTCATCCCGCGACGCGACGCGCCGTTCGGCGACGCCACGCGGCGGCGGTTCCGCGAGCGGCCAGGCCTCCAGGGCCTCCTCCGGCGCACGCTCTTTGGCTACCACGAGGCCAACGGGCTGCCCTTCCGCCACCCCCGCCTCGCGCGGCAGGTCGAGCGCGTCATGCTCCGGCGCCTCCGCCAGCAGGTCCGCGACCCCGAGCTCCGGCGCGTCCTCACACCCGACTACCGGCTCGGCTGCAAGCGGATCCTCCTGTCCGACGACTACTACCCGGCCCTCACGCAGCCCGACGTGACCGTCGTCGACGGCGCGCTCCAGACCATCCTCCCGCACGCGACGGTCGGCGCCGACGGCGTCGAGCGGCCGACCGACGTGATCGTGCTCGCGACGGGCTTTTACGTGACCGACCTCCCGTTCGCCCGGTACGTCGCCGGGCGCGACGGCCGCCGGCTGGCCGACGTTTGGGGCGCGAGCCCGACGGCGCACCTCGGCACGACGGTCGCCGGCTTCCCGAACTTCTTCCTGCTCCAGGGGCCGAACACCGGCCTCGGACACTCGTCGGTGGTGCTGATGGCGGAGGCCCAGATCGAGCACGTCGTGGGCGCATTGAGGGCGATGGACGCGCGCGACCTCGCGGCGGTCGAGCCGAAGGCGGAGGCGCAGGCGGCGTGGGTCGCCGAGGTCGACCGGATGGCGGAGGACACCGTTTGGACGGCCGGCGGCTGCGCGTCGTGGTACCTCGACGAGACGGGGCGGAACGCGGCGCTGTGGCCGGGCTCCGTCCCGGCGTTCCGCCGCCGCGTCGAGCCGTTCGACCCCGACGAGTACCGCCTCCGCCCGCGCTGGGCGACGTCGGGCGATGGCCAGGCCGGCCCGCCGCCGTCTCTCCGCGAGGCGCCCCAGACCGAGCCGGCACTCGGAGACCGCGCGCTCGGGGCCGCCGCCCGGGCCGCCGCCCGGCTCCCCGAGGCGGCCCAGGTCGCGCTCGCCGGCGGCCCTCCGCCCGAGGTCGACGGCCAGCGGCTCGACCCGGCGGTCCACCTCGCGCTCGCACTCCACCCGCGCCCGAACACCGTCCCGCTCGTCCGCCACGATCCCGCCACGGCGCGCGCCGGGTACCGCCGCGACGTCCTGGGCATCACCGGCACGCCGACGCGTGTCGGGGGCGTCCGCGACCTCTGGGTGGAGGGCGACGCCGGCCCGCTCGACGCCCGGCTCTACACGCCCGAGCACGCCGACGGGCCGCCGCCGCTCGTGGTCTACCTCCACGGCGGCGGGTTCGTCGAGGGCGACCTCGACACGCACGACGAGCCGTGCCGGCTGCTGTGCCGGCAGGCCGGGCACGCCGTCCTGAGCGTGGCCTACCGGCTCGCGCCCGAGCACCCATTCCCCGCCGCCTTCGACGACGCCGTCGGCGTTTTTCGGTGGGCGCAGCGCGAGGCCGCTCGCCTCGGCGCCAACCCGGACCGGGTCGCCGTCGGTGGCGACAGCGCGGGCGGGACCCTCGCGGCCGGCGTCGCCCAGGCCACGCGCGCCGACGCGCCGCCCGTCGCCCAGCTCCTGATCTACCCGGCCACCGACCACCCGACCGACCGGCCGTCGCGGCGCCGGTTCGACGGCTACCTCCTCCCGGACGGGCTCCGCCGGGCGTTCTTCGACGTCTACACGCAGGGCGCCGTGCCAGAGGACGATCCTCGTGTCTCGCCTCTCTACGGCCGGCTCGACGGTCTGGCGCCCGCGTTTGTCGTGACGGCCGGGTTCGACGTGCTCCGGGATGAGGGGGAGGCGTATGCCCGCGCCCTCAAGGCCGCCGGCACGCCGACGGCGCTCTACCGCCAGGCGAGCCTGCCGCACGGGTTTCTCCACCTCGCGCCCATCAGCCGCGGCGCCAGGCGGGCGACGGTCGCCGCCTTCCGCCGCTGGCGCTGGTTCGTGGCGGAGCACGCCGTCGCCGTCCCGGCATGACGCGCCTCGGCCTCGCCTCCGGCGTCGCCGTCGTGACCGGGGCCGCCTCGGGCATCGGACGGGCGACGGCACTCGCGCTCGCCCGCCGCGGCTGCGCGCTCGCCCTCGTCGACCGCGACGCCGACGGGCTCCGCGCCACCGCCGACACCGCTCGGGACCTGGGCGTCGCCGTGAGCGAGCACGTCCTCGACGTCGCCGAGGCGGGCGCGGTCGCGGCGCTGCCGGACTCGGTGATGGCGGAGCACGGCCGCGTATCGGTCCTCGTGAACGCGGCCGGGGTGGCGCTCGCGGGCCGGGTCGAGGAGGTCTCGATGGACGAGGTCCGCTGGCTGATGGAGATCAACTTTTTCGGCCTCGTCGGCCTCACGAAAGCGTTCCTGCCGCACCTCCGGGCGGCGGGCGAGGCGCAGATCGCGAACCTGTCGAGCCTGTTCGGGATCATCGCGCCGGCCGAGCAGGCGGCCTACGCGGCGTCGAAGTTCGCCGTCCGCGGGTTCAGCGAGGCGCTCCGGCACGAGCTGGAGGGGACGGGCGTCGGCGTGACGGTCGTCCACCCCGGCGGCGTGGCGACGGCCATCTCGACGAGCGCCCGCGTCGCGGCCGGCGCCGACGCCGACGAGGTCGCGCGGAAGCAGGCCGCCTTCGAGCGCCAGTTCCTCCGGACGCCGCCCGAGGCGGTCGGCGAGGCCATCGCGGACGCCATCGAGAAGCGCTCGCCACGGCTGCTCGTCGCGAGCGGCGCGCGGTCCGGCGCGCTCCTGCAGCGGCTGATGCCGGTCCGCTACTGGCGGGTCCTGAGAAAGGGCGCCGACCGGCTCGGGCGCGGCTGACCCGGCCCGCCTCGGCGCCGAGGCGGAGGGAGTGGGGCGCTACGGGAGCGGGTGCTCGCGGGGCTCGGGCATCTCGAAGAGGCCCTCGACCGAGAGGTACCGCTCGCCAGTGTCGTAGCACATCGTCAGGACGCGCGCGCCGTCGGGGAGGTCGGCCAGGGCCTTCTCTGTCGCGGCCAGCGAGGCGCCTGATGAGATGCCGACGAGCAGGCCTTCTTCCTTCGCCGCGCGCCGGGCGAAGGCCTTCGCTTCGTCGCCCGTCACGCGGATCGTGCCGTCGAGCAGGTCCGTGTCGAGGTTCTTCGGGATGAAGCCGGCGCCGATGCCCTGGATCGGGTGCGGGCCGGGGTCGCCGCCGTTGATGACCGGCGAGGCGTCGGGCTCGACGGCGAACACCTTCAGGTCCGGCCACTCGCGCTTGAGCACGCGGGCGACGCCCGTGATGTGGCCGCCCGTGCCGACGCCCGTCACGATCGCGTCGAGGCCGTCGGGGAAGTCGTCGAGGATCTCCTGGGCGGTCGTCTCCTCGTGCACGCGCGGGTTGGCCGGGTTCTCGAACTGCTGCGGCATCCAGGCGCCCTCGGTCTCGGCGAGCACCTTTTCAGCGCCCTCGATGGCGCCCTTCATCCCGCCCGTCGCGGGCGTCAGGACGAACTCGGCGCCGTAGGCCGCCATGAGCGTCCGCCGCTCGACCGACATCGACTCGGGCATCGTCAGGATCACGCGGTAGCCCTTGACGGCGCCGACCATCGCGAGGCCGACGCCCGTGTTGCCGCTCGTCGGCTCGACGATCGTCCCGCCGGGCTTCAGGTCGCCGCTCGCCTCGGCGGCCTCGATCATGGCGAGCGCGATCCGGTCCTTGATGGAGCCGCCGGGGTTCTGGCGCTCCAGCTTCATCCAGACGCGGGCGTCCGGGCCGTAGAGCCGGTTGATCTGGACGTGGGGCGTGCCGCCGATGGCGGCGAGGATGCTGTCGAGAGGCATAGGAGGGAGGGCGGGACCGCCCGGTGACGAGAGGAGGTTGGATCTGCTTGTTCGTTCAAACGACCATCGGCCTGCGCGGTCGCCTCAGATGACGTATTCCGGCATCGCCTGAGTCTGGCCGTCCTGCGTGCGGAGCCGGGCCACGTGCGTGACGACGGAGCCGGGCGGCACCGACCGCGTGAGCCACACGTTGCCGCCGATCACGCTCCCGGCCCCGACGACGGTCTCGCCGCCGAGGACCGTCGCGTTGGCGTAGAGCACGACGTCGTCCTCGACCGTCGGGTGCCGCTTGGTCCGCGCGAGGCCCTTGTCGACGAAGAGGGCGCCGAGCGTGACGCCCTGGAACACCCGCACGCGGTCGCCCACGACGGCCGTCTCGCCGATCACGACGCCCGTCCCGTGGTCGACGGCGAAGGCCCGCCCGATCTGGGCGCCCGGGTGGATGTCGACGCCCGTCCGCCGGTGGGCGACCTCCGCCAGCACGCGCGGGACGAGCGGGACGCCGTGCCCGTAGAGCGCGTGCGCGATCCGGTGGACGGCCGTGGCGGTGAAGCCGGGGTAGGCGAGGACGACCTCCTCGACGCTCTCGGCGGCCGGGTCGCCGGCGGCCGTCGCACGGGCGTCCTCCTCGAGCCGCTCCCGGAGGTCGGGGAGCGCGGCGAGCAGGCAGTCGGCGAGGGCCTCGGCGTGGTCGGGCGCGACGGGCGCCAGGAGGTCGCGGGCGAGCGACCGGAACCGGCCGACCTCGACGCGGACGTCGCCCGGCCGCTCGGCGGCGAAGGCCGGGAAGAGGAGCGCGAGCGCGCCGTCGACGACGGCCTCGGCGAGGTCGACGGACGGGGCCCGCTCGACGTGGGCGCGGCGCCGGGCCGCGACGTCGTCGGCGAAGGCGTCAGGGTCGAACGAGGCGGGGGGCGTCGGGGACGTCATGGGCGGGACGGCGGCGGCTCGTCGTACGTGCGGCCGCGTGTCGGGTCCCTCCGCCTCGGCGCCGAGGCGGAGCTACTCGGCGACGGCCTCGAGGGCGAGCCGGGCGCGGGCGAACCGGTCGCGGAGGCGCGGGGCCTCGACGCCCTGGTAGGCGGCCTCGAACCGGGCCTCGGAGGCGTCGAGCACGCGGAGGAGGTCGCGCGCCGCGGCCCGCTCGGCCGCCGGGTCGGTGCTCCCGACGGCTCCGATCCAGACCGGCCCCGTGTGGGCGAACGGGTACGCCGCCATCGAGGGCCAGCCCTGGGGCTCGTCGCCGACGGCGCGGACGGCGACCCACCCGCCCGCGGGCAGGGTGACCTCGCCCGACAGCGACCGGCGGCCGGGCTCTGCCAGCCCGGGCATCGTCTCGACGACCTCGCCGTTGACGACCACCTCGACGCGCTCGACCGGCCCCGCCGACGCCAGCTCGACCGTCCACTCGGCTCGGCCGCCGTCGATCACGCCGCCCGGCGCGGCCCCGCTAATCCGCACGTCCAGGAAGGGCCCGGTGGTCACAACGCTCTTGCCGGCCTTGAGAGCGTCGAGGTAGTCGGCGTACGAGGCGTCCTCGCCGGCGGCGACGTAGATCCGCGTCGCGCCGGGGGCCATCGTGCGGTAGAAGTTGCTCATCACGTCGCTGCCGGCCATCGGGAGGACGGCGTGGCCGAGGTTGAGGAGGCGGTACCAGAGCTCGGCCGTCCCGACGTCGTCGGTCCACAGGCACACGACCTCGAGGGCGTCGAGTTCGCCGAGCGCGCCGTCGGCCACGAGCTCGACGGGCACGGACCGGCCGGCGCCCGTCGCGAACGGGTCGCGCACGCCGACGGGGTGGACGTAGGTCGCGACGCCGCCTTGGGCCCGCGCCCAGGCCGTCACCGTCGCGTTCTCGCGGTCGTCGTCGCCGAACACCTCGTAGCCGGGCCCCCAAATCCACGGGTGGAAGAGGGAGTCGATCCCGACGAGGCCGACGTGGCCGAAAAAGTGGGACCGGACTTCTTGCCCGAACGCCCGGTACGGCCGCGCGTCCGTCGCGTCGTCGCCCCAGACCTCGTCGTCGATGTACCGGTTGTGGAGGTTGGCGACGAGCGGGGTCGCCACGTCGAGGGCCTCGGCGGCGAGGAGCGGGCCGAGGTCGGCGGGGTCGAGGCCGTAGGGGCCGCCGTAGTTGAGATGGAAGTGGTGGTCGGCCGCCAGCCAGCCGTCGGCGTCCCAGACGGGCTCGAGGGCGAGATCCACCGTCACGTCGCCCGCGGCGGGAACGGTCGCCTCGGCCGTGACGAGCGGCGTCGCCAGCCCCTGCACCGCCGCCACGCGGACGCCGCCCGCCGGCGCCCGAACCGTCAGCGTGCCGGGCGAGGTCGTGTAGACGACGCCGTTCTGCCCGTCGAACCACGCCTGTCCGTCCGGGAAGAGCGGGTGCCCGTCGGCCGTCGTGAGCGCGAGGCGGGCCGGGGCGGGCGCCCCGTCGATTGTGGTGCGGACGGTGACCGTGCCCACCTCGATGCCCCAGTCCCACGCCTCGACGGCGACCTCCTCCGGCATGCCGCCCTCCGCCGGGATCCGCATCAGGCGGAACCGCTCGTCGGCGTCGGCCTGGGCGTAGTAGACGTTCCGGCCGTCGGCGGAGAAGGCGGGCGCGAGTGGGGGCGCGGCGCCAGACGTGAGGCGGATCGTCGGGACCGGGTCGTCGACGTCCATCAGCACGAGCTCCCAGCCGTCGTCGAGCGGGAGGGGGAGGGCGACGGTCTGGCCGTCGGGCGCGAGCGCCGGGCGCGTCTGTGAGAGGATCCGGCCCGAGTGGAGCGTCTCCTCCTCGCCCGTCTCCAGGCTCCGGAGGCGGAGCTCGTCGGCGCCGAGCTTCGCCAGGTACAGGACGTGCTCGCCGTCGGGGTGCGGCCGCGCCGCGAGCGCCAGCCCGAGCGCGTCCGAGACGACCTCGACGGCGCCCGTCTGCAGGTCGAGCCGCCGGAGCCCGATCCCGTCGTCGTGCGCGGCCGAGTACAGGAGGCCGCGGCCGTCCGTCGTGAACGCCGGGTCGAGCTCCAGCCCCGGCGCCGAGGCCACGACACGCTCGGCCCCGCCCTCCACGTCGAGCACGACGATCTCCGTCTCGTCGCTCCGGTCGCGGACGAACGCGAGTTGCCGGCCGTCGGGCGACCACGCCGGCCGCGCGTCGACGGCGGGGCCGGCCGTGATCCGCCGGGCGCGCCGCGTGTCGAGGTCGACGAGCCACAGCCAGCCGCGCGCGGCGACGGCCACGCTCCGCCCGTCGGGCGACGGGGCGGGGTCGGTCGGGCCGGCCGCCGAGGTGGGCAGCTCGTAGCCTTCGAGGTAGACGTGGTGCGAGTAGATCGGGACGGCCGGGTAGCGGTTCGTCCACTGGGCGCGGGCCGGCGCGGCGAGGGCGACGGCCGCGGCGGCGAGCAGGAGGAGGCGGGGCATCGGGAGCGGAGGAACGGGCCCCAATATGCTCCGCCTCGGCGCCGAGGCGGAGGGGGCTGGGGGCGGCGCCGGTCTACCGGTTACGGCCGTACCGGTCGTGGCTGCTCGCGGCCTCGGTGGTGTCGTCGTCGTCGAACCGCGGGATCTCGTTCTCTCGGCCGTCGGCGTCAGGCATCGTGTGGGGCTGAGTCGGCCCGCCTCGGCACCGAGGCGGACGGGGCGAGGCACGGGGCCGGGGGTGGTCGAAGCGTGAGCCGAGGCGATCTGCCCGTCCCGGCTCCCTACATCCCGTGTGCGTCGAGGAACGCCAGGAAGTCGCTGGCGGGGGCGTCGGGGACCTCGAGCATCGGGATGTGGCCGATCTCGGGATGGGTGCGGACGGTCACGTCGGGCATCCGGTCGGCGATCGTGCGGGCGCCGGAGGGGTGGAGCACGCGGTCCTCCTCGCCCCACGTGACGAGGGTCGGGACGGGGACGCCGTCCAGCAACTCCTCCGTGGTCGGCCGCGCGTCGAGCTCCTCAGCCATCGCGGCGAAGATCTGGAGGTTGAGGTCGTACGCGCGGGCCGACTCGGCGGCGAGCACGCGGAGGGCGGGCTTCGGGATCTCGGGCGGCTGGCTCATGGTGAAGGCGACTGAGTCGGCGTATTCCCGGGCGGTCCGCGAGAAGAGGGGCACGTCGCCCCCGCCGACGAGCGTCTCGATCATCTCGCTGGGCCGCTCGCCGCGCGCGCCGGCCGGGGCGAGGAGCCACAGCGAGCGGAGCCGGCCGGGGTGCGTCGCCGCGACCTCGGCCGCGATCCGCCCGCCCATCGACGAGCCCGCGAGGTGGAAGCGGTCGAGCCCGAGCGCGTCGGCGAACGCGACGACGGCCGTGGCCTGGGCCATCATCGAGTAGTCGGCCTCCGGGTCGCGGTCGCTGTCGCCGAAGCCGGGGAGGTCGGGGGCGATCGTGCGCACGCGCTCGGCCAACCGGCGCGCGAGGCGCGGCCAGTGGTCCTTCTGCGCGCCGATGCCGTGGAGCGCGAGCAACACCGGCCGGCCGTCGTCGTCGCTCCCGTTGTCGAGGTACGCGATCGTGCGGCCGTCGGGGAGCGCGAGCCGGTTCTCGTCGAGGCCAGCTCTCGCGCGAAGCTCGTCGCGGTGCTTGCGGACGGCGCGGGCGACGGGGTCGAGGCGGGAGAGGAGGCCCATGGGAGACGTGGGGGACCGATCGGATCGTGCGATCCTGAACAGCGTTTAGTGTTCCCGGATCCCCGCCGCCTCCCGCTCCCGATCCGCCATGAACGCCGTCCGCTGCACCACTCTCGGCCCGCCCGAGTCCCTCGTCGTCGAAGCCGTCCCGACTCCGGAGCCGGGCCCCGGTGAGGTCCGTCTGAAGGTGGCCGCCGCGGGCGTCAACTTCCCCGACACGCTCATCATCCAGGGCCTCTACCAAGAGCGGCCGGCGCTCCCGTTCACGCCCGGCGGCGAGGCGGCCGGCGTGATCGACGCCGTCGGCGAGGGCGTGGAGCACGTCGCCGTGGGCGACCGCATGCTCGCGTTCACCGGGCGCGGCGCCTTCGCCGAGTCCCTGGTCGCGCCGGCCGCCGTCGTGGCGCCGGTCCCCGAGGCGCTGCCGCTCGACCTCGCCGCGGGATTCCTGCTCGCCTACGGGACGGCGCACCACGCGCTCCGGCAGCGGGCGCAGATCCGAGACGGGGAGACGCTCCTCGTGCTCGGCGCGGCCGGCGGCGTCGGGCTGGCAGCCGTGGAGCTCGGCGCGCGGATGGGCGCCCGCGTCGTCGCCGCGGCGTCGACGGATGAGAAGCTGGCGCTGTGCCGCGAGCGCGGCGCGGCGGAAACGATCAACTACGCCGAGGAGGACCTCCGCGACGGTCTCGGCCGCGTGCTCGGGAAAGACAAGCCTGACGTCGTGTTCGACCCGGTCGGCGGGGCGCTGTCGGAGGCCGCGTTCCGATCGCTGGCGTGGGGCGGGTGGCACCTCGTGGTCGGGTTCGCGGCCGGCGACATCCCGTCGTTCCCGCTCAACCTCCCGCTCGTCAAGGGTGCCGCGCTCGTCGGCGTGTTCTGGGGCGCGTTCGTCCAGCGTGAGCCCGCGGTCCACCGGGCCAACATGACCGAGCTGATGGGCTGGGTCGAGGCCGGCGACGTCCGCCCGCACGTCTCCGAGCGGTTCCCCCTGGAGCGCACGGGCGAGGCGCTCCGCTGGATGATGGACCGGAAGGCGATGGGGAAGGTGATCGTCGAGATGCCGGGCGAGTAGCCCCGCCTTGGTGACGCCGTGAGGGACCCGAGGCGGGCGGGGTCAGATGCCGGCGCCGCCGGTGACCTCGAGCGTGTGGCCGGTGACGTAGCCGGCCAGCGGCGACGCCATCAGCACGACGCCGCCGGCGGCCTCGTCGGCCGTGCCCGGCCGGCCGAGCGGGTTCGCCGTCATGGCCTGCTCGCGGATCGCGTCCGGGATGCCCTGCGCGATCTGCCGGTCGCCCACGGTCGCCGTTTCGCCGTCGTCCTTCGACCGCGTCATCCGCGTGTCGATGTAGCCGAACGCGACCGCGTTGCACCGCACGCCGAACCGGCCCCACTCCTTGGCGACCGTCTTCGTGAGGCCCACGACGCCCATCTTCGCCGTCGCGTAGTTCGCCTGCCCCACGTTCCCGTGCAGGCCCGAGGTGGACGACACGTTGACGATCACGCGGTTCTGGGAAAAGCCCCCGCCGGCCGCCAACTCCTGCTTGCCCGGCTCGCGGAGGTGCTTCGCGGCGGCCCGGATCAGCCGGAACGGCGCGAACGTGTGGATCTCCATGACCGTCCGCCACTGGTCGTCGGTCATCGTGTGGAGCATCCCGTCCCATGTGAACCCGGCGTTGTTGACGAGCACGTTGAGCTTGCCGTAGGTCTCGACGGCCTCCTGGAGTAGCGCCTCAGCGAAGCCGTCCTCGGTCACGCTGCCGGCCACGACGTGGGCCTCGCCGCCGGCCTCGCGGATCGCGTCGGCGGTTTCTTGGGCCGGCTCGGCGTCGAGGTCGTTGACGACGACCGACGCGCCGTGCGCGGCGAACAGCTGGGCCGTCGCGGCGCCGATGCCGCGCCCGGCGCCGGTGACGACGACGACTTGATTCTCGAACAGGGACATGGCTGGGCTAGGCGTCGGTGAGAAGGAGCGCGAGCGTGTCGGCGACGAGGGCGGGCGTCTCCTCGCCCTCGATCTCGACCGTGCTGCGGAGCGTGAGGAGGATCTGCCCCGGCCGCTTTTCGAGGGCCGCGACCAACTCGGTGCGGGCGCGGACACGGGACCCGCTCGGGACGGGCGCCAGAAAACGGACCTTGTCGGACCCGTAGTTCAGCGCCGAGGCGACGCCCTCCGGCACGATCCCGATCTCCTCGTTCATCATCGGGAGGAGCGAGAGCGTGAGGTAGCCGTGGGCGATGGTCCTCCCGAACGGGCTCTCGCGGGCGGCCCGCTCGCGGTCGACGTGGATCCACTGGCGGTCGCCGGTGCAGGCGGCGAAGGCGTCGATCCGGTCCTGATCGATCGTGACCCACGACGAGACGCCGAGCTCGTCGCCGGCGCGGTCCTGGAGGGAGTCGAGGAGAGAGGGCATGGGCAGCGAGTCGGTCCGCCTCGGCGCCGAGGCGGGCGGAGTGGAGCGTGCGGAGTCAGGAGACGAGGAGTTCGTCGAGTGCGGTCCGCCAGGCGTCGGGGAGGGGCGCCGGGCGGCGTGATTGGCGGCCGACGTAGACGTGCGTAAATCGGCCGGCGGCGCGGGCCGCGTCGTCGCTGTCGGCGAAGATGCCGACGCGGTAGGTCACGCTCGACGTGCCGAGGCGCTCGACGGCGACCCCGGCCTCGACTGATTGGGGGAAGGCGACCGGCGCGAAGTAGTCGCACTCGGTCCGCACCACCAGCCCGATGGTCTCGGCCGTCTCGACGTCGAGCAGCCCGGCGTCGATGAGCCAGCGGTTGACGGCCGTGTCGAAGAAGGAGTAGTACACCACGTTGTTGACGTGGCCATAGACGTCGTTGTCGTGCCAGCGCGTCGTGATGGGCACGAAGGCGCGGTAGGCCGAGCGGTCGGGCGGGGACGGGCGGGAGGCGGCCAACGGGGCGGGCGGGATCGCGTAGCTTGGGCAAGCTAAACACTGTTCAGCGGCTCTAGGGCATCCGAATGGCCGATCGCGAGACCGTCTTCACCATCGAGGCCACGCTCGTCACGTTCGGCCCCGGCGCCGTCGACGACGTGGGGTACGAAGTCGCGCGGCTCGGCCTCCACCGCGTCCTCGTCGTCGCCGACCCGGCGCTGGAGGCCACCGGCGCCCTCGGCCGTGTGCTCGACCGACTGACCGAGGCGGGCGTGGCGCACTCCGTCTACGATCAGATCCGCGTCGAGCCGACGGTGGCCTCGATGCAGGCCGCGGCCGACCACGCCAAGGGCCTGGATGTCGACGGGATCGTCGCGCTCGGCGGCGGCTCGACGATCGACCACGCGAAGGTGGCGAACCTCCTCGCCACGCACGGCGGCGAGATCCTCGACTACGTCAACCCGCCCATCGGCGGCGGCCGGACACCGCCCGGCCCACTGATGCCGCTCGTCGCCATCCCCACGACGGCCGGGAGCGGCTCCGAGGCCACGACGGTCGCGGTGCTCGATATCCCGGACCTCCAGGTCAAGACCGGCATCTCGCACCGGACGATGCGCCCCGCGCAGGCCATCGTCGACCCCGAGCTCTCGGCGACCGCGCCCGCCTCGGTGATCGCGTCGGCCGGGCTCGACGTGGTGTGCCACGCCGTCGAGTCGTTCCTGAGCGTGCCCTACACCGAGCGCGCCCGCCCCGCGACGCCCGCTGATCGGCCGCCGTACCAGGGCTCGAATCCCGTCGCCGACGTGTGGAGCGCGCGGGCCATCGGGTTCGGGGGGGAGTTCCTGCGTCGGGCCGTCGCCGGCGGCGTCGAGGCGCGCGGGTGGATGATGCTGGCGGCGACGATGGCCGGCGTCGGGTTCGGCTCGGCCGGCGTCCACATTCCGCACGCCTGCGCGTACCCGATCGCGGGGATGAGACACGAGGTCCAGTTCGAGGGCTACCCGAGTGCGTTCGTGCCCCACGGCTTCTCCGTGATTGTGACCGCGCCGGCCGCGTTCAGGTTCACCTACGACGCGCTCCCCGAGAAGCACCACGAGGCGGCCCACCTCCTTACGGGCGCGCCCGCCGAGGGCCCCGACGCGCTCCCCGACGCCCTGCTGGCGCTGATGCGTGACGCCGGCGCGCCGCTCGACCTCGAGACGCTCGGCTACACCGAGGCGGACATCCCCGACCTCGTGGCCGGCGCCGAGAAGCAGCAGCGGCTCCTCGTCCTCGCCCCGAAGGCGCCGAGCGCCGGCGACCTCGCGGACCTCTTCCGTCAGTCGATGCGCCGAGCCTGAGGATCCCCGCCTCGGCCCTTCGGCTTCGCTCTGGAGAGCCGCCGAGGCGGGGGACCCGCCGCCGGGGCGCGGGGTACACGGCAGCCGTCGGCCTCCGGCACCGTCCGGGCCCGGCGCTCGTCGCGATTCCCTACCCCGCCTGGACGCCCAGGCCACGTGCCCGTGTCTGCTGCCCCCGTCCCCCGGTCGAGCGGCCTCCTCCTCCACGTCACCTCGCTCCCATCGCGCTACGGGATCGGCGACCTCGGCGACGGCGCCGACCGGTTCGTCCGGTTCCTCGCCCAGGCCGGCCAGCGCGTCTGGCAGGTGCTCCCCCTCGTCCCGACCGGGCTGGGCGACTCGCCGTACGCGAGCCCGTCGACCTTCGCGCTCAACCCCCTGCTCGTCAGCCCCGACCGCCTCGTCGCGGATGGGCTCCTGACCGCAGACGACCTGGAGGACGTCCCCGCCTTCCCCGAGGACCAGGTCGACTTCGCGGCCGTCGCCTCGTTCAAGGACGCCCTGATCGCGGCGGTCTTCGACCGGTTCCGCGCCGACGAGGCGCACCGGCTCCGCCCGGCCTTCGACGCGTTCGTCGCGCGCGAGGTGGCGTGGCTCGACGACTACGCCCTGTTCGTCGCGCTCAAGGACGTGTCCGACGGCGCGGCCTGGGCGGACTGGCCCGCGCCCCTCGCCCGCCGGGACCCCGATGCGCTCGCCGCCGCCCGCCACGACCACGCCGAGGCCGTCGACCGCGTCCGGTTCGTGCAGTTCGTCCTCGACCGCCAGTGGGCCGCGGTCCGCGCGCGGTGCCGGGAGGCTGGCGTCGAGGTCCTCGGCGACCTCCCCATCTACGTCGCCCTCGACAGCGCCGACGTCTGGGCCGACCGCGACCTGTTCGACCTCGACGCGGACGGGCGGCCGACGGCCGTCGCGGGCGTCCCGCCGGACTACTTCTCGGAGACGGGCCAGCTCTGGGGCAACCCGCTCTACCGCTGGGACCGGATGCGCGAGCGGGACTACGCCTGGTGGCGCCGCCGCCTCCGCCGCACGCTCGACCTCGTCGACCGCGTCCGGCTCGACCATTTCCGCGGGTTCGAGGCCTACTGGTCCGTGCCCGCCAGCGAGGAGACGGCCGTCGACGGCCGCTGGGTCGACGGCCCGCGCGACGCCCTGTTCGAGGCGCTGGCCGACGAGGTCGGGCGCCCGCTTCCCATCGTGGCCGAGGACCTCGGGCTGATCACCGACGAGGTCCGCGAGCTCATGGCCCGGTTCGACCTGCCGGGCATGGCCGTGCTCCAGTTCGCCTTCGGCGGCGACCCCGACAACCCGTACCTCCCGCACCATCACCGGCGCCACCTCGTCGCCTACACGGGCACGCACGACAACGACACGACGGCCGGCTGGTGGGCCTCCGCGTCTCCCGACGAACGCGAGTTCGCCGGCCGCTACCTCGGCCTCGACGTCTCGACGGAAGAGGTCCACCGCGCGGCCCTCCGGTCGGCGTGGGCGTCCGTCGCCGACCTCGCCGTGGCCCCGATGCAGGACGTGCTCGGGCTGGGCTCGGAGGCCCGGATGAACACGCCGGGCGAGGGCGCCGGCAACTGGGGCTGGCGGATGACCGATGCCCAACTGGCGGAGGCGCCCTCACGCTGGCTCCGGTCCCTGACCGCGACCTACGGGCGCCTCCCAAAAGACAGGTGAAGCGGGGGCCGCGGCGCCGGACGCCCGTTAGAGCCACCCCTCTCTCGGTCTCCTCTGTGCATCCTCCAACCCCACTCGGCGCTCTCGTCGAGCCCGACGGCGTCCGCTTCCGCGTCTGGGCCCCCGACGCCGACCGCGTCGACCTTGACATCGTCGGCCGCGAGCCCGTCCGCCTCGACCCGGTCGGCGAGGACGGCCACCACGAGGCGTTCGTCCCCGGCCTCGAGGCCGGCGCGCACTACCGCTACCGCCTCGACGGTGGCGACGCATTCCCCGACCCCGCCTCGCGGTTCCAGCCGGAGGGCGTCCACGGGCCGAGCGAGGTCGTCGACCCGTCGTTCGAGTGGACCGACGACGGCTGGGCGCCGCCGGCGCTCCGCGACCTCGTGATCTACGAGCTCCACGTCGGCACGGTCACCGAGGCGGGCACCTTCGACGGCGTCCGCCAGCGGCTCCGCGACCTGAAGGAGCTGGGCGTGAACGCCCTCGAGCTCATGCCCGTCGCCGACTTCCCCGGCCGCTGGAACTGGGGCTACGACGGCGCCGCGCTCTACGCGCCCTCGCGCGCCTACGGCCGGCCGGACGACCTGAGGCGGCTGGTCGACGCCGCGCACGCCGAGGGGCTGGCGGTCCTCCTCGACGTCGTCTACAACCACCTCGGCCCGGACGGCGCGTACCTCGCCGCCTTCGGCCCGGCGTTCACCGACAAGCACGAGACGCCGTGGGGCCAGGGCATGAACCTGGACGACGAGGGCTCGCGTGGGCTGAGGGGCTTCTTCCTCGACAACGCCCTCCACTGGCTCCGCGAGTACCACCTCGACGGGTTCCGTCTCGACGCGATCCACGCGCTCCTCGACGACTCCGAGACGCACTTTCTCCAGGAGCTGACGGCGCAGGTCCACGCGCTCGACGGGCCGCGGCGGCTCCTCATCGCCGAGGACCCGCGCAACCTGAACACGCTCGTCCGGCCCCTCGACCGAGGCGGGACCGGCCTCGACGCCGTCTGGGCCGACGACCTCCACCACCAGGTCCGCAACCTCCTGGCCGGCGACACCGAGGGCTACTACGCCGACTACGCCGACACCACGGCCGAGGACATCGCCGGGACGCTCCGGCGCGGCTGGTTCTACGACGGCCGCCCGTCGAAGCAGTCGGGCGAGCCGCGCGGGACGAGCGCCGAGTCGGTCCGCCGCGAGCAGTGCGTCGTGTGCATCCAGAACCACGACCAGGTCGGCAACCGGCCCACCGGCGCCCGGCTGAACCACGAGGTCTCGCCGGCCGCCTTCCGCGCGGCGACGGCGCTCCTACTGGTCGCACCCGAGACGCCCCTCCTGTTCCAGGGCCAGGAGTGGGCCGCGACGGCGCCGTTCCCGTTCTTCTCGGACCACAACGACGAGTTGGGCCCGCTCGTGAGCGCAGGCCGGAAGAAGGAGTTCCGGGATTTTCCGGGCTTCGGGGGCGAGGTGCCCGACCCGCAGGACCCGGCCACGTTCCGGCGGGCCGTCCTCGACTGGGACGAGAGACACGCGCCCGGGCACGCCCACACGCTGGCGCTCACGAAGGCCCTCCTCGCCCTCCGCCCCCGCCTCGGTGACCCCGCCGACGCGGCCGTCGACGTGCTCGGACCGGCCGCGCTCCGGGTCGAGCGGAACGGCCACGTCCTCCTCGTGGACCTCGCGGGGGGCACGCCGCTGGCCGTCCCGGACGGGGCCGAGCTGCTCCTGACGACGGAGGACCGAGACCACGCCCCCGATCCGCAGCCCCCGCAGCCGGCCGGCCCCTGGCTCACGTTCACCCGCCCCGGCGCCCTCGTCGCTCGCCTGCCCTCCTGATGACCGCGACCTACCGTCTCCAACTCCGCCCCGAGTTCGGCTTCGCCGAGGCCGAGGCCGTCGTGCCGTACCTCGCGGACCTCGGCGTGAGCCACCTCTACCTCTCGCCGATCACGCAGGCCCGCGCGGGCTCGACGCACGGCTACGACGTCGTCGACCACAACCGCGTGAGCGAGGCGCTCGGCGGGCGCGAGGCGTTCGACCGGCTGGCCGACGCGTGCGCCGCGCGCGGGATGGGGCTCGTGCTCGACTGGGTGCCCAACCACGCCGGCGTCGGGCCCGGCAACACGGCGTGGCAGGACACGCTCGCCTTCGGCCCCCACGCCCCGGCCTCCCGCCTGTTCGACGTCGACTGGGCCCCGCTCAAGCCGGCGCTCCGAGGGAAGGTCCTTCTCCCGTTCCTCGGGCAGCCGTACGGCGACGTTCTCGACGCGGGCGAGATCGAGCTGGCCTACGACGACGGCCGGTTCTACGCGACCTACTACGACGACCGGTTCGCCCTCAGCCCGGCCACCTACGCCGGCCTGCTCGACGCGGCGCTCGACGCCCACGAGCGCGACGACGTCTACTTCGACCTCAAGGACCTCGCCGAGGCCTACCGCGGGGTCGAGCCGCACGAGGTCGAGAAGGCTGAGGCCCTTCGGCTCCGGCTCCTCGCCCTCGCCCAGCGCGCCGACGTCGCCGCCGGGCTGGCGGACGTGACGGGCGAGGCGCTCCACAACCTCCTCGAAGGCCAGTTCTGGCGGCTCGCGTCGTGGAAGACGGCCGGCCACGAGATCAACTACCGCCGTTTTTTCGACATCAACGGGCTCGTGGCGCTCCGCATGGAGGAGCCCGAGGTGTTCTGGGACGCCCACCGCCTCCTCGGCGACCTCCTCATGCACGACGCCGTGACCGGCGTCCGCGTCGACCACGTCGACGGGGTGTTCGACCCGCACGGGTACCTCCAGGCGCTCCGCGAGCTCGGCGCGCAGCACGTGTGGGTCGAAAAAATCCTGGCCCACGGCGAGACGTTGCCCGAGGGCTGGGCGACGGAGGGGACGACGGGCTACGAGTTCATGAACGACGTGGCCCACCTCGTCCTCCGCCCGGACGGGCTCGACGCGCTCGACCGCGTCTGGCGGCGAGCCGTCCCCGACGCCCGGAGCTGGGACGAGACGGTGCATGCCAGCAAGAGGCTCGTGATGGAGACGTCGCTGCCGGGCGAGCTGGCCCGCCTCGCGACCGGCCTCAACCGGATCTCGGAGGCCGACTACCGCACGCGCGACGTGACGCTCGGCGCGCTCCAAGAGGCCCTCGAAGAGGTCGTCGCCGCGTTCGACCGGTACCGGACGTACCTCCCCCACGACGCCGCCGAGGCGCGGGAGGTCGTGCTCGGGGCGATTGCCCGCGCGAAGGCGCGCAACCCGGCCGCCGAGCCGTCGGTGTACGACTTCGTCGGCCGCGTCATCCTCGGGGAGGCCGTCGAGGACCCCGCGCCGGAGCTGGCCGAGCGGCTGCGTCTGTGGGTCGGGCGGTTCCAGCAGTACACGGCGCCCGTCGCGGCCAAGGGCGTCGAGGACACGGCGTTCTACCGCTACGCCCGGCTCCTCGCGCTCAACGAGGTCGGGGGCGAGCCGGCCGACGGGGCGCTCTCGCCCCAGGCGTTTCACTCGCACGCCCGTTTCCGCGCGCTCCGCTACCCGCATAACCTCCTCGCGACGGCGACCCACGACCACAAGCGTGGGGAGGACACGCGGATGCGGCTGGCGGCGCTCACGGAGGTGCCGGAGCGGTGGGCCGAGACCGTCGCCGCGCTCGACGCCGCGACGGAGCCGCACCGCGGGGCCACCGGCCCGAGCCGCCTCGACCGTTATGTGGCCTACCAGACGCTCGCCGCGCTCTGGGCCCCGCCGCCGGCCGCGGACGCCGAGGCGTACCGCGCCGAGCTGCCGGACCGGCTCTGGGACTACCTCCAGAAAGTGGCGCGCGAGGCCAAGCTCGAGACGAGCTGGATCAACCCGAGCGAGCGCTACGAGCGCGACCTCGAGGCGTTCGTCCGCGCCATCGCCGCCGACGAGCGCGTGGCCGAGGCCGTCGGCCCGGTCGCCGAGCGGATCGCGGCGCTCGGGCTCCGGCACACGCTCACGCAGACGGTCCTCAAGCTGACGACGCCAGGCGTGCCCGACCTCTACCAGGGGACCGAGTTCCTGGACCTCTCGCTCGTCGACCCCGACAACCGCCGGCCCGTCGACTACGGCCGCCGACGCGACACGCTCGACGCCCTCACGCCGCTCCTCGACGCGCCCAACGCCGAGGACGTCCGCCAGGTGGTGGAGAGCGGGAGCGCGCATGCCAAGCCGTACCTCACGGCCCGGCTCCTCCGCCTCCGCCGCGAGCGCCCGGCCCTTTTCGAGGGCGACTACCAGGCGCTCGACGTCTCCGGCGACGGCGCCGACGCGTGGCTCGCCTTCGCCCGCCTCGGGCCCGAGGCGGAGGGGGCCGAGGTCGCCGTGGTCGTCGTCCCCCGCTTCGCCAGGACCGACGCGCCGGCGCAGGTCGCCCTGCCCGACGGCGCGGCGTGGACGGACGCCCTCACCGGCGCCCACGTCGACGCCGAGGGCGCGCTCGGCACGGACGCCCTCCCGATGTCCTGGGCTGTGCTCGTGCGAGAGTAGGGGAGGGCTCCCCTACACCCCGTCGAACACGGCGCGGAGGACGGCCAGCGACTGCGGCCCGACGTGCGCCGGGCCGTCAGGTGCGAGCGGAGCGCCGTCGCTCCCGCAGCCCTCGCCGGTGAACGGCGGCATGCCGACCCAGCCCGTCGGCTGGCCGGCCTCCTCGACCGGCAGCGCCAGCTCGACCGGCTCGCCGCCTCGGTTGAACACGAGGAAGAGCGTGTCGTCTGTCCGCTCCCGGCCCCGCGCGTCGACCTCGCCGATCCGGTCGCCGCGGAGGAGCAGGCCCAGGAGGGGGAGCGCCTCGCCGTCCCAGTCGTCGTCGGTCATCTCACGGCCCTCGGGGTGCCACCAGAGCGCGTCCTTGACGCCCTCGTCGTCGGGCTCGCCCGTGAGAAACTCGCGCCGGCGGAACAGCGGGTGCGCCTGGCGGAACGCGATGGCCTGACGCACGAAGTCGAGGAACTCGCGCTCGCGCTCGTCCAGGTCCCAGTCGTAGTAGTTGACGTCGTTGTCCTGGGCGTAGGCGTTGTTGTTGCCGCCCTGGGTCTTCGAGATCTCGTCGCCGCCGAGGAGCATCGGGACGCCCTGCGACAGGAGGAGCGTGCCGAGGATCGACCGCTTGAGCCGCTCGCGGCAGGCGAGCACGTCCGGGTCGTCCGTCGCCCCCTCGACGCCGCAGTTGGTCGAGTAGTTGGGCTCGTGGCCGTCGCGGTTGTCCTCGCCGTTGGCCTCGTTGTGCTTCTGCTCGTAGGACACCAGGTCCTCCGTCGTGAACCCGTCGTGGGCCGTGACGAAGTTGATCGAGGCGAACGGCCGACGGCCCGACCGCTCGTAGAGGTCGGACGACCCGCTGATCCGCGTCGCGAACTCGCCCTTGTGGCCGGCGTCGCCGCGCCAGTACTGGCGGACGACGTCGCGGTAGCGGCCATTCCACTCGGCCCACTGCCACGGGAAGTGGCCCACCTGGTAGCCGCCCGGCCCGACGTCCCACGGCTCGGCGATGAGCTTGACCTGGCTCAGGACGGGGTCCTGCTGGATGACCTGGAAGAACGAGCCCAGCATGTCGACGTCGAACAGCTCGCGCGCGAGCGCCGAGGCGAGGTCGAACCGGAAGCCGTCGACGTGCATCACGGTCGCCCAGTAGCGCAGGCTGTCCATGATCATCTGGAGGACGTACGGGGTCCCGGCGTCGAGCGTGTTGCCCGTGCCGGTGTAGTCCATGTAGTAGCGCGGGTCGTCCGGGTTCTGCTTGTAGTACGCGACGTTGTCGATCCCGCGCCACGAGAGCGTCGGCCCCAGCTTGTTCCCCTCGCACGTGTGGTTGTAGACGACGTCGACGATGACCTCAAGGCCGGCCGCGTGGAGCCCGCGGACCATCATCTTGAAGTCGCGTGCGGCCACGACCGGGCCGGACGCTGCGTACTCGGGCTCGGCGGCGAAGAACGACAGCGTGTTGTAGCCCCAGTAGTTGGCCAGCCCCTTCTCGACGAGGTGCCGGTCCTGGAGCTTGGCGTGGACGGGCAGGAGCTGGACCGTCGTGACGCCGAGCTGCTTGAGGTGGTCGACGATGGGATCGCTCGCGACGCCGAGGTACGTTCCGCGGAGGGGCTCCGGGACGTCCGGGTGCCGCATCGAGATGCCCTTGACGTGGGTCTCGTAGATGATCGTGTCCTCCCACGGCACCTTGGGCGGCCGGTCGCCGCTCCACTCGAAGCTGTCCTCGATGACGGCCCCGAGCGGGGCGTAGGGCGCGCTGTCGGACTCGGAGAACGAGAGGTCGCCGTCGTCGTGGCCGAGCTCGTAGCCGAACAGCGAGTCGTCCCACCGGAGCGGGCGGCCGATAGCGCGGGCGTAGGGGTCGAGGAGGACTTTGTTCGGGTTGAAGCGGAGGCCGTTCTCGGGCTCGTACGGCCCGTGGACGCGGTAGCCGTAGAGCTGACCGGGCCGGAGGCCGGGGACGTAGCCGTGCCAGACGGGCCCCGTCCGCTCGCGGAGCGGGAGGGTCGCCGCGGGCGCCGCGTCGTCGGGGTCGTCGAAGAGGACGAGCTCGACGGCCTCGGCGTGCGCGCTGAACAGGGCGAAGTTGATCCCCATCCCGTCCCAGGTCGCGCCGAGGGGGAAGGGGCGGCCGGGGACCGTCCGGAGGTGACGGCCGGCGGCGGATTCGAGCGGGGCGGAAGCGGCGATCGGCATGGGGCGGTCGGGGAGGGGCGAGAAGCTAGACTCGTCGGATCCGGTGCCTCTCACCCTGGCGCGCAGTCCGGGTTCGCCCCGATGACGGCTTTCTCCACGGCTTCCCCCTCGCGCCGGACCCTTTGAGTGCCTCACCCGATTCAATACGGGCCCGTCTCCCGTCTCCCGTCTATGACCGCCCCCCACGCCGCCGCCACCGAGCGCGACGCGCTCCCCTGGCACGCTCCGTCACCCGCCCCGGACGAGTGGTCCCGCGTCGTCCTCGCCTCCGTCTCGCCCCGGATCGACGGCGGGCGCTGGCCCATCCAGCGGTCCGTCGGCGAGACCGTCGAGGTCGTCGCCGGCCTCATCGTCGACGGCCACGAGAAGATCGCGGCCGAGCTCCAGTGGCGGCACGAGGACGACGACGACGTCCACACGGCCCCGCTCCGGCTCCGCTACAACGACGAGTACGTCGGAAGCTTCCAGGTCGCCCGCCTCGGGCGGTACCGCTACAAGGTCCGCGCGTGGCTCGACGCGTTCGGGACGTGGCAGGACCAGTTCCGTCGCCGCGTCGAGGGCGGGGCCGAGAAGGCCGAACTCGACTCGGAGCTCCTCGACGGCGCGAGCCTGCTCGACCGGGCGGCCGGGAACGCCGCCGACGCCGACCGCCAGCGGCTCCTCCGCTACATCGACCGGTTCCGGACCGGCGACGCCGGCGCGGCGCTGGAGGACACCGTCGTCCAGCTCGCGCGCGACAACGACCCGGCGACGGGCGCCGTCGAGAGCGACTGGCTCGGCGTCCGTGTCGACCCCGAGCACGCCCGGTTCGCGGCGTGGTACGAGTTCTTCCCCCGCTCGGCTGCCGACCCCGACGAGGACGGCGAGCCGGTCCACGGCACGCTCGACGACGCGACCGAGCGGCTGGCGCGCGTCAAGGACCTCGGGTTCGACGTCGTGTACCTCCCGCCGGTCCACCCCATCGGGACCACGTTCCGCAAGGGGAAGGACAACGCGCCGACGGCGACGCCGGGCGAGCCCGGCAGCCCGTGGGCCATCGGCAGCCCCGACGGCGGGCACAAGGCCGTGGCGCCCGAGCTCGGCGGGATGGAGGCGTTCGAGCGGTTCGTCGCCGAGGCGGACCGACTCGGCCTCAAGGTGGCCCTCGACATCGCGTTCCAGACGTCGCCCGACCACCCGTACGTGACGGAGCACCCCGAGTGGTTCCGCCACCGCCCCGACGGCACGATCCGCTACGCCGAGAACCCGCCCAAAAAGTACCAAGACGTCTACCCGTTCGACTTCGAGACGGACGAGTGGCGCGCGCTGTGGGACGAGCTGAAGTCGGTGTTCGAGTTCTGGATCGACAAGGGCGTCCGCGTCTTCCGCGTCGACAACCCGCACACGAAGCCGTTCGCCTTCTGGGAGTGGTGCCTCGGCGAGCTGAGGGAGGCCCATCCCGATCTCGTCTTCCTCGCCGAGGCCTTCGCCAAGCCGAAGACGATGTACACGCTCGCCAAGCTCGGCTACAACAACTCGTACACCTACTTTACCTGGCGCAACACGAAGGACGAGCTCCGGGAGTACGGCGAGGAGCTGTTCCAGACGGAGATCGCCGAGTTTTACCGGCCCAACTTCTGGCCGAACACGCCGGACATCCTCACCGAGTACCTGGCCCACGGCGGGCGCCCGGCCCACACCGTCCGGTTCGTCCTCGCCGCCACGATGTCGTCGGCGTACGGGCTCTACGGGCCGCCCTTCGAGCACGTCGACGCCCGCCAACACCCCGCCCGCGAGGAGTACGAGGACAACGAGAAGTACGAGGTCCGGTCGTGGGACTGGGACGACCCGACGAGCCTCCAGCCGCTCATCAAGCGGGTCAACCGGATCCGCCGCGAGAACCCGGCGCTCCACCACATGCGGACGCTCCGGTTCTGCGACACCGACAACCCGATGCTCCTGGCCTACTGGAAGGAGGAGCCGGCGCGCGCGGGGGCGGCTGAGTCGCCGGCCGGCGCGAACGGGTCCGCCTCGGGCGCGGCGTCGGGGGAGCCGCGCAACCTCGTCCTGTGCGTCGTCAACCTCGACCCGTACCACCGCCAGGCGGGCTGGGTCTCGCTCCCGCTCGACGCCTGGGGGATGTCGTACGAACGGCCGTTCGAGGTCCACGACCTGCTCGGCGGCGAGCGGTACTACTGGCAGGGCGGCGGGGCCTACGTCGAGCTCGACCCCCACACGCTGCCGGCCCACGTCTTCCGCGTCGAGCGCCGGGCGCACACCGAGCGCGACTTCCCCTCTTTCGCCTAGCCGCGCGACGGCCCCGCGGCCCCGCCCGTCTCGGCCCTCCGGCTTCGCTCAAGGGAGCCGCCGAGGCGGGCGGAGTGGCCGGGCTCCCCGACGACTGTTTCTACGAATCCGACCGACCAACCCCTCCACCGTGCCCACCGACTTCCTGACGGACCCGCTCTGGTACAAGGACGCCGTCATCTACGAACTCCACGTCCGCTCCTTCTTCGACGCCAACGACGACGGCTACGGCGACTTCGCCGGCCTCCGCCAGAAGCTCCCGTACCTCGAGCGGCTCGGCGTCAACACGCTGTGGCTCCTCCCGTTTCTGGAGAGCCCGCTCAAGGACGACGGCTACGACACGGCCGACTACTACAAGGTGCTCCCGGTCCACGGCGCCCTCGACGACTTCAAGGCGTTCCTCGACGAGGCCCACGAGCGCGGGATGCGGGTGATCACCGAGCTCGTGCTGAACCACACCTCGGACCAGCACCCGTGGTTTCAGGAGGCCCGCGACCCCAGCTCGGACAAGCACGACTGGTACGTCTGGAGCGAGACGGCCGACAAGTACCAGGGCGTCCGGATCATCTTCACCGACACCGAGGTGTCGAACTGGAGTTGGGACCAGAAGGCGCAGAAGTACTACTGGCACCGGTTCTTCTCGCACCAGCCGGACCTGAACTACGACAACCCGGAGGTCCGCGAGACCATGAAGGAGGTCATGTTCTACTGGCTCGACATGGGCATCGACGGGCTCCGCCTCGACGCCGTCCCGTACCTCATCGAGCGCGAGGGGACGAGCTGCGAGAACCTCCCCGAGACCATCGACTACATCGTCGAGCTGCGGGAGGCCATCGAGGAGCGGTACGGGCCGGGCAAGGTGCTCCTCGCCGAGGCCAACCAGTGGCCCGAGGACACGCTGCCCTACTTCGCCGACGGGAAGGGCGTCCAGATGTCGTTCAACTTCCCCATCATGCCGCGGATGTACATGTCGCTGCGGCGCGAGAACCGGCGGCCGCTCGTGGAGATGCTCAAGCTCACCGAGGACATCCCCGAGGGCGCGCAGTGGGCGACGTTCCTCCGCAACCACGACGAGCTCACGCTCGAGATGGTGACCGACGAGGAGCGCGACTACATGGTCAACGAGTACGCCGCGGACCCCCGGTTCCGGATCAACGTCGGGATCCGGCGCCGGCTGGCGCCGCTGCTCGGCGGCGACCGCCGCCAGATCGAGCTGCTCAACGCGCTGTTGCTGTCGCTCCCCGGCAGCCCCGTCCTCTACTACGGCGACGAGATCGGGATGGGCGACGACCCGTTCCTCGGCGACCGCAACGGGGTCCGCACCCCGATGCAGTGGAGCCCGGACAAGAACGGCGGGTTCTCGCGGGCGCCGCACCACCGGCTGTTCATGCCGGCCATCTCGCGCGGCGCGTACTCGAACGAGTTCGTCAACGTCGAGGACGCCGAGGCCGACCCCCACTCGCTCCTCCACTTCACGCGGCGGATGCTGGCCAGCCGCCGGCACTACGCCCAGGCGTTCGGCCGCGGCACGATGCGCGTGCTGCCCATCGCCAACGAGGCCGTGCTCGCGTTCGTGAGGGAGCACGGGGACCAGAAGGTGCTCGTGGTCGCCAACCTGTCGCGGTTCGCGCAGTCGGCGTTCCTGCCGCCGGACCTCGGGTTGGAGGGGCTGTCGCCGGTCGAGCTCTTCAGCCGGGCGCCGTTCCCGGTCATCGGCGAGAGCCCGTACCACCTGCCGCTGGCGCCGTACCAGTTCTTCTGGTTCGCCCTCGTCCCCGAGGCGGAGGCGACCGCGCCGCCGCCGTCGGCCGCCTACGGCGCGTCGCCGCCGCCGCCGCACCCGGTCGAGGCCGAGCGCGGCGAGATCCCCAAGCTCCGCGTGCCCGAGGGGCTCCAGAACCTCCTCGTCAAGACGCTCGCCTCGGGCGGCGGGATGGAGAAGCTGGAGGCCATCCTCCCCGACTTCCTCAAGGGCCAGCGGTGGTTCGCGGGGAAGGCCGACGGCGCCGGGCGCGTCCACGTCGTCGACGCCGTCCGCATCCAGACGAAGCCGCGGCCGGTCTACCTCTCGCTCCTCCACGTCGAAACCGGCGACCGGACCGACCGCTACCTCTTCCCGCTCACGACGGTCTCGCGCGAGGAGGCCGACGAGGTCCTCGACGACCGGCCCCACGCGGCCGTCGCCTGGATCGACGGGCCGAAGGGCCGGACGCTCCTGATCGACGCGACGACGCTGCCCGACGCGTGGGTGGCCCTGTTCGACTGGTGGCGCTCGGGCAAGTCGGCGCGCTCGCTCCACGGGCTCTACACCGGCGACGTGGCGGAGGCGCTCCGGGGCACGAGGGCCGTGGAGGCCATGCCGATCACGGGCGAGCAGAGCAACTCGTCCGCGATCGTGACGACGGAGGACGGCGAGACGCTCTTCCTCAAGCTGTACCGCCGCCTCGACGTCGGCCCGAACCCGGAGGTCGAGCTGCTCGGCCAGCTCACCGAGGCCGGCTTCCGGTTCGCGCCTCGTCTCCTCGGTACGGCCGCCTTCCGGCACGGCGACGACGTCTTCGCGACCGGCATCGTCCAGGAGGCGCTCGCCGACGTCGAGCGCGACGGGTGGGCGTACGCCGTCGAGCGCGTCGACCAGTTCTACGACCGCGTCGAGGACCTCGCGCCGCCCGACAACGTCGCGCGGGCCGGGGCCGGGGAGGTGCCGGGGTGGTTCGAGGACCTCGCCCCGGCGCTCCTCGAGCTCACGCGCACGCTCGGCGTGCGGACGGCCGAGATGCACCTCGCGCTCGCCGAGGCCGAGGCCCCCGACCTCCGGCCCGAGCCCGGCGCGCCCGACGACACGGACACGCTCGTCGCCCGCGTCCGGCGCGAGGCCGACGAGACGCGCGCCATGCTCCAGGCCGCCGACGGCGTCGAGAGCTCGCTGGCAGACGCCGACTGGGACGCCGCCTTCGCCCGCCTCGACGCGCTCGCCGGCACGGAGGCCGTCCGCCAGACGATCCGCGTCCACGGCGACTACCACCTCGGGCAGACGCTCGTGGCCGGCGGCGAGCTCTACCTCCTCGACTTCGAGGGCGAGCCGGCCCGCCCGGCCGAGGAGCGGCGCCAGCGCGACTACGCGCTCCGCGACGTGGCCGGCATGCTCCGCTCGTTCGCCTACGCCGTCTACGCGCCCCTCGCCGACTTCGACGACGAGAGCGGCGACCTCGCGCGGTGGGCGGCGGCGCTCCTCCGTGCCTGCGAGGCGTCGTTCCTCGACGCCTACCTCCGCACGGCCGAGGACGCCGACTTCCTCCTCCCGCGCGGCGTCCGCCGCCCGTTCCTCTGGGCGTACCTCCTCGACAAGGCCCTCTACGAGGTCCGCTACGAGCTCGGCAGCCGGCCCGACTGGGCCTGGATCCCGCTCCGCGGCCTCGCCGACCTCCTCCGCGAGCCGGCCGAGGCGGGCGAGCCCGCGCCCGCCTAGCGCCGCGCCTCCTCCTCTCTGATTCTCCGCCCCTCTCTGTATGCCCACGCTCGACACGACCGCCCTCCACCGCTGGCGCGACGGCCAGTTCACCGACAGCTACACCCACCTCGGCGCCCACGCCGAGGGGGACGGCACCCGGTTCACCGTCTGGGCCCCCCACGCCGACGCCGTCGCCGTCGTGGGCGACTTCAACGGCTGGAGCCCGGACGCGAACGCGCTCGAGCGCGCCGGCGAGGGGCTGTGGAGCGGGCTCGTGGCCGACGCCGCGCCGGGCGCGCGCTACAAGTACCGCATCCAGCACGGCGGCGGGGCCTTCGACAAGACGGACCCCTACGCCTTCCAGATCGAGCCCCCGGCGGAGGGCGGGAGCACGGCGGAGGGCCTGGCGAGCGTCGTCACGGATCTGAGCTACGACTGGGGCGACAGCGACTGGATGGGCTCGCGCGAGGGCCCCGGCTCGTTTCAGCAGCCCGTCTCGATCTACGAGGTCCACCTCGGGTCGTGGCGGCACAAGGGGCACGGCGAGAGTTTGTCGTACCGCGAGATCGCCGAGCCGCTGGCGGACCACGTCGAGGCGCTCGGGTTCACGCACGTCGAGCTGCTCCCGGTGATGGAGCACGCCTACTACGGCTCGTGGGGCTACCAGACGCTCGGCTACTTCGCCCCGACGTTCCGCTACGGCTCGCCGGAGGACTTCATGTTCTTGGTCGACACGCTCCACCAGCGGGGCATCGGCGTGATCCTCGACTGGGCGCCGGCCCACTTCGCGACGGACCCCCAGGGGCTCAGCCACTTCGACGGGACGCCCCTTTATGAGCCCCACGACGAGCGGATGCGGACGCACCCCGACTGGGGGACCTACGTGTTCGACTACGGCAAGCCGGGCGTCCAAAACTTCCTGCTCTCGTCGGCCCGGTTCTGGCTCGACCGGTACCACGTCGACGGGATCCGCGTCGACGCCGTGGCCTCGATGCTCTACCTCGACTACAGCCGCGACGAGTACACGCCGAACGAGCACGGCGGGCGCGAGAACCTCCACGCGATCCGGTTCCTCCAACGGCTCAACACGGAGGCCTACGCCCACCACCCCGAGGTGATGATGATCGCCGAGGAGTCGACGGCGTGGCCGGGCGTCTCGCAGCCTGTCTACACCGGCGGCCTCGGGTTCCTCTACAAGTGGAACATGGGCTGGATGCACGACACGCTCACGTTCTTCAGCGAGGACCCCGTCCACCGGAAGTACTACCACAACGACCTCACCTTCCCGCTCCACTACGCGTTCTCGGAGCACTTCTGCCTCCCGCTCTCGCACGACGAGGTGGTCCACGGGAAGGGCTCGCTGTGGGGCAAGATGCCCGGCGACGACTGGCAGAAGGCGGCCAACCTCCGGCTGCTCTACGGCCACATGGTCGGGCACCCGGGCAAGAAGCTCCTCTTCATGGGCCAGGAGTTCGGCCAGCGCGGTGAGTGGACGCACGACCACCCGCTCGACTGGCACTCGGCCGAGGGCGGCCTCCACGCCGGCGTCCAGCGGTGGACGCAGGATGTGTTCTCGCTCTACCGCGAGCACCCGGCGCTCCACGACGACGAGCCGAAGGGGTTCGAGTGGATCGACTTCGGCGACCGCGACAACAGCGTCGTGAGCTACCTCCGCAAGGGGGAGGATGGGAAGACGCTCCTGTTCGTCCTCAACGCCACGCCGGTCGTCCGCGACAACTACCGCGTGGGCGTGCCCCGCGACGGCGTCTGGACGGAGCGGCTGAATTCGGACGCCGAGACGTACGGCGGGAGCGGCGTCGGCAACCACGGCGAGGTCGAGACGACGCCGGTGCCGTACCACGGGCGCCCGGCGTCGCTCGTCCTCACGCTGCCCCCGTTGGCGGCCCTCGTGCTCGAACTCCAAAACGAGCCGAAGGCGACGGGAGCGACGACGCGCGCGACCTCCGCCCAGAAGGCGACCCGCAAGACCCCGAAGGGCGCGAAGGCGTCCGCCAGCCGGAAGGCCTAGCCCATGCACATCGTCCAGCTCACGAACGAGTACCCGCCCCACATCTACGGCGGCGCGGGCGTCCACATCGAGTACCTCACGCGCGAGCTCGTCCGCCTCGACGGCGGCGCGCACCGGGTCGACGTGATCGCCTTCGGCGACCAGCGCGTCGGGGCGGGCAACCTCACGGTCCACGGGGTCGAGCCGCCGGCCCAGATCCCGGCGCAGGACCCGCGCCACGCGAAGCTGCTCGACACGCTCGGGCGCGACCTCGTCATGGCCGGGCGCGTGCCCGAGGGCGCCGAGATCGTCCACGGGCACACGTGGTACAGCCACCTCGCGGGGTGCCTCGCGGCGAAGCTGGCCGGCGCCCGGCTCGTCCTCACGACGCACTCGCTCGAGCCGCACCGCCCCTGGAAGCGCGAGCAGCTCGGGACGGCCTACGACGCGACGACGTGGATCGAGCGGACCGCCTACCGCTCGGCCGACGGCGTCGTCGCCGTCTCCGACGCCATGAGGGACGACGTCGTGGAGCTCTACGGCGTCGACCCGGGCCGCGTCGAGGTCATCCCCAACGGGATCGACCCGGACGAGTACCGGCCCGTCGATCAGCCCGACCTCCTCCGCCAGCACGGCGTGGACCCCGACCGGCCGTTCGTCCTGTTCGTCGGGCGGATCACGCGCCAGAAGGGGATCGTCCACCTCGTCCGCGCGCTCCCGCACCTCCCGCCCGACACGCAAGTGGTGCTGGCGGCCGGCGCGCCCGACACGCCCGAGATCGCGGCTGAGATGCGCGAGGCGGTCGCCGCCGCCCGCGCCGAGGCGTCGGGCCCGATCGTGTGGATCGAGGAGATGCTCCCGCGCGAGACCGCCATCGCGCTCTACAGCCACGCGGCCGTGTTCGTGTGCCCGTCGGTCTACGAGCCGTTCGGGATCATCAACCTGGAGGCGATGGCGTGTGAGACGCCCGTCGTGGCGAGCGCCGTCGGCGGCATCCCCGGCATCGTGGTCGAGGGCGAGACGGGCACGCTCGTCCCCATCGAGACGGTCGAGGGCGGCGTCGAGCCCCAGAGCCCGGACCGCTTCGCGCGGGACCTCGCAGAGGCGACGGCTGCGATCCTCGCCGACCCGGACCGCCAGCGGGCCATGGGCCGGGCCGGGCGCCAGCGCGTGGTCGACCACTTCTCGTGGGCGGCCGTCGCGCGGCAGACGCTCGCGTTCTACCAGCGGGTGCTCGACGGTCCGCCCGCCGGCTGACCGCTGGCGGGACGTCTGCAAACGGGACCCGGGGCGCCACCTCTGCGGATGGCGCCCCGGTCATATTCGGCCTTTGGCCGTCCGGGTTAGGACGTGCCCTTGATCTCCTTCTCGGCCTGGAGCCAGTCCTCGTGGTGGTAGCCGTGCTTGCCACCCCGGGCCTCGAACAGCTCGTAGGCCCGCTTGGAGATACGCTCGTCAGCTGAAAGCTCCGAGTCGGCCTTCGCCGTCGACTTTTTGGAGGTCGTCTTCTTCGCGGTCGTTTTATTGGGGGCCGACTTCTTGGCCGTCGTCTTCTTCGCCGTCGACGTCGTGGCCTCCGACTCCGTCGAGCCCGCGGCCTTCTTGGCCGTCGATTTCGCGGGAGCCTTCTTGGCCGTCGACTTTTTGGTCGAGCCGGCGGCCTTCGTCGAGGCTCGCTTCGACGTCTTGGTCTCGGCCGGCGTGGCCTCGGTGGCCTCGTCCTTCGGGGCGTCAGTGGAGGCGGTCGATTTGCGTGGGGGGGCCATGATGGGGTAGGGAGAAGTGCAACGGGAGCGAGAGCCCTCCCCCTGAGTACGTCTGCGGGCCCCGTGGGGTCCGCTTCCCTCCACCCCGCTTGACGAGGCCGCGCTGGACGGAGCGAGGGGGGCCTCGTCCTGCCCCGCTCCACCGCCGCGGGGTGCCGTGCCCGACCGGCTCCCCCCGCCTCGGCGCCGAGGCGGGGGGAGCCGGCGGCTAGGGGTTGTAGCGGAGGCCGGCGTAGAGGATGCGCCCCATCGGGGCCGCCCCGTAGGCCGAGAGGTTGTCGGCGTCAGTCAGGTTCGTGCCGCCGGCCAGCAGCGTCACGCCGAACGTCGGGACGTCGTAGCTGGCCTGGACGTCGAGGACGCCGTGGCTCTCGATCGTCCCCTCCGCGAAGGGCATGGCGTAGTCGTAGGTGTCGACCCAGCGGTAGTTGACGCCGTAGCCGAGCGCCGGCCCGATCTGCCCGCTCGCGCCCACGTTCACCTTGTGCTCCGGCGTGTTGAACCCGAGGATGAGGTCGTCGACCTCCTCGATGTCGCTCCAGGTGTAGTTGACGGTCGGGATGAACGCGCGATCGACGCGGTACTCGAGGCTGGCGAGAAAGCCCTGCGTGGTGACCTCCTGGTCGGCGTTGGTCCAGACCTGGAGGAGCCGCGTCCGGTTGGCGTACGCCGGGTCGGAGGGCGCCGGCGGGGCCGCGAGCTCGGCCGGGTTCGGCGTGTCGCCCGTCTCGCGGCCGAAGAACCGGCGCGTCCCGATAAAGTCGGTGTAGAGGCTCCGGTAGTAGCTGAGGTCGGCGAAGAGGTCGCCGAGGAGGCCCTTGTAGCCGACCTCGAACGAGTCCATCTGCTCGACCGTCAGCGGGTCGATCGTGATCGGGCCGCCGACGGGGCCGGTCGCGGCCGTCGGCGTGAACGCGAGCCCCTCGTAGCCGTCGCCGATGTTGCCGAGCAGGAGGAGCGAGCCGACGTCGAGCGAGATGAACTGGTCGAGCTGGGCCGGCTGGCGGAACGCGCGCGACACGCTCGCCCGGAGGTTGTGCCGGTCGGCCGGGCCGAACGAGTAGACGGCCGAGGCGCGCGGCGAGAACCGGGCGTCGAAGTTCTCGAACGCGTCGACGCGGCCGACGGCCGAGAGGTCGAGCGCGTCGTCGAGGAGGCTCGCCCGGAGCTGGAGGTAGCCGCCGAAGTCGTAGTTCGAGATGTCGTCGCGCGTCTCGCGCGTGCACGTCCCGCCGGAGCAGACGAGCGGCGAGTTCGGCCCGTCGGAGTAGAGCGTCCCCTGCGAGTTGAGCGCGTACTGCCGGACGTTGGCGCCGACCGACGCGCCGATCCCGCCGAGGTCGAAGCGGTACTGCCCGTCGAGGTTGTAGATCTGGCCGTCGGACTTGAACGTCGGGCTCGACCCGGGCGTCTCGTTGGCCAGCGTGAGGTCGCGGGCCGCGTCGAAGCGCGGGTCGCCGAGGGTGGGGTAGATCCCGGACGTGGCGGCGGCCGCGGCGGCGTAGGCGTCTGCGACGGAGGCGCCCTGCTGGCGGGCCCCGGCGAACGTCGCGGCGTAGACCTGGCCGTAGCGCTCGGCGTAGATCAGCGGGCGCGTGCCGCCGGCCCCGTTCGGGACCATGATCATCTCGCCCGTGTCGGGGTCCTGGTAAGGGGCCCGGTTCATGAACGAGCCGAGGAAGCCGAGGTCGTAGGTGTTGCCCGGCTCGGAGTCGTTGGCGAAGGCACGGATGGCCCAGTCGGTCCCCTCGAGGGTGGCCCCCACCCGCCGCGAGCCGACGCCGTCGAAGGCGTAGCGGTTCGAGCTCTGGTAGATCCCGTTGCCGTCGGCGTAGGCCCCGACGATCGAGGCCTTGACGTCGTCGGCGAGGAGCACGCTCAGCTCGCCGGCGACCCGGGCCGCCATGGCGCGGTAGTCGCCGAGGACGAGGTCGCCCTCCGAGAACCCCGGGGTGTAGACGTTGCCCTCGAGCCCGAGCGCGCCGATCGTCAGCCCGCAGCCGCCGGCGGCCGGCACGAGGCACGTGTTGGGCGTGACGACGGCCACCTCGCCGTAGCGGTTGACGAGGTCGGCACCGCGGGGGTCGGTCGCGCTCCGGAGCGCGCCGCCGTCGAAGTTGCCCGGGATCGTCGTAAGCGTCGAGTAGTTGGCCGAGATGAAGTCGTCGGCCTCGAAGTACGACCCGACGACCTTGTACGCGAACCGGTCGCCGACGCGCTGCGCCCAGCGGCCCTGCGCCTCCATCATCCCGCGCTCACCGCCGCGCGCCGTCACGGAGAGGCCCTGGTCCTGGAACGGGTCGCGCGACTGGAACAGGACGACGCCGTTGAACGCGTTGGCGCCGTAGAGCGCCGAGTTGGCGCCGTACACGATCTCGACGCCGGCCAGGTCGATCTCGGGGAGGCCGCCGAGGTTGCCGACGTAGAGCGAGAGCGTCGGGTCGACGAAGTCGAACCCGTCGACGAGTTGGATGAGCCGCTCGGACTTGGCCGAGTTGAACCCGCGCGTCGAGAGGCTCGAAATGAGCATCGACGACCGGCTCACGTCGACGCCCTTGAGCCGGTCGAGACTCGCGATGACCTCAGTGGACGGCCGCTGCTGGAGCTGGGCCATGCTCACCCGTTCGACCGTGACCGGCGCCTCGAGGATGCTCTCCTCGACCCGCGAGGCCGACACGACGACGTCCCCGCCGGAGAGGACGTCGGGCTCAAGCGAGACGGCGAGGCTACTGGTAGGCCCAGGCACCTCGACGCGCCGCGTCTGGTAGCCGGTGAACGAGAACACGAGCGTCCGCGCGCCCCGGTCGAACGAGACGTCGAGGCCGAACCGGCCGTCGGCGTCGGTCGCCTGGCCGACGTACGTGCCGTCGAGGACGACGTTGACGCCGGGGAGCGGCGCGCCGCCCTCGCCGGTGACGACGCCGGAGACCGTCTGGGCGAGCGCGGCCGGGCTGGCGAGGAGCGCGACGAGCGCGGCGGCGCCGAGGAGGCGGGCGAGGGGGAAGCGGATGGGCATCGGGGGGAAGGCAGGCGGCGGGGACCGTGAACGGTGTTCATGAACACCGTTCACCAAATACGTCTGGAAGCGCTTCGATGTCAAGACTCCGTGGAGGATCGTCTCGCGCGGCGACCCTCGGCGTTGTATCTCTCGTGATCGTCTCCAGTCTCCAGACCCGGCTCGTCCGCCCATGGCCGTCGCCTCCGTCGACCTCCGCCGCTCGATCCTCGACGCCGCCCAGGCCGGCGTCTCGGAGCACGGCTACGCGAACCTCTCGATGCGCCAGATCGCCCGCTCCGTCGGGTGCAGCGTCGGGACGCTCTACCTCTACTTCGCCAACAAGGACGCGCTGTACTCGGCGCTGGTCGACGAGGCGGTGGTCCACCTCGTCGGCGCGTACGGGCCGGCGCACGACATCACGGACCCCGTCGAGCGGCTCGAGGCGTTTTGCCGCTCGTACGTCCGGTTCGCCATGACGTACCCGGAGCAGTACAAGGTGATGTACCTCGAGCTGAACCTCGACCCGGCCTCCGTCCCCGAGGCCTATCGCCGCGCCCGCAAGCCGCTCGACGACACGGCCACCGCCCTCGCCGAGGCCGACGCCCAGGGCCTCCTCCGCGTGCCGAACCCGAAGGAAGGCGCCCTCTTCGTGTGGGCCGCACTCCACGGGATGCTCTCGCTCGTCCTCGCCCGCCAGGTCGACCCGAAGGCGGACCCCGACTGGCTCATCGACCTGACGATCCGCCACCTTATCGACAGCTTCCGCCTGCCGGAGTAGGCCCGCCTCGGTGAGTCCTCGCGACGACCGAGGCGGGACGGGTCACGACTCGGTGGAGACGTCGCCGGCCAGCTGGCGCTCCATCCGGGCGGCGTCGGCGTCGAAGCTCCGCGAGGCGAAGAAGACGAACGCGGCCGTGAGCGCGAGCGCGACGGGGATGAGATACATGGCGTCGTGGAGGCCGACCGCGCGGAATCCGCCGTCGAGGGCCGTCGCGCCGCCCGCCGTCATCGCGCGCTGGGCGAGCGCGTCGGACAGCCCGCCGACGACGACGGGCCCGAACGCGCCGCCCAGCAGGTACATCCCGGCGAAGTAGAGGGCCACGGCGGTCGCCCGGAGCCGCGGCGCGACGACGTCCTGGATGGCGGGGTAGACGCTCGTGTAGTAAGCGTACTGCGCCAGCCACCCGAGCCCGAACAGGGCGGCGAAGAGCGCCACCGACCCGTCGCCGGTCGCGAGCGCCGCCGCCGTGGCGAGAGCCGCGACGACGAGGCTCGCGGCGCCGTAGACCAGCCGCCCGCTCGGCTTCCGCGCGTAGATCCGGTCGGCCACCGACCCGCCGACCGTCAGCCCGATCAGGCCGGTGACGCCGACGATGAGCCCGGTCGTGATGGCCGCGGCCGTGAGCTCCAGCCCGAAGTAGCGCTGGATCATCGGGACAAGGAACCCATTGCCGGCGTAGGCCGCGAAGTTGATCGTGATGCCCGACAGGATGATCCACAGAATAGTCCGCGTCGTGAGCACGCGGCGGACGGGCCGGTCCACCTCGGCGCCCGCGCTCCGGACCTTCTCGCTGGCGCCGCGCTCGGGCTCGCGGATAAGGAACAGGAACGCGGCCAGGACGAACCCGGGCACGGCGGCGACCACGAACGCCGCCCGCCAGTCGCCGAACGCCGCGACGATGGGGCCGACGGAGAAGAAGGCCAGGAGGAGCCCCAGCGGCAGCCCCAGCATGAACAGCCCGAGCGCGCGCGACCGCTTCTCGGCGGGGAAGAGGTCGCCGATGAGTGCGTTCGAGGCCGGCGCGTAGCTCGCCTCGCCCACGCCGACGCCCATCCGGGCCACGAGGAACGAGCCGAAGTTCCAGGCCGCCGCGTTCGCCGCCGTGAACCCGCTCCACACGATGAGCCCCCAGCCCATGATCTTCGTGCGCGAGCCGCGGTCGGCCAGCCGCCCGAGCGGGAGCCCGGCGATGGCGTAGACGAGCGTGAACGCGGCCCCGATGAGGCCGAGCTGGAGGTCGCTCAGGCCCCACTCCAGGCGGATCGGCTCGTTGAGGATGGCCGGGATCGTCCGGTCGAAAAAGTTGAGCAGGTTGGCCAGGAACAGGAGGAGCAGGACGCGCCGCGGGTTCGTCGTCGGGGAGGCCTCGGGCATGGGCGGGAGTGCCGGGTGAACGGCGTTCAGTCTACGCGTCTCGACCTCGCCGTCCAACTCGGCGCTCCGGTCACGCCCGGCGTCGGGCGGTTGCGGGGTGGGGGAGCCAGTGCTATCCTGAACGGCGTTCAGTTCGGCACTGCCCCCCCGTCCGTGCGGATCTCCGACGGCCCGTCCCGGTGAGAGGCGCCCCTCCTTCCGATCTCCGATGGCCGACCTCCCCGACTCCTTCCGGCTCGACGGTCGCGTCGCTCTCGTGACCGGCGCCTCCAAGGGCATCGGCGAGGCGATGGCCCGCGCGCTCGCCGAGGCCGGCGCCCACGTCATCGTGACCAGCCGTCGGCAGGAGTCGGTCGAGGCCGTCGCCGCGTCGATTCGTGAGGCGGGGGGGCAGGCGACGGGACGCGCGCTCCACGTCGGCCGCCTCGACGAGCTGGCGGACGCGGTCGGCGCCATCGCCGAGGAGGCCGGGGGGCTCCACGTCTTGGTCAACAACGCGGCGGCGAACCCGGTCTACGGGCCGGTCGAGGACACCGACGAGGCGGCCTACGACAAGATCATGGACGTCAACGTGAAGGGGCCGTTCCTGCTCTCACAGGCGGCGTTGCCATACTTGAAGAAAGACGGCGGGACGATCGTCAACGTGTCGTCGATCGGGGGCGTGAAGCCCGAGACCGGGCTCGGGATCTACAGCGTCTCGAAGGCCGCGCTCCTCTCGCTCACCGAGGTGATGGGGAAGGAGTGGGGCCGGCATGGCGTCCGCGCCAACGCGATCTGCCCGGGGCTTATCCAGACGAAGTTCAGCGAGGCCCTCTGGGCGGATGAGAAGACCCGCGACCGGTTCACGCGCCACCTCCCGGCGGGGCGGATCGGTCAGCCCGAGGACCTCGCCGGGCTCACCGTCTTCCTCGCCTCCGACGCCTCGGCCTACTGCACCGGCGCCGTGTTCACGGCCGACGGCGGCTACCTCGTCGCGTGATGCCCGCCGCCACCCCGCGCCGTCTCCGCCGCGCCGGCGGAATGCGCCCGCTCGCCCAAGGAGATGGAGCAGAAACGCCCCGAGGGTGTCATCCTGAGCGGAGCGCGCAGCCCGGAGTCGAAGGATCTCGGGTCCTCGCCGCCACGCTCGTCGTGGGCGAGCCGCGTGACGCTGACGAGATCCTTCGCTTCGCTCAGGATGACAAGAGGGGGGAGAGGCCGACGACCGACCGCCTGATTCCATGAACAACACGCCCTCCTCCGACTCCGCCCGCCTCGACGCCATCCTCGACCGGGTCCACAGCTTCGTCGATGCGGAGCTGGTGCCGCTCGAAGGGCTCCTGCTCGCCGGCGACTTCGACGCGCTGATTCCGGCGATGGAGGAGAAGCGGGCCCAGGTCCGCGACCTCGGCCTGTGGAACCCGCACCTGTCGTCCGACCACGGCGGCCTCGGGCTAGGGCTCGACGGGTTCGGCCGCGTGAGCGAGGCGCTGGGGCGGAGCCCGCTCGGCCACTACGCCTTCAACTGCCAAGCGCCCGACGCCGGCAACATGGAGCTCCTGCTCACGCACGCCGACGGCCGCCAGCGCGGGCTGTTCTTGGAGCCGCTCCTCCGCGGCGACGTCCGCTCGTGCTTCGGGATGACGGAGCCCGAGCACGCCGGCTCGAACCCGACCGTGATGTCCACGACGGCGCGAAGGGAGGGCGACGACTGGGTGCTCGACGGCCACAAGTGGTTCACGACGGCCTTCGACGGCGCGGCCTTCTGCATTGTCATGGCCGTGACCGACCCCGACGCCGAGAACCGCTACGCGCGGGCGTCCATGGTGATCGTGCCGACCGACGCCGACGGCGTCCAGCACGTCCGCAAGCTGCCGGTGATGGGCGCCGAGGGCGCCGGGTGGTTTTCCCATTCGGAGATCCGCCTGACCGGCGTCCGCGTGCCGGCGGAGAACCTGCTCGGGCCGCGGGGCGGCGGCTTTCTGCTCGCGCAGGAGCGGCTGGGGCCGGGTCGGATCCACCACTGCATGCGGTGGCTCGGCATCTGCGAGCGCGCGTTCGACCTCATGTGCGACTACGCCGGCTCGCGCGAGCTGGCGCCCGGCCGGTCGCTGGCGACGCGCGAGATGGTCCAGACGTGGATCGCCGAGAGCCGCGCCGAGATCGACGCGGCCCGGCTCTACGTGCTCGACACGGCCCGTCGCATCGCCGAGGCGGACTCCATCGTGGAGGGCCAGAAGGCCGCGCGGGTCCAGGTCTCGGCCATCAAGTTTTTCGTGGCCGGCGTGCTCCAGCGCGTGCTCGACCGGGCGCTCCAGACCCACGGCGGGCTGGGGATGCTCGACGACACGCCCATCGCCTTCTGGGCCCGCCACGAGCGCGCCGCCCGCATCTACGACGGGCCCGACGAAGTCCACAAATCGGTGGTCGCGCGCGAGGAGTTGAAGGCGCGCGGCTACTCCATCAAGCGCTGATCCCATGCCCGACCCTCGGTTCGAAGACACCGTCGCCGTCGTCACCGGCGCCGCCAGCGGCATCGGCCGCGAGACGGCGCTGCAGTTCGCCCGCGAGGGCGCCCGCGTCGTCGTCGCCGACGTGAACGAGGGCGGCGGGGCCGAGACGGTCCGCCTCGTGGCCGAGGCGGGCGGAGCCGCGGTGTTCGAGCGTTGCGACGTGTCGGACGCCGGCGAGGTCGCGGCGCTCGTCGACGGCGCGGTCGAGCATTGGGGGCGGATCGACGCCATGATCAACAACGCCGGCGTCGGCGGCCTCCGCGCGCCGACGGCCGACTACCCGGACCACGACTGGGAGAAGACGCTGGCCGTCAACGCCGGCGGCGTGTTCTACGGGACGAAACACGCGCTGCGACACATGGTGCCGGCGGGGCGGGGGAGCGTCGTCAACGTGGCGAGCGTGGCGGGCATCGCCGGGTTCGCGGGGTCGGTGGCGTACTGCGCCTCGAAGCACGCGGCCGTCGGCGTCACGCGGGCCGCGGCGCTGGAGGTGGCGCGGACGGGCGTGACGGTCAACGCCGTCTGCCCCGTGTTCACCGACACGCCGATGGTCGACGACATCAAGACCTACGACCCGAAGCTGGGCGACACGCTCGAACGGCGGATCCCGGTCGGTCGGCTGGGGACGGTCGCGGAGATCGCCGCGGCCATCCTCTACCTCTGCGGCCCCGACGCGCGGTTTCTCACCGGCCTCGCGCTCCCACTCGACGGCGGCATCACCGCGGCCTGATGGCGCTGATCCTCTTCCTCTGTCATCCTGAGCGGAGGCCGCGCAGCGGCCGGAGTCGGAGGATCTCCGTAGGGCACGGCGCCCGGGAGTCCTCGTGGGCGTGCTGCTCGCCGGAGATCCTTCGACTCGCTCCGCTCGCTCAGGACGACACGGGCTGGGGAGTCGTGCTGGGTCCTCCTCGCCTGATCGCCTGATGCCCGCCCTCGACCAGCCGACCGACGTCCGCGTCCCGCTCGATCGGGACGCGCTGGCGGCGTGGCTCCGCGACACGCTCGGCGCCGACGGCGACCTCGACGTCCGCCAGTTCCCGAGCGGGTTCTCGAACCTGACCTACCTCGTCACGGTCGGCGACCGCGAGATCGTGCTGCGGCGGCCGCCGCCGGGCGCGAACGTGACCGACGGGCACGACATGGGCCGCGAGGCCACGATCCTGGGGGCGCTTCACGGCCACGTACCGGTCCCCGAGCCCCTCGGCTACGAGGAGACCGGCGACGTCCTCGGCGCGCCGTTCTACGTGATGGAGCGCGTGGAGGGCGTCATCCTCCGCACGACGGACGACCCGATTGACGCCGGTGCCATGACCCGCGTCGCTGACGCGTTCGTCCGGACGTTCGCCGGCCTCCACGCGGTCGACCTCGAAGAGGTCGGGCTGGCGCACTTCGGGAAGCCCGAGGGCTACGTCCGCCGGCAGGTCGAGGGCTGGCGGCGGCGCTACGAGACGGCGAAGACGGACGCGATCCCCGACCTCGACGCGGCCTTCGTCTGGCTCGACGCGAACCAGCCGGGCGAGTCCGGCGCTGCCCTCATCCACAACGACTACAAGTACGACAACCTCGTCCTCGACCCCGCCCGCCTCGAGGAGCCGGCCGACGGAGTCACCGAGGCGGAGGGGGGCGGGCTGGTCCGTGCGATCCTCGACTGGGAACTGGCGACCGTCGGCGACCCGCTGATGGACCTCGGCTCGACGCTCGGCTACTGGGTCGAGCAGGGCGACAGCCCGGCGCTCAAGGCCCTCGCGCTCTCGCCGACGTGGTGGCCCGGCAACCCGACGCGCGACGACCTCGTGGCCCGCTACGCCGAAGCGACCGGCCGCGACGTCGGCGACGCCGTGGTCTACTACGTCTACGGGCTCGTCAAGCTGGCCGTCATCGCGCAGCAGATCTACGCACGCTGGACGGCCGGCCACGCGAAAGACCCCCGCTTCGAGCACCTGATCCACACCGTCCGCGCCTGCGGCGACGCCGCCGTGCGCGCCGTCGACCGCGGCCGGCTCTCGAATCTGTACGACTGATCCCATGAGCACGACCCTCATCGACGACGCCCTCGTCGAGCGCCTCTCCAAGAAGCTCGACGTCGAGACCGTTCTCCGGTTTTTGGACGCGATGCCCGAGGAGAAGCTCGCGAAGCTCCTCAGCGCGACCGCCGGCGGGAACGGGGCGAGCAAGAAGACGCGCGGGCCGAAGCCGCCGCCGGAGGATTTCTACGAGGTCTTCGAGCGGAGCCTGACCGACGACCAGCAGCACATCCGGAAGACCGTCCGGCGGTTCATGGTCGAGCAGGTCGAGCCGGTCGCCAACGACTACTGGGAGCGGGCCGAGATGCCGTTCGATCTCGTCGACCCCCTCGCGGCGACGCTCCGTGAGGCGCTCGGCGAGAACCCGGCGCAGCGCTACTGCACCGACCCCGTCGCCGCCGGCCTCGTCGGCCTAGAGATCCCGCGTGTGGACCCGTCGCTCGGCACGTTCCTCGGCGTGAGCTGGGGCCTCTGCATGGTGTCGATCTGGATGTTCGGGAGCGACGAGCAGAAGGAGCGGTGGATCGGTCCGCTGGAGCGGATGGAGGCGTTCGGCTCGTGGGCCCTCACCGAGCCCGCCCACGGCTCCGACGCGTCGCTCGGGCTGGAGACCACGGCCACGCGCGACGGCGACACGTGGACGCTCAACGGCGCCAAAAAGTGGTCCGGCAACGCCACCTTCGCCGACGTCACGGTGATCTGGGCGAAGTCGACGCACGAAGGCGAGGTCAAGGGCTTCCTCGTCGAGAAGGGCACGCCCGGCTTCCACGTCGAGAAGCTCCAGGGCAAGATCGCCAAGCGGGCCGTCCAGAACGTCGACATCCGGCTGGAGAACGTCGAGGTGCCCGAGGCCAACCGGCTCCCGGGCGTGGACTCGTTCCGCGACGTCTCGGCCCAGCTCGGCACGGCCCGGGCGGGCGTGGCGTGGGAGGCCTGCGGGATGGCGATGGGCCTCTACGAGCAGACGCACCGCTACTGCACCGAGCGCGTCCAGTTCGGCAAGCCGATCGCCAGCTTCCAGCTGGTGCAGGAAGGGCTCGTCCGGATGCTCGGCAACGCCGTCGCGCTGCAGGCCTTCATCCTCGCCCTCGCCGCCACCTACGACGACCCCAAGCAACTCCACGCGCGGGCCTCGCTCGCGAAGGTGTTCTGCGTCGACAAGATGCGGGAGTCGGCGAGCATCGGGCGCGGGCTCCTCGGCGGCAACGGGATCCTGCTGGAGCACCACGTCGCCCGCCTCTTCGCGGACGCCGAGGCCGTGTACTCGTACGAGGGGAGCCGCGAGATGAACGTGCTCATCACGGGTCGCGCCGTCACCGGGCTGTCGGCGTTCGTCTAGCCGCCTCCGCCTCGGCGACTCGGTCGGCGGACTCCCCGAGGCGGGGGAAAGGCTCGTAGTGCGGGAGTGACTCATGAGTGGCAGGCGATGTGGCTTGGCACTACCATCTCCCTTAACCCTCGCGCCGCAAGGCCAATTCTTGTTCTATAGCGTCTTCGCCCCATGGAGTTGAAAGCTCTCCGCAGCTTGGTCTTGGAGCACGCGGGATTCGACGTAATGAAGTCGAGCCAGTTCACGGAGGCATACGTCTGTCACCTCCTGGGCGCGCAACAGACCTCCGGCCACCACAAGGTGGATGGACTTCTGGGTGACATCCGGATCGAGATCAAACATGCGGTAGCTTTCGATGCTGAAACGCCTTATGGAACCAGGCGGCGCCTATGCTTCAGGTACCTCCAGGGTAAGGCCGGGAAGGATGCGGATGTCTATGTCATGGCTGGTTATGACAATGCCAAGTACCACTACCTCGTGATCCCAGCGGTACGACTTGGAGGGCGTAGGGACCTAGACTTTTTCCTGTTCGGCGCGAGCGGAGAGAAGTCTGAGAGATGGCAACCGTATGTGGTCCCTGAAGAGCATCTGCGGGAAGCTGTTCTGGTAGCCGCTCGATCGCCAACTGCTTACCATGGTTGGAAGAAGCCTGACCTTTTCGCCATTCGTACGGGAAGGGGGGAGACCGGTCTTAGGGGCAACGCCGTCTAGAGCTGCTCCATCGCCCGCCTCGGCGACTCGGCCCTCGGACTCCCCGAGGCGGGCGGAGTCGGTGGGGAGGGGAGGGCCGAAACCGGGAAAATGAGGGCGTGAGGACTCCGGAAGCGCTTTTTGTTTTCCAGGGACTTGCGCTCGCGGCGCAACGACCCACACCTTGTCTCGCAGACGGTCCCCCCGTCGACACCCACATTCTCGTGACCCGCTCCTCGCACATCATCACCGCTCCGGCCGCCATGCGCTGCATGGGGATGATGATTATGTGCTGTATGGCCCACACAGGCCAGGAGCGGTCGCGCCACGGGCGCCGGTAGACACCGGACGAGCCCCCTTCGCAACCCCCTCCTGGCCCGGCCGGGAGGGGGTTTTTGCGTTCCCCTCCGCGCCGCGGTCTCCAGACCCACACCCCCTCCGCCATGAGCGACCGCCCCCTCCACTTCGACACGCTCCAGCTCCACGCTGGGCAGACGCCCGACCCGACGACGAACGCCCGGGCCGTCCCCATCTACCAGACCACATCGTACACGTTCAACGACGCGAGCCACGCCGCGAAGCTGTTCGGGCTTGAGGAGTTCGGGAACATCTACACCCGAATTATGAACCCGACGACGGACGTGTTCGAGCAGCGGATCGCCGCGCTCGAAGGGGGCGCCGCCGCCCTCGCCGTCGCCTCGGGTCAGGCCGCGCACACGCTCGTGTTCACGACGATCGCCCAGGCCGGCGACAACATCGTGGCGAGCAGCAAGCTCTACGGCGGCACGTACAACCTCCTCAAGGTCTCGCTCAAGCGGCTCGGCATCGAGACCCGCTTCGTCGAGGGCGACGACGACTCGCCCGAGGCCTACAAGGCCCTCGCCGACGAGAACACGAAGGCCTTCTTCGCCGAGACGCTCGGCAACCCCGACCTCACGGTCCCCGACTTCCGTGGCCTCGCCGACGCCGCGCACGAGGTGGGCGTCCCGCTCGTCGTCGACAGCACGTTCGGCGCCGGCGGCTACTTCGTCCGCCCCATCGATCACGGCGTCGACATCGTGACGCACTCGGCGACGAAGTGGATCGGCGGGCACGGCACGTCGATCGGCGGGGTGATCGTGGACTCGGGCAACTTCGACTGGCGCAACGGCAAGTTCCCGCTCTTCACCGAGCCGAACGAGGCCTATCACGGGCTCGTGTTCTCGGACGTGTTCAACCCGGACTCGGACTTCGGCAACATCGCGTTCATCATCCGGGCGCGTGTCGAGGCGCTCCGCGACTTCGGCCCGGCGCTCTCGCCGTTCAACGCGTTCCAGCTGCTCCAGGGCGTCGAGACGCTCTCGCTGCGGGCCCAGCGCCACGCCGAGAACGCGAACAAGCTCGCCGCTTGGCTCGACGCGCACGACGCCGTCGAGTGGGTCTGGCACCCGTCCCTGGAGGGCCACCATTCGCACGAGCGGGCCAAGCACTACTTCCGCGAGGGGACGTTCGGCGCCGTCCTGAGCTTCGGCATCCGCGGCGGGAAGGAGGCCGGCCAGGCGTTCATCGAGGGCGTCGAGCTGGCGAGCCACCTCGCCAACGTCGGCGATGCCAAGACGCTCGTCATCCACCCCGCCTCCACCACCCACCAGCAGCTCTCCGACCGCGAGCAGCGCGAGTCCGGCGTGACGCCCGAGCTCGTCCGCGTCTCGGTCGGCCTCGAGCACATCGACGACATCCTCGCCGACTTCGAGCAGGCCTTTGCCAAGACACTCGTGACCGCCTAGGCCCCGGCCGGCACCGGTCGGCTCTGGGGCGCCGTCGGGTGAGGCGGCGCCCCAGAGCGAGCGACGGTCGGTTCGGCCCCCGGTCCGGGTGGCGAAGTGGCAAACGCGGCGGTCTGCAAAACCGCTACCCGCGGGTTCGATTCCCGCCCCGGACTCTCCTTCCCATGTCTGTCTCCACTCCTCTGACGCGCCCTCGAATGCCCTCTGCTGGTCGGGTGAGCGCCCCGCCGGCCGCCGGCGAGCTCCGGTCCGTCCGCCTCGGTCCGTTCACGACCGAGGCGGGCGTGCGCCTGCCCGACGTGACCGTCGCGTTCCGGACGTGGGGCGCGCTCGACGCCGCCGCGTCCAACGCGGCCGTCGTGTGCCACGCGCTTACGGGCGACTCCGACGCCGCGGCGTGGTGGCCCGGCCTCGTCGGCTCGGGCCGCCTCGTCGACCCCGAGCGCCAGTTCGTCGTGTGCGCCAACGCCCTCGGCTCGTGCTACGGGACGACGGGGCCCGGCACGCTCGACGCCGACGGGCGCCGCTTCGGAAGCCGTTTCCCGTCTGTCACGATCCGCGACCAGGCCCGGCTCCACGCGCGGCTCCTCAACCACCTTGGCGTGCGCGAGGTGGCCCTCGCCGTCGGCGCGTCGATGGGCGGGATGCAGGCGCTGGAGCTGGCGCTCGTCGACCGCGAGGCGGGGCCGGACCGCGTCCGGCGGCTCGTCCTCGTGGGGATGGGCGCGCAGCACGGGGCGTGGCAGATCGGGATCTCGGAGGCCCAGCGGATGGCGATCCGCGCCGACCCGCGCTGGCAGGGCGGCGACTTCCCTGCCGACAGTCCGCCCGAGGCGGGCCTGGCCGCGGCCCGCGCCATGGCCATGACGACGTACCGGAGCGCCGAGCTCTACGCCGAGCGGTTCGGCCGGACGCCGCACGAACCGCGTTTCGAGCCCACAGACCCGCGCTTCGCCGTCGAGAGCTACCTCCGCTACCAGGGCGCCAAGCTGGCCGGCCGGTTCGACGCCGGCGCCTACGTCCGCCTGACGGAGGCGATGGACACGCACGACGTCGGGCGCGGGGGGCAGCGCGTCGACGCCGCGACGGCGCTCGGCCGGCTCCGCGCCGACGCGCTCTGCGTCGGCATCTCATCCGACGTTCTCTACCCACCCGCCGAGACGCGCGCGCTCGCCGACCTGGTACCCGCCGGCCGCTACGCCGAGCTCGACTCGCCCTTCGGCCACGACGCCTTTCTCGTCGACTTCGACGCGCTCGACGCGCTCGTCCGCCCTTTCCTCGCCGACACCGGGTTCCTCGCGGCCTGACGTCGTCGGCGTGCGTTCTCTCCTCCCCGATTCATGTCTTCGCTCGCCCTCTGTCCGTCCCCCGAGCCTGCCAAACCGCTGAGCGTCTTCGTCGCCGGCGTCGGCACCGTCGGCGGGGCACTTCTGCGTCAGATCGCCGGCCTCGGCGGCGGCGCGCTCCGGCTCGTCGGCGCGTGCTCGCGTCGGCGGTCCGTGGTCGACTTCGACGGGCTCGACGCGGCCGCCCCCGGGCTCCAGCCGGTCCCGCCCGACTGGCCCGCGCTCGTCAACCGGCTGGCGGCGCACGCCGCCGGCACGCCGACCGTGTTCGTCGACGCGACCGGCGCGCCCGAGATCGCCGACCTCGTCGAAGGGCTGTTGGCGTCGGGCGTCAGCGTGGTCACGCCGTCGAAGCTGGCCAACACGCGGTCGCAGGGTTCGTACGACCGGCTCCGTCAGCTCAGCGCGTCCGGCGCCGTTCACTACCGCTACGAGACGACGGCCGGGGCCGGGCTCCCGGTCGTCCGCACCATCGAAGACCTCGTCGCGACGGGCGATCACGTCCGGTCCGTGCGGGGTGTCCTCTCCGGGACGATGACGTACCTGTTCGGGCAGATCGAGAAGGGCGCGCCGTTCTCGACGGCCGCGCGATGGGCCCACGAGCAGGGCTACTCCGAGCCCGACGTCCGCGACGACCTCTCGGGCGAGGACGTCGCGCGGAAGCTGCTCATCCTCGCGCGGTCGGCGGGGCTCCGGGTGGAGCGGAGCGACGTCGAGGTCGAGAGCCTCGTGCCGGACGAGGCGAAGCACGTGCCGGTCACGCTCGTGGCCGAGGCCCTCGCCGCGGCCGATGCCGCCTGGGCCGAGCGGGCCGCCGAGGCGGAGCGGGCCGGCCAGCGGCTCCGCTACGTCGCCGAGCTCCGGGCGGAGGGCGACGGCGCCCGCTTGAGCGTCGGCGCGCGGGCGGTGCCGGCGGAGTCGCCGCTCGGCCGCCTCTCCGAGGCCGACAACCTCGTCGAGATCGCGACGGACCGGTACGCCGTCTCGCCGCTCGTCGTCCAGGGCCCGGGGGCGGGCGCCGAGGTCACCGCCGCCGGCGTCCTCGCCGACGTGCTGGCGGTCGCGCGGGCCGTCCGGTAGCGTCGGCTCCGTCCGCCTCGGCGTCGAGGCGGGCGGGGTCGTTCCGCGCGTTCGGAGAGGGCGACTCGCCGACTCGCCCCGCGACCGGGACCGGCGCCTCTGGAGGGCACGGCCGTGAGGGATCGGGAGACGGGCGAGCCGCGTAGCTTCGCCGGCTCCCCAATCCGACACCCTCCACCCCATGCGATTCTCCTTTCTCGCCGCGCTCGTCGCGGTGCTCCTCGTCCCCGCCGCCTGTGCGCAGGACGACATGACGGACGAGATGGGCGCGGACATGCCCGGCGACGGCGTGTTCATGGACGCCCCGCCGCGCGCCTCTGATGAGGCCCGCCCGAGCCCCAACGCGTACGTCGGCACGACCGTCGGCACGACCGACGTGCTCGTCCAGTACGGCCGCCCGAGCCTCCGCGGCCGGGCCTACTTCACCGACGGCGCCGAGCTGGCCCCCGCCGGCGAGGTCTGGCGCACCGGCGCCAACGAGGCGGCCACCGTCACTTTCTCCGATGCCGTGACGTTCGGCGGCGAGGACGTCCCGGCTGGGACCTACGCCCTGTTCGCGATCCCCGGCGACGGCGAGTGGACCGTCATCCTCAACGACGTGGCCGAGCAGTGGGGCGCCTTCCGCTACGACGAGGCCGAGGACCGCGTCCGCGTCATGGCCGAGCCGGTGACCGACGCCCCCATGCAGGAGCAGTTCGAGATCCGGTTCGAGGACGTCTCGGAGGACGCGGCGACGATGGTCCTCCACTGGGGGACGGTCGGCGTGCCGGTGCAGATCACGGCGGCCGGCGCGTAAGCGCGCTCTCCGTCTCGCTTTCGGGTCCGCCCGCCTCGGCGTCGAGGCGGGCGGTTTCGGTTCAGGGCCGCGTGCCGACGGCGATCCGGGCCGGCCATTCCATCGCGTAGGGGCCGTCGCCGAGGTCGCGCTCAATGGTTCCGACCACGTCCTCGCGGAGGTCGGCCCAGGCGTCGGGCGCGAGGTGCTGGCGGATCAGCGCGAGAGGGGCGGAGCTCCGTTCGTTCGTCGCCCAGAACGACGCGGCCGACGTCGCCTCCGTCCGGTGCGTCACGGTGTGGACCTCGACGTCGCGGAAACCGGCGGCCTCGAAGGCGTCCTGCAACTCCTCGGGCTGTCCGAACGGCGCCCGCCCCTCGCCGAATGGGAAATCCGGCAGGTGTGCGGCGACCGCGCCGAAGCACGTCTGGAGGAGCGGGACGCCGTCCATCGGGGCCCAACTCGACACCGCCAGTCGGCCCATCGGCCGCAGGACGCGGTGGGCCTCCCGGAGGCCGGCGGCGGGGTCGGGAAAAAAGATGAGCCCGAACATCGAGAACGCCCGGTCGAAGGCGCCGTCGTCGAACGGGAGCGCCTGCCCGTCGCCGGGGACGACCTCGACGGCGACGCTCTCCGCCTCGGAGCGGCGCCGGAGCGCGGCGACCATCGCGTCGGAAAAGTCGAGGGCGACGACCTCGGCGCCCCACTCGACGGCGAGGAACGACAGCGTCCCGGGGCCGGCGGCGACGTCGAGCACGCGGTCGCCCGCCGAGACTCCCGCCAGCCGGAGGGCGTCGGCGGCGTAGCGCGAGAAGAGCGGGACGAGGTCCTCGGCGTAGCCGTCGGCGACGGCGTTCCAGACGTCGGGACGGGAGAGGGGGGACGACATGGGCGGGCGGTGAGGGGGTGGCAAGCTCCGGCCCGCGGCCCTCCGAATCCAGCTACCGGTTCCAGTCGGGCCCCCAGGCCGGGTCGATGGTCCGGCGGTCTTTGGGCAGGGCGTCGAGGCGGGCGCGCTCGTCGTCGGTGAGTGACAGCTCGGCCGCGTCGAGGTTCGCCTGGCGGTGCGCGTCCGACGACGCCTTAGGGATGGCGGTCACGCGGTCCTGCCCGAGGAGCCACGCCAACGCCACCTGCGCCGGCCCCACCCCGCGCGCCTCGGCGATCTCGCGGACCGTCTCGTTCCGCAGGAGCTCGCCCTGCGCGAGCGGACTGTAGGCCGTGAGCACGAGGCCGCGCTCGCGGATTAGATCGAGCAGCGGCTCCTGACCGAGCGCCGCGTGGTACTCGACCTGGTCGACGGCGAGGTCCGGGACGAGCTCGAGCGCGTCGCGCAGCATCTCGGCGGGGTAGTTCGAGACGCCGATGAGCCGCGCCTTGCCCGCCTCGCGCACGGCCGCGAGCGCCTCGAGCTGGGCCTCCAACTCGATCTCCGGGTTCGGCCAGTGGAGCAGGAGGAGGTCGACGTAGTCGGTCCCGAGCGCGCGGAGGCTCTCGTCGGCGGACGCCCCCAGCTTTGACGGCGCCACGCGGTCGCGCCACACCTTCGTGGTGAGGAAGACGTCGGCCCGTGGGACGCCCGAGGCGGCCAGGGCCGCGCCGACCTCGGCCTCGTTCCCGTACATCGCCGCCGTGTCGACGTGGCGGTAGCCGATCGCGAGGGCGTGCTCGACAGCGCGGCGGGCCTCGGCGCCGCGCATCTGCCAGGTGCCGAGGCCGAGCGCGGGCATCGACACGTCGTGGAGGTCGTAGTGGGTCATGCGAGGGGGAGGGGAGGGGGGCGTCGGGCACGCGGGTGGGTCGCGGCGGGTTCGCGCCGGCCCCGGGACTCATGCAGAGGTCACGCGATCGGAGGAACGGCCATGGCAGGCCCCGGTACGCCTCCTGCCCTCTCCTACATCCTTTTCCTTCTATGTCCGCCATCACCTCCCTCGACGACCTCTTCCTCCACACGCTCCGCGACATCTACTACGCCGAGCAGCAGGTCCGGAAGCTTCTCCCGACGTTCGTCGAGCGCGCCACCGACGCGAAGCTCAAGTCGCTCGTCCAGGAGCACGCCGACCAGTCCGATGAGCACGTGGAGCGGCTGGAGCGCGTGTTCGAGATGCTCGGCGAGAAGGCCGAGGGCGTGACCTGCGAGGCCATGGACGGCCTCGTGAAGGAGGCCAAGCACCTCCTCTCGGACGTCGAGGACGCCGAGACGCGCGACGCCGCGATCATCTCGTCGGCCCAAGCCATCGACCACTACGAGATCACGCGCTACGGCACGCTCTCGACGTGGGCCGAGCAGCTCGGCCACCCCGACGCCGCCGACCTCCTCGCCGAGTCGCTCGCCGATGAGGAGGAGGCCGACGACCGGCTCACGCTCCTCGCCGAGGACCGCGTCAACGCGAAGGCGGCCTAGCACCGACCGCCTCCGCGTGTACGCCCCGCCTTCCGACCGGAGGCGGGGCGTTTTTTTGCCGTCAGGTCGCCCCGCCTCGGCGTCGAGGCGGAGGCGGTCAGCGGGCAACGGTGACCATCTGGGTGGTCACGCGTCCCCCGGCCTCCGCGCGGACGACGTAGGCGCCCGGTGCCAGCCCCGACACGTCGAGCTCGGCTCGCGCGCCCTCCGCTTTGGCGACCCGCCGCCCCAGCGCGTCGAGAAGGTGGATCCGTGTGGTCGTGCCCTCGGCCCCGACGACGGTGACCGCCAGCCGGTCGGCCGCCGGGTTCGGCCACGCGGCGACGGCGAACGGGACGGCCTCGGGGGCGTCGTCCGCGGCCGTCGGGGCCGTGAGGGCGACGGGCGCCGACGACTCGCCCGTGTTGCCGTCGGCGTCGGTCGCGATGAGCACGAGCGACGTGCCCGCGTCGAGTGGGGCGCCGAGCGCGAACGTGGCGTCGCGCGCGTCCCCGGCCTCCGATTCCAGGATCTCGTCGTGTCCGAGGTAGACGGCGCCGAACGGAGACACAGCGACGGCCTCGACGCGGAGCGGGTATGCCGCATTGGCGGCCGCCGTGTCGACGGCGTAGGTGACGGCAACGGCGGCGTCGGTCGCGCTCGCGTCCGTGACGGCCGGGGCGTTCTGGAGCCGGTTCGGACCCTCGTCAGCGTCGCCCGCGTCGGAGGGCGTCGGGCCGTCGGGGTCGAACCCATCGAGGTCGACGAACAGGCCGCCGATGCCGTAGATCAGGTTGCCCGAGACGGCGTTGCCTGTGGCCTCGCCCGTGACGTGGACGCCGGCGTCGTCCGCGAACGCGATCACGTTCGGCGCCTCCGGTGAGCCGATCTGGTTGTCGGATCCGTCGTCGACTTGCACGCCGATCCCCCGGTTGCCGAAGTCGACGGTCCCGCTCCGGTCGGTCCCGATCCAGTTGCCAAGGACCCGGTTCGCCGATGAGCCGCCGTAGATCCGGATCGCCCCGTAGAAGCTGAAGGGAGCCGCCGTGATCACGTTGCCTGCGCCCGGTTCGGTCCCGCCGATGACGTTGCCCGTCGCTCCGAACGCCACCTCGACGCCGCCCTCGTCGAGCGCGACGGTGCCGGTCCGGTCCGTCCCGATCTCGTTGCCCACGACGACGTTCTCGTCGCCGCGGATCACGACGCCGCCGACGATCAGATTCCCCTCGTCCGGGGCCGTCCCGCCGATGAGGTGGCCCCTTCCGCGGATGGTGGCGCCCCGGGAGACCTCGGCGACGGCCGTTCCCGCCGGGTCCGTTCCGACGTAATTCCCCTGAACGACCCACCCCTCGCCGTCCAGGCTGATCCCGCCCACCACGTTGCGGGCGCCCGGCGCCGTCCCCCCTACGACCATGCCTGCGCTCTCCGATCCTCCGGAGAGGGTCCCACCGACCTCGTTGCCCTGGACGATGTGGCCCGAGCCGTTCAGCAGAAGGCCGCCGAGAATGCGGTTCCCCTCTCCGTCGCCCGTGCCGCCGACGGTGTGGCCGGTCTCCGATACCTGGAGTGAGGCCCGGATCTCGTTCCCCTCGATCCGGTTGCCGTCGCCGCTCACGGCCGCCGACGAGCTTCCGATGACGTTTCCGCGCCCGACGCCGCCGACCACGTTGCCGGAGTCGCGGACGATGAGGGAGAAGTTGACCGTGCCCTCGCTCTCCGTCCCGTCCGCCCGGAGGCCGATCACAGAGCACTCGACCCGGTTGTCGTCGCCAAAGATCTCCACGGACGTCCCGTTACCCTGACTCTGGGACCCGGCCATCGCCGGGACGGCGACGCCGCGGACGACGCTCGCGCCGCCGCGCAGGACGAGGCCCGCGGCGCCTTCCCCCTGCGCGTTGAGATCGATCTGCGACCCGTCGATCTCGACGAGGACCGTCAGGGGACCGGAGCCGCATGAGGCGCTGGGCTGCGTGAGCCCGTCGATCTCGACCGGGACGGTCGCGTCGGGGAGGTTGCTCACGAGCTCGATCACGTGGACGCCGTCGCCGGGGATGGCGAACGCGATCCGCCCACCGCCGGCCGCGTTGACGGCGCCGATGGCCGCTCGGAGCGAGCCGGCCCCCGCGTCGGCGTCTGTGGTGACCGTGACGGTCGTCTGGGCGGCGGCCGGGAGGGCGACCGCGAGGGCGGCGAGGAGGAGAAGGCGCATCGGGGCAGGGAAGAGCGTCCCCTGCCCAAGCGTAATTCGTCGCTCACCGGGCTCATCCCACTCCCCCCGCCTCGGCGCCGAGGTGGGGAGGGCTAAAAGGGCACGGCCGCCTGGATCCGGTAGTACAGGTCGAGGTCATCGACCCCGCGCGTGCCGTTCCAGAGCTCGTCCAGCGTCGAGGCCGGCGCCGCCAGCCCGACGGCGTGGCGCAGCTCGAAGCCGCCGAGCGACAGGACGTTCGCCAGCTCGGCCCCCACGCCCACGCGCCGCGCAGCGTTGTCGACGTCGGCGCCCGTCCACACGAGGCCGCCGTCGACGAAGAGGGACGGCGAGACGGGGCCCAGCTTGACGAGCCCGAGGAGCGTCGTGTTGAGGTCCGCCACGATCGGGAGCCGGTACTCGGCGGACCCGAACAGCGCCCGCGTGCCGACGGCGTAGCGCCGGTACCCGCGGACGCGCTCGGCGTCGTCGAGCGTGACGGCGCCGACGAACGGGGCCTGGAGGTCGACGTCGTCGTAGCGCGCCAGCCCGACGTAGTCCTGCGCGAGCGTCTCGCCGAAGATGGCCGTCGCCCGGCCCTGCACGAACAGCCGCCCGAACCCGAGCGACGGCGAGACCCAGTAGCCGAGCACGTCGGGGCGGACGAACGTGTCGCCGCCGAGCGCCGGGATCCCCGCCGTGACGCGCGCCCGCAGCCCGGTCCCGTCGAGCGGCGTGATCACGTTCCACCGGTACGGCCGCTGGAACTTGTAGGCCGCGCCGACCTGGGCGTCGAACCGGGTGCCCGCCTCGGGCACGCCGAGGCCGGTGTCGTCGAGGTCGTCGAACCGGTCGAGCGCGAGCGGGCTGGCGTAGGCGTAGCGGAGCCGCGTGCCGGCGAGCGTCGTGGTGTAGGGCCGGTCGAGGAGGTCGAGCGTCCACGTCGCCGAGACGTCGCCGCCGGTGAGGTCCTCGACGAGCACGCTCGACCCGTAGAAGCTCGACGGCGACGGGAAGCGGTAGAGGTCGAGCGTCAGCGTCGGCGTGAACTGCTGGTTGACGTACGACAGCAGCAGGAACGACTTGTCGACGGGCCGGGTGACGGAGACGCCCGCCAGCAGCGCCAGCTGGTGCTTCCCGAGCGGCTCCAGAAACAGCGAGTTGGCGAACGCGCCCCAGTCGTCGTCCGACGTGAACAGCTCGCCGTCCTCGCCGGGGTCGCCGTAGGGAAGGCCGAGCGTGATGGCGTGCGTGATGTTCGTCCACGAGTTGTACTCGCGGCGCTCACGGATGAGCGACGGGTCGGGGGCGATCGCGTCGGGGACGGTCCGCGGCGGCCGGTGCGTCGTCCACGCGGCGTAGGCCGGCGGGACCTCGACCGAGTCCGAGACGACCGTCGGCCGGCGGCGGGCGTCGACGACGAACACGCGGTCGCGGCGCTTCGTCTCGCTCGCCACGAGCACCAGCCGCCCGGCCGGGTGGAGGCTGTCTGGCGGGAGCCAGTCGTGGACCGTCGCGCCGTCGTAGAGGAAGGTGACGCGCTCCTCGACCGGCGGCGAGGTGATGGGCCCGAGGACCGCACCGCGTCCGATGTCCATGCCACGCCCGAGGTCGGTCGGCTCCAACGGCGAACTCGGCTCCGGAGCCGGAGGCGTGTCCGGTCGGGTGCTCGCGCGCTCGACCGGCGCCGTGAACGCATTCGGCGCCCGGTCGCGGAGCGACGTGAAGGCCAGCGAGTCGCCGGTCGGGCTCCAGATCGGGATCCGGTCGTCGCGCTCGGCCCGGTCCGCCTCGGGCGCGGTGCCGAGGCGGGCGACCTCGCCCGTGGCCACGTCGAGCACGGCGAGGTCGCGGGTGCCGTCCTCGTCGAACAGGGCGAACGCGATGCGGGCCCCGTCCGGGCTCCACCGCGCCGTCGTGATCTGGACGTCGCCGGTGAAGGCTGTCAACGGGCGCTCCTCGTTCGTGTCGAGGTCGAGCGCGAACAGGTTCGCCGTCGTCCCGTCGCTGCCGACGAAGGCGAGGCTCCGGCCGTCGGGCGCGAACGTGGGGGAGACGGCGCGGCGGTCGGTCGTGAGCCGGCGGAGCCCGCCGCCCTCGGCGTTCACGACGTAGAGGTCGTTGAGGAGCGAGCCGTAGGCGCCGCGGCGCGTCCGCGCGAAGGCGATCCGCTGCCCGTCCGGGCTCCAGTCGACGGGGCCGGTGATCGAGCCCTCCGCCAGAATCCGCAGCTCGCGGGCCCGCGTCGAGTCGGCCCCGGGGTTGTCGACGACGATGAGGCGGCGGACGGGCCGCGCGAGGCTCGGCAGGACGACGCCCGCGACCCACATCGTGTCCGGGCTGAACGAGACGTCGTAGACGACTTGGCCAGGCAGCCCGAACGGCTTGGCGTCGAGCGAGTCGAGCCGCTCCATCTGCCCCGCCTGCGTGTTGTAGTACACGTTGACGTGCTTCCGCCACTCCTCGTTGAACTCGGTGTAGCTCTGTTTGGTCACGGCCTCGAACGCCGTCCGGAAGTCGTGGACGCGGCCGAGGCCGAGGAGCACCGGGATCCGGTGGGCGAGGATCTGCGCGAGCGTCGAGTCGCCGCGGCTCTGGGCGAGGTACCGCACCTGGCTGTTGCCGACGGCGTAGCGGAGCCGGCCGTTCTGGGGCGACGAGCCGTCGGTGTAGCTCAGGCGGTCCTCGAACGTCGCCGTCCGCAGCCAGCGGTCGCCGCGCTGGGCGTCCCACCGCTCGGTCGCGTACTGGGCGAGGCCCTCGGTCCAGAAGCCCGGGAAGGGGTCGGCGAAGAAGATGTCCAGGAGGCCGAGGTTCGAGCGGACCGCGCGGTAGTGGATGAGGTGGGCCACCTCGTGGGCGATCACCTTCCGCAGCCACTTGACGTCGCCGGTCCAGATCTCGGCCGTGTCGTTGACGTGGACCCAGATGGTCGTGAACCCGCTCCCGCCGACGTTGTAGGCGATCCCGTTGGCGATCTCGTCCTCGTCGGAGAGGTAGATCCGGATCGGGTCGTCGAAGGCGATGGCCGCCGAGTCGGTCGCGAAGTTGACGGTGAGCGCGTCGTAGGTCGCCTCGGCGACCGCCGCGGCCTCGGCCTCGATGCCGGCGAGGCGGGCGGGGTAGATGATCTCGAAGTGCTCGGTCGTGGCCACCTGCCAGTCGAGCTCGGGGTGGTTCCGCCCGTTGAAGTAGCTGAAGCCGACCTGCGCGGCCGGGCCGCTGGCGACGAGCGCCGCGAGCGCGGCGAGGAGGACGAGGCGGAGACGGGGCATCGGGGGGCGTCCGGGGGGAGGGAAGGTAGGCCGCCCGGGGGCGGGGCCGAGTCTCAGGCGGGGCCTCAGATTGGCCCGGCAGGGCTCGCCGCTATCTTCGGCCGAGGCGGCTGAAAGCGTTTTCGCACGGCCGCCGCGTGTTTCCTTCCGCCCCCCAAGGTCGTCGCCATGACGCGTCTCTCCGCCCGCCTGCACTGGGCCCGTCTGCTCCCGCTGGCGACGCTCGTCGCGCTCGCGACGCCCGCCCACGCCCAACTCACGCCCGCTGAGGCCGCCGCGCAGATGGGCCGCGGCATCAACCTCGGCAACACGCTCGAGCCGCCGCAGGAGGGCGCCTGGAACAACGGCCCGGCCCAGGAGCACTACTTCGACGACTACGCCGAGGCGGGCTTCTCGACCGTCCGCATCCCGGTCCGCTGGGACCAGCACCTCGGCACGTCGGCCCCGTTCGCGGTCGACGAGGCGTGGATGGACCGCGTCGAGCAGGTCGTCGACTGGGGGCTGGAACGGGACCTCTTCGTCATCCTCAACGCGCACCACGACGACTGGATCAAGGAGGACTACGACAACCCGGTCCTCCAGGCCCGCCTCGACAGCCTCTGGAGCCAGGTCGCCACGCGGTTTCAGGACAAGTCCGACCGGCTCCTGTTCGAGATCCTCAACGAGCCGTTCCTCCCGATGACGCTCGCGGACACGGACGACATGAACGCCCGCGTGCTCCCCATCATCCGCCGGACGAACCCGACGCGGATCGTGCTCTACTCCGGCGCGAGCTGGTCGTCGCGTCAGCAGCTCCTCGCCGCCCGGATCCCCGACGACCCGTACGTCATCGGCTACTACCACTCGTACGACCCCTACCTGTTCGGGCTCGAAGGGCAGGGGACGTGGGGCTCGACGTCGGACCGGAACCAGCTCGCCCAGGCCTTCCAGCAGGTCGCGGACTGGTCCGCCTCGACAGGCGTGCCGGCCATCCTGAGCGAGTTCGGCGCGATCCGGAGCGGCGACTACAACTCGAGGATGCGCCACTACGGCGCGTTTGTGGCCGGCGCCCTCGAGCACGGCATCCCGTTCCAGGTCTGGGACGACGGCGGCGACTTCCGCGTCTACGAGCGCCAGGACCGCGACTGGAACGACGTCAAGGACATCCTGATCTCCACGTTCCCCGACGGCCCCAACCGGTTCGCGGCGTCGCTCACGAGCGACACCCTCGTGGTGCTCTCGTGGGACGCGCCGGCCCAGAGCGCCGGCCTCGTCGTCGAGCGTCGCTTCGGGACCGAGCCGTACCGGACCGTCGCCGAGATCGACGGCGCGCTCACGGCCTACGTCGACACGCTCCGCGGCGGGCCGGGCGACTACACCTACCGCGTCGTCTCGCGGACGGACGGCGGGCCGGACAAGGTCTCGTACCCGCAGCGCGTGACGGTCGTGCCGTACGAGCGGGCGCCGTACGGGGGCGCGCCGGTCGCGCTTCCCGGCACCATCGAGGCCGAGGACTACGACGTCGGCGGCGAGGGCCTGACGTACCACGACACCGAGTCGGCGAACATCCCTGGGGCCTATCGCCCGGACGAGGGCGTCGACCTCGAGGCGCGCGACGACGGGGGCTTCCAGCTCGCCTACGTCGCCGATGGCGAATGGGTCGAGTACACCGTCGACGTGGCCGAGACGGCCCGCTACGAGGTCACGGCGTACGTGGCGTCGCAGGACGGTGGGGGGCTGTTCTCGTTCGCGTCCGGCCCTTCGTTCAGCCCCACGTTCGCCGTCCCGCAGACGGGCGACTGGCAGACGCTCGCGGCCGTGAGCCAGACGATGCGGCTGGCCGCCGGCGTCCAGCCGTTCCGGTTCCGGGTCGACGCCGGCACCGAGGCGCCGTTCAACCTCGACCGGATCGTGGTCGAGGCGCTGGGGACGGCCGCCGAGGACGGACCGGAGGTCGCGGCGATCCGCGTCTTCCCCAACCCGGCGCGCGGGCGGTTCACCCTGTCCGGTGTGGCACCCTCGCTCGACCGGCGCGTCGAGGTCTACGACGCCCTCGGCAAGCTCGTCCTGACGGCGGCGCTCGTCTCGGCTGAGCAGACCGTCGAGGTGGGCGGGCTGGCGGCCGGGGCGTACGTCCTCCGCGTGGTGGACGGCGGGGCGACGCTCGCGCGGCGGCCGCTCGTCGTGGTGCGCTGAGCCGGAACCGGGGGCGGAGGGCGTTCGGGGTCCGTCGAGGAAGCGGGCGGGGGAGGGCTGTCACCGGCCGGCAGGCTGTGACATTCCGGTGGCACCCGCACCCTATACCATACGCGTGCGCGTTCGCGAGAGCCCGCGCAGCCCTTCCCTACCGCTGTCGACATGACCCGCGTACCCACCCCCGCCCGCCTCGGCGACCCCACCGACTGGGCCACCTCCCTCGCCGCCGGCCCGCACTACGAGCCGCCGTACCCCGGCGCCGTCCAGGACGAGCTGGCTTGGCACCTTGTCAAGCACATCCGCGAGGACGCCCACCTCCGCTCCGAGGTCGAGGTCGAGGTGCCCGCCTCCGCCGACTGGCCCGAGTCCGGGACCGGCCCGGCGTTCTTCACGCTCGACCTCGTGGTCGAGGTGCCCGTCGACACCGGCGACGGCGCGCCCGAGGTCCGGCGTGTCGCGTTCGAGTCGGGAGGCGCCACGGGCAGCCGCGCGCTCCGCGAACACGACCGGCGCCTCCGCCGCGACGCCACGCTCCTGGCCCACGGCGCCGTCGACACGATCTACCGCCTCCGAGGGTCGGACCTCCTCGGCCACATGGACGACGTGCTCTACCTCGCTAGCCAGTGGGACGCCGATCTCTTCTCGGAGCGGGGCCAGGTCAACCTCCGGACGCTCGCGAGCGCGGAGGCGAAGCAGGTCACGGTCCGACCCGAGCAGCCGAGCGTCCTCGTCCCGTACGCGCTCGACGCCGACGGCGGCTCGCCCGAGCGGCACCTCTGGCACGTCGCCAACGGGCAGGCGCCCCACGTCCTCGTCCGCCGGCTCGACCGCCGCTTCGAGTCTGTCTGGGGCCCCTACGCCGACCGGCCGCTCCGGAAGGTCGAGGTCGACCGGCCACCGCTTCGGAAGGCGTCGTAGCGCGTGGAGCGTGGGTGGAGATCTGCCCACGCTCCACCTTCTGTCGCACACGTGTGACGCATGGATGACACCCCGCCCGCCCTACGCTGGAGCACACTGGCGATCCCCCACGAAACCATGACTGTCCACCCCCTCAGCCGCCGGCCGCAGCAGCGGCGCCTCGTCGTCGCCGTCCGCGGGCCTGCGGGCACCGGCAAGAGCTGGTTCGCCGCCTCCCTGGCGGACGCCGGCCTCGGCCGCCTCTGCTTTTTCGACACCGAGCGGAAGGCCCGGCTCCTCCCCGGTGCCGACGGCTCGCACTACGACGCCATTGAGGTCGAGCACCCCGACGAGCTCCTCCCGTTCGTCGACTGGGCCCTCGGTGAGGGCCGCGCCGAGCAGGGCTACGGCTGCTTCGCCCTCGACTCGTGGGCCATGTACTTCGGCCGGAAGCACCGCGCGACCGTTCAGGCCGTCCGCGAGCGGACCGGCGACCCGACGGCCCAGCCGTCCGCCGAGGAGCTCCAGGCCGACCAGGTCGTGTTCCAGGAGGTCCTCCGTCGCCTCTGCGTCGACTCCGGCGCGTGCGTCGTCATCACGGACCAGATCGCGGCGCGCGGCAAGCAGGACCGCGAGGAGAACGAGATGGGCCGCGTGCTGCCCATGACGTCGTCCGGGCTGGAGTACTTCGTCGACGTGATGCTGGAGCTGTCGTTGCGGCAGGACGGGTTCGAGACGAAGCGCGTCGCGACCGTCGTGAAGTCGAACGCGCCGGACCTCCCGGTCGGGACCGTGTTCGAGAACCCGGACTTCGCCGACGTGCTCGCGGAGCTCGGCGTCGGCCCGGCGCCCGTCGAGACGCCTGCCCCGGGGGTGTTGCCCGAGCCGGCCCTCGCGCACCCCGCCGGCCCCACCCTCGCCGACCTCCTCGCCGAGGCCGAGGGCTTCGGCCTCGGCCGCCCGCAGGTGCTCCTCGCCGCGCGTCATTACTGCGGCGTCCAGGACCTCGACGAGCTGACCGCGGCGGACCGCGAAGACCTCCTCGACCGGATGCGCGACCGCTACGCGACGTCCGGCGACAGCGCGGCGACGGCCGAGCCGGAGGTCAAGGTGAGCAAGCGGAAGAAGGCTGCGTAGCCCGCCGACTCCTCCCGCCTCGGCACTGAGGCGGGACCCCTCGCCCCGCTGGCGCTCCGTGCCGCCGGCGGGGCTACTCGGTGACGGGGAACGGCTCGCCGACCCAGAATACGACGCGGTCCACGCCAATCCCGGCGTCGACGACGGCGACGCCGCTGTAGACCTCTGGTCCCCAGTCCTGAACCTCGACGCGGCGAACGGACAGGTCGGTCTCCGTGCGCCCCTCGGGATTGTACTGCTGGACGACGACACGTCCCTCGACCGACGAGGGGAGTTCGTCGCGCGGGGAGCCGGCGAAGCGGAGCGTGAGCGTCCGGCTGCACTCGTCGCCGCAGAGGGTCGTTCGCGAGAGCGAGACGTGCGGGGCCGTGCCGGTCGCGCCGCTGGCCTGCCAGCCCGCGGGGCCGAACGGCGGGTTGGGGACGGTCGCGTCCGCCTCGGTGATCTCGGGGCCGGAGTAGCGGGTGATGAGGGCGTCGTCGCCGACGGAGTCGCAGCCGGCGACGGCGAGGGTGGCCACGAGCAGGCCGAGGCGGAGGGGGAGAGGCATCGTCTGGGGACGGAGGCGGACCCAAAGAAGGGGGGCCGGAGGCGGACAGGGCAAGGGCATTCGGGGACTCCGCGAGGTCAACCGTGCGTTTCTGACGGACGGAAGCGCTACCGGACCGCGCCTGCGTTGACGAATCCGACGCGTCGCGCCTATCCTGTCGGTTCCGATCCGCCCCGCGATGACCGCCCGTCCCTTCCCCCGACGTCCCCGACGCCGACCGGCTCAGCCCGGGTCGGGAGACGACGCCTAGACGGACGGCACCGCACGATCACCCCAGCGGATCCGATCCCCCGACGCCGGCTCTCCCCAGGAGCCGGCGTTTTTTGTACCCGCCATGCCCGAGACCTCGCCCATCGCCCTCGCCTTTTCCGGCGGCCTCGACACGTCGTTCTGCGTCCCCTACCTCAAGGAGGAGACCGGACGCGAGGTCATGACCGTCACCGTCGACACCGGCGGGTTCACCGCCGAGGAGAAAGGGCAGATCGCCGCCCGCTCCGCCGACCTCGGCGCCGCCGGCCACCGCCTCGTCGACGCCCGCGCCGACCTGTGGGACCGCGTGCTCCAGTACCTCGTCAAGGGCAACGTGCTGCGCGGCGGCGTGTACCCGCTGTGCGTGGGCCCGGAGCGCGTCGTGCAGGCCGAGGCCCTGGCCGACGCGGCCCGCGCGCTCGGCGCGACGGCCGTGGCCCACGGCTCGACCGGCGCCGGCAACGACCAGATCCGCTTCGACACGGCCCTCCGCCTGCTGGCGGATCGAGGGGACGAGGGTGCATTGGAGATCCTGACGCCGATCCGGAGCCTCTCGCTCTCTCGCGAGGCCTCGACCGACTACCTCCGCGAGCGCGGCTTCCCCGTCGAGGCCAAGACGACCGAGTACTCGGTCAACCGCGGCCTGTGGGGCACGACGATCGGCGGGAAGGAGACGCACGACACCGACGGCGTCCTCCCCGAGGCGGCGTGGCCTGACACGATCTCGCCCAAGGACGCGCCCGACGACGGCCGCCAGCTCACGATCCGTTTCGAGCAGGGCGTGCCGGTGGCGATCGACGGCGAATCGCTCGACCCGGTGGCGCTCGTCGAGACGCTCAACCGCGAGGGCGCGGAGCACGGCGTCGGGCGGGGCATCCACGTCGGCGACACGATCCTCGGGATCAAGGGGCGGATCGCGTTCGAGGCGCCGGGCGCGCTCACGCTCATCGCGGCGCACCGCGAGTTGGAGAAGCTCGTCCTCACGCAGCTCCAGCTGGTCCAGAAGGCCGGTCTCGGCGATCTCTACGGCCGGCTCGTCCACGAGGGCCTCTTCTTCGACCCGATCTGCCGCGACCTCGAGGCGTTCCTCGACAGCACGCAGCGGCGCGTGACGGGCGACGTCCACGTCGAGTGGTTCAAGGGTGCAATCCACGTCCAGGGAGCCACGTCGCTCCACTCGCTGTTCGACGCGGGCGTGGCCCGCTACGGCGAGGACAACGCGCTGTGGTCCGGCCGCGACGCCGAGGGCTTCGCCCAGATCTACGGGCTCCAGGCCCGGCTGGCCGCCCGCGCTGGCACCTGATCTCCCACGCTCTCCTACGCCCGAGGCCATGCCCACCGGATCCATCACGACGCTCACCGTCGACCACGTCGCCAGCAGCACGGGGCCGTGCCGGCTGGACCACGAGGTCCGCGTCTCGCCCTACGTCGTGGCGGAGGAGGGGTACTGCCTCGCCGTCCGCGCGCTCGACGACAAGGACGTCTACAACCAGCTCGAAGGCGCCGACGGGGTCTTCCGGACCATCGCGAAAGGGCAGACGCTCGTCGGCGCGCTCGGCGAGCGGCAGGCATTGAAAGGGTACTCGGGGCGGATCCCGCGCCACATCGCGCCGGGCGACGTGCTCCACGTCCAGAACATGGGCGGCATTCTGGGGCGCGTGGCGGCCGAGCACCCCGACCTCGGGCCGGCGCTGCGGGTGGAGGTGCTGGGCGCCGTCCTCACCGGCGAGCCGCCGCGGCACGCGCGGATCCAGGACACGGCCGTCGACCCCGTCGAGGTCCTCACCGAGTCGGCCCCCCTCGTGATGGTGTCGGGGACGGCCATGAACACGGGCAAGACGTTCGCCGCCGCCGCGCTCGTCGGCGAGCTGACCGGGCGCGGGCTCCGCGTGGCGGCGGCCAAGCTGACGGGCGCGGCGCTCCAGCGCGACGTCCGCGCGATGGTGGCGCAGGGGGCCGTGGCCTCGGCCAGCTTCCTCCAGGCCGGCGCCGTCGCCACGACCGGCCGCGACATGGTGCCGATCGCCAAGGGCATCATCGCCCACCTCAACCGGATCGCGACGGCGGACGACGGCACGCCGCCCGACGCGCTCGTCCTCGAGCTCGGCGACGGCGTGATCGGGCCGTACGGCGTCGACCAGATCCTCGAGGACATGGAGCTCCAGCGGCTCACGGCCACGCACGTCCTCGCCGCGGCCGACCTCGCGGGCGCGTGGGCCTGCGATCAGCTATTCCGGACGCGGTACCGCGCCGAGATCGGCGTCGTCGTGGGGCCGGCGACCGACACGGACGTGGGCAAGCGCTACATCCAGACGTCGCTCGGCATCCCGGCCGTCAACGCGCGGTCCGAGGCCGGCGCCCTCGCGGACCTCGTGGCCGAGGACGTCGCCGAGCGGAAGGCGTGGGCGGCGGGCGGCGGGCCGAAGCTCTCGTTCAACGGCCCGCGCCGCGTGATCCCGACCTCGTCATGAGCACCCCGACCCCGATCCGCGCCGCGGTCCTCCACGGCGCCGGCTACGCCGGCGGCGAACTGCTGGCGCTTCTTCTGAACCACCCGCTCGTCGAGCCGGTCGCCGTCACCAGCCGCAGCCAGGCCGGCCAGCCGGTCCACACGACGCACCCGCAGCTCCGCGGCCAGACCGACCTCGCCTACACCGACCCCGCCGACCTCGACGCCGAGGCGGGCGGGCCCGCGTTCGACGTCGCGTTCGTCTGCGCCGAGCACGGCCAGGGCGCCGCGGCCGTCCAAGCGCTCCGCCGGTCAGGCTTCGACGGGCTGATCGTCGACCTCTCGGCCGACCACCGGCTCGGCTCGGTCGAAACCTACGAGGCCGTCTATGGGCTGGAACACCCGGACCCCGAGGCGATGCGCGCGGCGGTCTACGGGCTCGCCGAGGTGAACCACCGGCGGCTCCGGGGCGCGGCGCTGATTGCCAACCCGGGCTGCTTCGCGACCGGCCTCAGCCTCGCGCTCTGGCCGTTCGCGCGGATGCAGGGGCCGTTCGAGGCCCACGTGACGGCGCTCACGGGCGCCTCCGGCTCCGGCGCCCGCCCCTCGCCGACGACCCATTTCCCTCGCCGTGATGGCAACGTCCGGGCGTACAAGGTGCTGGCGCACCGGCACCTCGCGGAGGTCCGCGAGACGCTGGGCGGCGGGGCGACCGTCCAGTTCGTGCCGGTGAGCGGCCCGTGGACGCGCGGGATCTGGGGGACGGCCCACGTCGCGACGCTCGCGTCGTTCGACGAGGTCACGGCCGCGTTCGAGACGGCCTACGGCGGGCGTCCGTGCGTCCGCCTGTCGCCGGGCGAACTGCCGGAGCTGCTGCCCACGACCGGGACGCCGTTCTGCGACCTCGGCTGGGTCGAGAAGGACGGGCACCTCGTCGTCGGGTTCGCGCTCGACAACCTGCTCAAGGGCGCGGCCTCGCAGGCCGTCCAGAACCTGAACCTCGCCCTCGGCTGGCCCGAGGCGCTGGGGCTGCTGCCCGGCGTCCCCGCCCCGACGGAGGCGCCGTCCCTGCCGACCGCCACCCCAGCCACCGTGTCATCCTGAGCGGAGCGAAGGATCTCGCCGGACTCGACCGCTTCGCTTGAAACGGGCGCGACGCGAGCGGATGCGAGATCCGTCACTGCGTTCGGGAGGACAGGGGAGAGAGTTGGCGCCAGCGGTTGACCTGTCCGTTCCAAGCTCCCTCCACCCAATCCCCCCTCAACCGATGGTCCTCGATCCGCTGGCGCTCGAAGACGCCGTCACGCTCCCGACGTACGCCAAGCCGCCCGTCGCGCTCGTCCGCGGGGAGGGGACGCACGTGTGGGACCACGAGGGGCGCGAGTACCTCGACTTCTACGGCGGCCACTGCGTCGCCTTGCTGGGCCACTGTCCGCCGCGCGTCGTCGAGGCGATCCGGGAGCAGGCCGGCGAGATGCTGTTCTACTCCAACGCCGTCTACAGCCCCGTCCGCGCTGAGGCCGCGCAGGCGCTCGTGGACCTCGCGCCGGACGGCCTGGGCCGCGCGTTCTGGTGCAACTCGGGGACGGAGGCCAACGAGACGGCGCTCAAGCTGGCTCGGTCGGTCACAGGGCGGAACCGCGTCGTCGCGTTCTCCGAGGGCTTCCACGGGCGGACGCTGGGCTCGTTGGCCGCGACCTACGGCGACACGTACCACGCGCCGTACCGCGACGTGCTGCCCGAGACGACGTGGGTGCCGTTCGGCTGGGAGGGCGCCGTCGAGGATGCGCTGGCCGGCGAGGACGTCGCCGCGCTGATCCTCGAGCCGATGCAGTCGATGGCCGGCATCACCGAGGCCCGGCCCGAGTTCTACCGCGCGATCCGCGAGATCTGCGACCGGACGGGCACCGTGCTGATCTTCGACGAGGTCCAGACGGGCGTCGGTCGGACCGGCACGTTCCTCTACGGCGAGCACGTCGGCGTGACGCCGGACCTCGTGAGCCTAGCGAAGAGCCTCGGCGCGGGCGTCCCCGTCGGCGCCGTGCTCGTGAACGACGCGATCGCGGCGACGGTCAAGGCGGGCGACCAGGGCACGACGTTCGGCGGCGGGATGCTGGCGATGGCGGCCGTCAAGGCGACGCTCGCGCAGCTCGTCGACGACGACCTCATGGCGCGGGCCGTCGCGCTCTTCGCCCGCCTCGGCGACGGGCTCGCCGAGGTGGACGGAGTCACGGAGGTGCGGGGCCGCGGCTGCCTCATCGGCGTGTCGCTCGACCGCCCGGCGAAGCCCGTCGCCGGCGCGCTCCGCGAGGCCGGCGTGATCGTCGGGACCTCCGGCCGGGCCGACACGCTCCGCCTCATGCCGCCGCTCACGACGCCCGACGCCGACGTCGACGACTTCCTCGGCCGGTTCGCGGACGTCTTGAACGCATAAATCCCTGCGTCGCCCGCGGCATGCGCCGCCTGGGCGTACTGTGACGACCCCCTCTGCCGCTCCCCCGATGAACCACCTCACCTCCTGGACCGACCTTCCCGCCGCGACCTGGCAGGCGTGCCTCGACCGCGCGCTCTGGCACCGCCAGCACCGCGCCTGGACACAGTCGGCGGCGGGCAAGGCGCTCGGGCTCGTCTTCTTCAACCCGTCGCTTCGGACGCGGGCGTCGATGGACCTCGCGGCGGCCCACCTCGGCGCCCACCCGGTCACGCTCACGCCCGGCTCCGGCACGTGGGGCCTGGAGACGCGCGACGGCGTGACGATGGACGGCGACGCGGCCGAGCACGTCAAGGAGGCCTTCGGCGTCCTGAGCCGCTACGTCGACGCCCTCGGCGTGCGGACGTTCGCGACGCTGAGCGACTACGAGGCCGACCACGAGGACCGCGCCTTCCGCGCCGCCGTGGCCGCCTCGGCGGTGCCGGTCGTCAACCTCGAGTCGGCGCGGTGGCACCCGTGCCAGGAACTCGGCGACGCGGCGACGATCTGCGATCACGTCGGCGACCCGCGCGGGAAGAAGTTCGTGCTCCACTGGGCCCCGCACCCGAAGCCGCTGCCCCGCGCCGTCCCGAACTCGGCCGTGATGATGGCGGCCCGGCTCGGGATGGAGGTGATCGTCGCGCGGCCCGACGGGTTCGGCCTCGACGCCGACGTGCTCGCCCTCGCGCAGAAGGAGGCCAGCAAGCACGGCGGCTCCGTGACGGAGTCGTCGCACCGCCCCGACGCGCTCTCCGGCGCGAGCGTGGTCTACGCCAAGGCGTGGTCGGGCGGCACGGTCTACGACGCGCCGGAGCTGGAAGCGCGGCAGCGCGCGTCCCACGCCGACTGGCGGCTCTCGAACGGCGACATGACGCGGACCGACCGGGCCGCGTTCATGCACTGCCTCCCCGTCCGTCGCGGCGTCGTGGTCGACGGCGACGTGCTGGACCACGAGCGGGCGATCCACCTGCTCCAGGCCGAGTACCGGCTCCACGCGCAGAAGGCGGTTCTGGAGTGGGTGTGGGGACTGGAGGGACTCGGGACCGGGGACTAGGGAATGGCCGACGTGAAGAGTCCTCAGCCCCGAGTTTCCCGTTCCGTCGTCGTCAAGCTGGGCGGGGCGATCCTGGCCGATGCCGAGGCCGTCGCCGAGGTCTGGACCGGTGTCCAGGCGCTGGGCGGGCCGGCCGTGCTCGTCCACGGCGGCGGGCCGCAGGCGACGGCGCTCGCACGGCGCCTCGGCCACGAGCCGCGGATCGTTGCCGGGCGCCGCGTGACGAGCGACCTCGACCTCGACGTGATGCTGTGGACGCTCCGCGGCGAGCTCAACGCCCGCCTCGTGGCGTCGGCGCGCGCGGCCGGCGTCCGCGCCGTTGGCGTGAGCGGGGCCGACGGCGGGCTCGTCCGGGTCCACCGCCGGCCGCCGCGCGACGTGGATGGCGAGACCGTCGACTTCGGGCACGTCGGCGACGTCGACGGCGTCGCCCCGGCGCTCGTCGAGACGCTCCTCGGCGCCGGATTCACGCCCGTCGTCGCTACGATCTGCGCCGACGACGCGGGCGCGCTGTACAACGTCAACGCCGACACGGTCGCCTTCGAGCTGGCGGCGGCGCTCGGGGCCACCCGCCTCGACCTCGTGACCGAGGCCGGCGGGGTCCGCCGCGACGCCGACGACCCCGACAGCCGCCTCGACCGGCTCACGGCCGCGGAGGTGGAGGCCGGCGTGGCGGAGGGCTGGATCGCAGGCGGGATGCGGCCCAAGCTGGAGGTCGCGCGCGCCGCGCTCCGGCGGGGCGTGCCCGCCGTCCGCGTCTGCGCCCCGGCCGACATCGCCGGCGGCGGCGGCACCACCGTCGTCCCCTGACCCCGCCCGCCTCGACACCGAGTCGGACCGACTCGATCCCGACCCATCACCCCTCGTCCGGCCCTCACTCACCCGATCCGTTGAACGTCCTCGACCTCCACGCCGACCTCGTCCGCATCCCGTCGCTCTCGTTCAAGGAGAAGGCGGCGGCCGACTACGTCGAGATGACGCTTCGCCAGGTCGACGGTCTCGACGTGGGGCGGCTCGACGAGAACGTGTGGGCCAGCCTCGGCGACGGCGACGAGGTGCTGCTTCTGTGCTCCCATCTCGACGTGGTGCCGCCGAGCGAGGGCCACCCGTACCCGCCGTTCTCGCCCACGAGAGTCGACGGCGCCGTCTACGGCCGTGGGGCGGTCGACGCGAAGGCCAGCGGTGCGGCGATGCTGACCGCGCTCGTCGAACTGGCCGAGTCGGGCTGGCGGCCGCCGTCGGGCGGGCGGCTCGTCGTCGCGCTGACGGAGTGCGAGGAGACGGGCGCCGAGAACAACGGGATGGAGAAGATGCGGGCCCGCGTGTTCGGCGACGCGCTCCCGGAGCCCACCGCGGCGCTCGTGGGCGAGCCGACGGAGCTCCGGCCGTGCCTCGCGCAGAAGGGCCTGCTCATCCTCAACGCGACGGCCCACGGCGAGACGGCGCACGCCGCCCGCGCCCACCTCGGAAAAAACGCGCTGACGGTCGCCGCCCGCGACCTCCTCGCGGTCGACGCGCTCGACTATGACACGGCGGACCCGCTCCTCGGCAAGCCGACGTTCACGGCGACCCTGATCGAGGGTGGGACGGCCAAGAACGTCGTCCCGGATCGGTGCCGGTTCACGCTCGACGTCCGCTCGACGCCGGCCGCCACGCACGCCGAGCTGACCTCCTTCATCCGCGGGGCGCTGGAGAGCCGCGTCGAGGTCTACTCCGACCGCCTCATCCCGTGCTCGACGCCCGCCGACGCGCCCATCGCCCGCGCCACGGTCGCCGCGCTCGCCGGCCTCGGCCTCGACGCCGAGCCCTTCGGCAGCCCCACCGCCTCCGACTGGATCCACCTGTCGGACGTTCCGGCCGTCAAGATCGGCCCCGGCCGCAGCGAGCTCTCGCACACGCCCGACGAGCACGTCGAGATCGACCAGCTCGAGCGGGCCGTCGAGGTCTACGCCGACATCACGCGGCGGTACTTCACGAGCGCGGAGTCGTGAGTTCGGAGTCTTCTCTTGTCTAGCCTGCCCGCTGTCCCATGCCCGATCCAGTCGACGCCCCGAACCCTGACCCCCAAGCCTCGAGCCAGGCGATCTGGCACAAAGGCACGGCCGCCGAGGACTGGGTAACGCGGTTCACCGTCGGCGAGGACTGGCGGTGGGACACGATCCTTTTGCCGTACGACCTCGAGGGCACGCGGGCGCACGCGTGGGCGCTCGGGCAGGTCGGCGTGTTGACCGAGGCCGAGGTGGCGGAGGTCTCGGACGCGCTCGACGCAATCCGGGCAGCGTGGGAGGCGGGCGACGTCGTCGTGCGGCCCGAGGACGAGGACATGCACACCGTCATCGAGCGGGAGCTGACGGCGCGGCTCGGCGACGCGGGCAAGAAGATCCACGCCGGCCGGTCGCGAAACGACCAGGTGCTCACAGCCCTCCGCCTCTGGCTCCGCGACGCGCTCGCGGGCATCGGCGCCGGCGCCCGCGACGTGGGCGGGGCGCTCCTCGACCACGCCGAGGCGGGTCAGACCCTCTTGATGCCCGGCTACACGCACGGCCAGCGCGCCATGCCCACGACCGTCGCCGTCTGGGCCGCCGGTTACGCGGATCTGTTGACGGACGACACCGAAGGCCTCCGCGCCGCGGCGGACGGGGCCAACACGTCGCCGTGGGGGAGCGCGGCGGGCTACGGCGTGCCGGTCCTCGACCTCCCGCGCGACGCCGTCGCCGAGCGGCTCGGGTTCGCGCGCACGCAGGCGATCGCGGCCGTCCAGCTGTCGCGTGGCAAGGCCGAGGGCGCCGTCGTCCACGCCCTCGTCCAACTCGGTCTCACGCTGAACCGGCTCGCGAGCGACCTGGCCCTGTTTGCGACATCCGAATTCGGGTTCGTCAAACTGCCGGTGGAGCACACGACGGGCTCGTCGATCATGCCGCAGAAGCGGAATCCGGACGTGCTGGAGCTGGCCCGCGCGACGGCGCACCGGCTCACGGCCGAGCTCCACCTTCTCCTGACGCTCCCGGCCAACCTGCCGGGCGGCTACCACCGCGACCTCCAACTCACGAAGGAGGCGCTGATGCGGGCCGTCGGCGCGACGCGGGACCTCGTGGCGGCCGTCGCCGCCGTGCTGCCGGGCGTGGAGTGGCAGGCCGACCGGATGCGGGCGGCGCTGTCGCCGGACCTGTTCGCGACGGCCGAAGCGCTCAAGCGGGTCGAGGCCGGGACGCCGTTCCGCGACGCCTACCGCGAGGTCGGCACCCACCTCGACCGCCTCGACGTGCCCACCGAGGCGGACGCGCTCGCGGCCTACACGTCGTCCGGCACGCCCGGCAACGTGGACGTCGGTGCGCTCCGTCAGCGGCTGGCGGAGGCGGCCGGAACAGGATCCGATCTAGACGTGAGTCCCGCGCACTAGCTCGAGCTGGACGCGGGCCGTCCCGGACTCGAGCATCCCGATCTCGCGGGCCGCTGCCTTTGACAGGTCGATCACGCGGCGCTTGGCGAACGGCCCCCGGTCGTTAACGCGGACGACGACGCTCTCCTGGGTCGACACGTTCGTCACCCGAACGCGCGTGCCGATGGGGAGCGTCCGGTGGGCCGCCGTGAGCGCGGCCTGGGCGAACGGCTCGCCGGACGCCGTGGGCCGGCCCTCGAACTCGTCGCCGTAGTAGCTCGCCTCGCCTTCCTCCATAGAGGCGTCAGCTTCCGTAGAGGCGTCAGCACGCATCGCATCCGGCTCCGTCGGACGGTCGGCGGGACGGGCTGGCGTTCGATCTGGCCGCTCGCCACGATCCGAGACGGTGAACACGCCGGCACGCCCCGAACCGAGGGGGACGGGCTGCGGCGCCGGCTCGGGCTGGAAAGCGAGAACCAGCGCGGCGATCGTCGCGAGGACGGCCGTCCCGGATGCGACGCGGGTTCGTTTGCGGCTCTCCCTCAGGCGTCGCTTCAGCGAGACAACGCGTCGACGGACGGCGGCTCGCTTGCCGTGCGAGGTGCGAGAGGAAAGATGGGGGTCGTCGGGTGTGTGCATGGAACCAGAGATCAATCTGTCCTCATACACGCAGAGGCCGTTCCGAGTACGGTTCACGCGCCGTCGTGCGCCGATCCGTCGCGGTCTGAGCCTCGATCCCCGAGAGAGTGGCAGGGCAGCCCGACACGACTGCGCACCGTGCGGCAGACTGTCGGACGTCGCTCCGGGGAGGCGGAAGTGCCTTAGCCCCGGGCGCCGCCCGTCTTCGGCAGCCGCTCCAACTCGACCTCGGCCGTACCCGAACGCGTCAGGCCGATCGAGTCGGCCGCGGCGCGCGACACGTCGATCACGCGGTCGCCGTGGAACGGACCGCGGTCGTTGACACGGACGACGACGCTCTCGCCGGTCCGGGCGTGCGTCACGCGGACGCGCGTGCCGAGCGGGAGCGTCCGGTGGGCCGCCGTGAGGGCGGTCGGGTCGAACGGCTCGCCGCTGGCCGTCGGGTTGCCGGCCAGTTCGCGGCCGTAGTAGCTCGCCCGGCCGCCTCCGATCGCTTCGCCCGCCTCGGTGTCCGTCTCGGGCGCCTCACGCACGTCGCTCACCGGGGCGACCGGCGGGAGGAGCGTGGCTGGAGGTGGCGTGGCGTCGACCGGCGCCTCGGCCACCGAGGCGGGCACAGCCGGGGCGTCCGAAGTCAGAATCGAGGGCGCAACGGTCAGCGCGGTGCCCCCGCCGGCGAGCAGCGCGGCGCTCGTCACGACCATCGCACGGCGCTTGGCCCCGGCGATTCGGGCCGCCAGTCGGCGTCGGCGGGAGGGGGCAGGAGGAGTCGGCGTGCGCATGGGTCCGGTCGTGGGGTGCCTGCTTCAGAGGCGAGAACCGTTCCGGGCTGTCCCAGGATACGACCCTTTACCCGAGGCTCACCCGATCCACACCGTTCGTGCCGATCTGGCGGCCGTCTCTGCCACTCTGCCGCGACAAACGGCGGGGCCCGGGACATCGCCCGGGCCCCGCCGTTGGCCCACCAGGGGGGAAGACCGGTCTCAGGCGGAGACCGGGGTGGGGGCGTGGGTGCCGTTGGTCGAGGGCTCGTGAGCCGGCTCGGCAGTGGCCGGGACGGCGTAGGCCGCGTTCTGGAACTCGGGGTAGGCGACCGTCCCGTGCTCGTGGAGGTCGAGGCCACCCGTCTCTACCTCGTCGTCGATGCGGAGGCCCATCGCGGACTTCAGCACTTTGAACAGGACGAAGGCGAGCGGGAACGTCCAGAGGAACGCCGCGGCGACGCCGATGGCCTGGACGCCGAGCTGGGCCACGCTGAACCCGTCGGCCGCGAAGATGGCGACGGCGAGCGTGCCCCACGCGCCGCAGACGCCGTGGACGGCGACCGCGCCGACCGGGTCGTCGACGAACGTCTCGAGCCAGAGCGAGGCGTAGACCACGAGGACGCCCGCGATCAGGCCGATGCCGACGGCCCCGATCGGGAGGACGGCGTCGCACCCGGCCGTGATGCCGACGAGGCCGGCGAGGACGCCGTTGAGCGTCATCCCCACGTCCGGCATGCCGCCGCGGATCCACGTCACGACCATGGCCGCGACGGCGCCGGCGCCGGCTGCCAGGAACGTGTTGGCGGCGATGATCCCGATGTCCGTGGTGCCGGCCGTCGTCGAGCCCGCGTTGAACCCGAACCAGCCGAACCACAGGATGAACACGCCGAGCGCCGCCAGCGGGATGCTGTGGCCTGGGATGGCGACGGGCTTCCCGTCGGCGTCGTACTTGCCCGCGCGGGCGCCGACGACGAGCGCGCCCGCCAGCGCGGCCCAGCCGCCGACCGAGTGGACCACCGTCGAACCGGCGAAGTCGAGGAACCCGAGGCCCTCCAGCCAGCCACCTCCGTTGAGCAGGCCGCCCCAGGCCCACGACCCGAAGACCGGGTAGATCAGGCCGCTGATGACGAGCGACACGATGAGGTACGCCGCGAAGTTGACCCGCTCGGCCACGGCCCCCGACACGATCGTCGTGGCGGTCGCGGCGAAGACGGCCTGGAAGAAGAAGAAGGTGTACACCCAGGACATCTCCTGGCCCTCGAGACCGGTCAGGCCGAACCCGGCCGTCCCGATCCAGCCGCCGAGGGAGGGGCCGAACATCAGGCCGAAGCCGATGAGGAAGAACACGATGGAGCCGGCCGCGGCGTCCATCACGTTCTTCATGATGATGTTCGCGGCGTTCTTGGCTCGCGTCAGGCCGGTCTCGAGCAGGGCGAAGCCGGCCTGCATGAGGAACACGAGCGCGGCGGCGACGATCGTCCAGACGTAGTCCAGGTTGGTCTGAACCGCGTCCGGCGTGGCGTCCTGCGCCAGCACGAGGGCCGGTGCGAGGAGCAGGGCGAGGGCGAGAGCCTTCCTCATTTGTTTAGGTGGGTGACGAAATGGGGGGCACGAGTCGTCGATAGTAGAGGAGATGTGCCTTGATAGTCAAGGAATTGGAAGCGCTTCGGATCAGTCGTTGAGTCGGAAGCGCTTTTATTCCTTCGCCACCAAGGCGGCGGCCCGAGTGCGTCTGTCGATGCGATGTGACAAAAAGGTGTCGCCCGCCCGCGCGACCTTGCGTGGAGAACCTCCAGTCCTCTCATGAACGCCGCCGACCTCCCCCGCCTCGCCGACCCGTTCCCGCCCTCCGACGTGGAGTGGAAGCCGGGCGCGACGACGCGCGACAAGTCCAAAGGCCTCGCGATGGCCTACCTCACCAGCCGCGCCGTCCAGCAGCGGTTCGACGACGTCTGCGGCCCGGCCGACTGGCGCAACGAGTTCCAGCCGGGCCCCGACGGCGGCGTCCTCTGTGGCATCTCGATCCGCGTCGAGCGGTCTGGCTCCGACGGGCAGCCGATCTCCGAGTGGGTCACGAAGTGGGACGGCGCCGACAACTCGCAGGTCGAGGCGGTCAAGGGTGGCCTCTCTGGCGCCATGAAGCGGGCGGCCGTCCAGTGGGGCGTCGGGAGGTATCTCTATGAACTCCCCGCTACGTGGGTGCGGCTCGACGACCGCGGCCGGTTCGCGGAGACGCCTCGCATCCCGCGCGAGCACCTTCCGCAAGGCACGTCCGGCAACGCCACGCCGGGCCCCCAGCGCGGGGGCCAGGAGCGGGCGTCGGGCGGCCGGTCCGGCGGCGGGCGCCCGGAGGGCCCGGGCGGCCCGCCGGATGGGCCCGCCTCGGGGCGCCAGCGGCCGATGCCGCCGCGGAGCGGGCAACGCCGCGTGATCCGCCCCCCCGCCTCGGGCGACGGCGACGGCCGGCCCGCGGAACCGGGCTTCTAGCCCCGCGCGTTCGAGGCCCGAGGCGGGCGGTCCGTTACCCGTCCGCCTCGGCGCTCGGCTGAAGGTGTAGGCGCCTGCCCTATTCGCGGGTGCGCGCTTGCGTGTGCGTTCCCTGCGCGCGTATTTATCACGCTGAACCTGCCCCCTCTGCCATGACCCCGACCGCGATCCGAGGAGCGCTCGCTGCGATCGCGTTGGGGATGGCGGCACCGGCGGTGGCCCAGGGCACGTTCCAAACGCTCGACCCCTCGTACGGCGGCGAGACGGCGCGGCGCGGGTTCTATGGCGGGTTCGCGATCTCCGGCGAGGCGGCCTACCGAGACGCCGACCTCCTCGATCGGGTCGAGCCCGGCGCCCCGGCGCCCAGCGACCTCTCGCTCTCCGCCCGTCTTGACTACGCGCTCCTGCCCCAGGTCGACCTCGCGCTCGTGGCCGACCTGACTGGGGCGGCCCAGAACGGCCGGATGGGCCTGAGCTGGGTCGTCGTCAAGCCGTACTGGCACAACGAGGGGACCGACTACGCCATCCGCGTCGCCGTCGACCCGGTGAGCGAGGGCGGCCTCGGGTTCCGCCAGACCGACGTGGCGTTCCTCTCCCAGACGGCCCTCGCGCCGTCGGTCACGAGCGACCTCTCGCTCGGCATCCGTCGCCTCCGCACGGGGTACAGCGACCCGGTCCTCAGCGAGCTCGACGTGGACGAGGCCGGCGAACCCATCGTGCCCGACAGCCGCCTCAACGTCGGGACGACGGGCCTCGTCCGCTCCCGCATCGTCGGGCAGTCGATCCGCGGGGCGTGGGGCTACAACGTCCTGTTCGACCCGGCCGGCAGCCGCGTCGCGTTCGGGCTCATGGCCGAGGCCACGGACTACACGATCCTCCAGGCTCGCGGGGCCGATGGCGCGACCGACGACCTTTCCGAGGACGCCGAGGAGTCATCGGACCGCGTGCGGAGCGCCGTCGGGTGGATGCGGATGGGCGTCGAGTTCAGCCGGCCGTACTACCAACTGGCGCCGTTCGTGAGCGTCCCGGTGTTTACCTGGGCCGACGTCCAGGGCGAGCCCGTCCGCCACGGCCCGCGCATCGAGAAGCTCCGCGTCGGCCTCCGCCTGACGTTGCGATAGGGGCCGTCCGGGGCGGGGAGTGAGGGGGCGGGCAAAGGAGCCGGTGTTTCGAGGAGAGAGCGGCCCATCGCGCATCGCGAGGATTCGAGGGCCTGGGGTTGTGAGGAGCGAGGCGTGCAAGCACCTTCCCCGTCCCTCACCCTCATCCCTGTGCGCCTCGGCATCGTCTCGGACACCCACGGCTTCTACCACCCCGAACTCGACGACGTGTTCGCGGGCGTCGACCTGATCCTCCACGCAGGAGACGTCGGGCCCGCCGAGGTGGTGGATCGACTCGAGAAGCTGGCGCCGGTCGTGGGGGTGTATGGGAACGTGGACGGGCCGCCGGTGCGCGGGCGGTTCAAGGAGCACGTGAAGATCCGCGTGGGCGGCGTGCGGCTGTGGATGACGCACATCGGCGGGCGGCCAGGGCGGTGGGCGCCCGGCATCGGCCCGGCCCTCCGCGCCGACCCGCCGGACCTCTTCGTCTGTGGCCACAGCCACATCCTGCGCATCGAGCGCGTCCCGAACCTCGGGCGGATGCTCTATCTCAACCCCGGCGCCGCGGGGCGCCAGGGGTTCCACCAGGTCAAGACGTGCGTGAGGCTGCGGGTCGAGGACGGGCAGATGAGCGAGGCCGAGGTGATTCACCTCGAGAAGGAGGGGCCGCAGCGGGCCTGAGGGCCGCGCTAGCTTCGGGCATGGCCGCCCCCGCTCCGCTCGGCACCGTCGACGACCCGACGGACTCCGCGCTCGACCTCGACGACCCGCTCGGCGCGCTCCTGCTCGCCCTCATGAGCCGGTTGCTCACGTCCCGAGCCGTCGGCGCGGTGGTGACGGACGACGGGCTCCGGGTGGAGGTCGTGAAAGGCCGCCTCGACGTCGCCGTGGGCGACCTCATTCAGACTGACGCCGAGGCGGGGGGCACCGGCCTGCCGGCCGCACTCGAAGCAGCGGGGCTGACGCTGGCAGCCCCCCTCCTTCACGGCGGCGAACGGATCGGTCTCGTCGCCCTCGGGCCGAAGCTGAGCGGTGAGCCGTACGCGCCGGCCGAGATCGGGTTGGTGCGGTCACTGGCCGGCGCCACGGCCGCCTCGCTGGCCGCCAGCCGGTCGGCCGCGGCCCTCGTCGTCGCCAACCGCGCCCTCGCGTCGAGGGCCCACGCGCTGCGGACGCTCTTCGAACTGGCGCAGGCGTTCGGGCGAGCGCTCGACCACGACGCCATCGTCAACCGGCTGGCGTACGCCCTCATGGGCCAACTCCTCGTCCGCCGCGTCGCCGTCGCGCTGTGCGACTCCGACGCCGACGGCCCGCTCGACACGGTCCTCGCCCGCGGCGCCGAGTCCATCGAGGTCCCGCGGGCGCTCTGCGAAATCACGGAGCCAGCGGCCCTCGACGACGCGGGCTTGGTGGCCAAGGGCTGGCGGTGGGTCGTCCCGCTTCGGGCCGGCGACGTCACGCGCGGGGCCGTCCTCCTCGGCCCGCCCGCCCTCGCCAGCGACGACTGGACCCCCGACGCCGACACGACCGACTTCACGGCCGCGCTCGCGGCCCTTGCCGTCGGCGCCCTCGAGACCGCCGACCGGGTCGAGGAGCGGCTGGAGCGCGAGCGGATGCGGGAGGAGGTCCGCCTCGCGCGGGAGGTCCAGGCGCGGCTCCTGCCCGAGGCGCTGCCCGCGCTTCCCGGCCTCGACCTCGCCGCGCGGTGGAGGCCCAGCCGCGACGTCTCGGGCGACACGTACCACGCCGCCGACCTTGGCGGCCGCGCCCTCGTCGCCGTCGCCGACGTCGTGGGTAAGGGGATCGGTGCGTCGCTTCTGATGGCGACGCTCCAGGCCGGCTTTCGCCTCGTCGACCCCGAACTGGCCGGGGCCGCCGACCTCGGGGCCGCACTGGAGGCGGCGACCGCCAAACTCGACCGGCTCGTCCACGCGAGCACCGAGGCGCACCAGTTCGTGACGCTGGCGTGGGCCGTCGCCGAGCCGTCGGGCGACGTGTGGTCGGTGGTGGCAGGGCACCCGCCGCCGCGGCTGCTCCGGGCGGGGGGAGGCGTCGAGGCGCTGGCGCCGGGCGGGCCGCTCCTGGGCGTCCTCCCGGGCGCCGTGTTCTCCGTCTCCCATGCGCACCTCTCGCCCGGCGACGCGCTCGTCTTCTACACCGACGGCGCCACCGAGGCTCGCAACCCCGACGCCGAAGAGCTCGGCCCCGTCGGCCTCGACCGTGTGCTCAAAGGGGCCGATGCGTCGACGGCCGCCGTGCTCGTCGATGCCGTCGTCGCGGCCGTGGACGCCTGGGGCGAGGGGGCGGATGCCGAGGACGACGACCTCACGGTCGTGGCCGTTCGACGCGAGAGGTGACGGGGCGGGACCGCACGGCTTCGCGCATCCCGGAGTGAACGGATTTGGAGATCCAGGGGGTGGTCGTTTGGCGCCGTTGCCCTACGTTGGAGAGGGGCAACCTTCTGCGCTGAACCATGATCAAGCGGGCCGCTCTCTGCGTCGGAGTCGATCGGGCCAACGGCATGATGCCGCTCCAGGCCGCATCCAAGGGAGCTCGGGAGTTCGAGGCCTGGGCGAAGGGGCAGGGGTGTGACACCGTCCTCCTCACGGACGAGGACGACCGGAAGGTTCGCGTGGCGGACCTCTTCGACGCGGTCGCCGCGTGGGTCGGCGCACGGACGTACGACCAGCTCCTCATCTACTTCTCGGGCCACGGGATTCTCACCGCCCCGGGGGCCGAGCACTGGTTCCTCTCCGGCGCGCCGTACAACCCGAGCGAGGCCGTCAACCTCACGCAGGCCGTCGTCGACGCCCGCAACTCGGCCATCCCCCACGTCGTGTTCGTCTCCGACGCGTGCCGCTCGGCGGCGGACCGCCCAGAGCTCCGGCGCGTGAACGGGAGCGCCATCTTCCCCAACGACGGCCGGGCGCCGGCCCAGGGGGAGGTCGACACGTTCTACGCGACGCGGCCCGGCGACCCGGCCTACGAGGTGCCCGAGGCCGAGGCGGCCGACGCCTATCGCGGGCTGTTTACGGACAGCCTGCTCGACGTCCTGGAACTGGAGCCGAACCCGCTCGCCGAGCTCCAGGAGGTCGGGGCGGACCGGCTGTCGGTGGTCACGTCACGCCAGCTCAAGCGGCACCTCGAGACGGCCGTCCCGCTCCTCGCCGAGAGCGTCAACGTGACGCTGGTTCAGGACCCCGAGGTCCGTGTCGAGACCGCGCTCCCGAAGTACTTCGCCGTGTTGGGGGCAGCGCGGCCTCCCGCGTCCACCCATGGCGGCACGCGGGGGACCGGAGGGGTGCGCGCGGGCGGTCACGGTCCGGTCGGGACGGGCGCCGAGCCCACGTTCCGGCGTGCCGAGGAGCGGTTCGGAGCTCGGTTCGAGCTTCCTCCCATGCCGGCGTCCGCGCCGCGGGCGCTTCCCGACGAGGCCTCCGAGATGGAGCAGTTCGGCGAGGACCTCGGCCTCGGCGGGCAGGTCGACACGCTCCTCCGGGCCCGCGGCCGCCCGCACTTCGAGACGCGGACGGGCTTCACCGTCATCGGGGCGGGCGTGGCGTCGTCGGTCTCGTCCCGGTGGCACGCCGACGACCCGTTCCAGGACGGCTCCACGCCCGGCGTCGAGGGGTGGCACGTCCGCCTCGGGCCGATGAGAGCGGGGGAGGAGCCGGCCTCGCTCGTGCTCACGTTCGACGACGGGACCGGCACGGTGCTCGCCGTGCTTCCCGGGTTCATCGGGACCGTGTTGGTCGAGGGCGGCCGGGTCGTGAGCGTCAACTACGTCCCGTCGGAGGGGACGGAGCGGTACGGGGACTACCAGCACCGCGCCGACGAGCTCGAACGCTTGAAGGCCGTCACGGCCGCCGCGGCGCGGCAGGGCCGGTTCCTGGCCGAGGGCGAGGACGCGGCCCAGTTCGCCAGTCGGGTCCGCCAGCTCAAGGGGATCGACCCGACCATGGGGCTCTACGCAGCCTACGGCTACGCCCAAGCCGGCCGCCTCGACCGGGCCCTCGACGTCTTCCGCTACATGGAGGCCGACGAGCCGCCGGTTCCGTTCGACGTGCTGTTGCTGGCGGTCCGGGGCGGGCTCGACCTCGCCTCCGTCTCGCTCGACCACGTCGCGCCGTTCGCGCCGATGCTCGCGCAGGGGTGGTCGCACCTGAGCCCGGGCGATCCGCTTCACCGTCCCGTCCACGAGGCGCTCCGGCCCCACGTCATCCCCGCCCTCTGGACGACTCTCGCGCCCGAGGGCGTCGAGATCGCCCGCGCGGCGCTCACCGCCGGCACCGTCTGGTAACTCACACTCGACCCGTTCCGACATGAAGCTCGTCATGGTCCACGGCCGGTCCCAGGAGGGCAAGGACCCGGTCGCCCTCAAGAAGGAGTGGCTCGACGCCCTCACCTACGGCCTCGCCCGCGCCAACGCCTCGGTCCCCGACGACCTCGAGGTCGCGTTCCCCTACTACGGCGACCTCCTCGCGGGTCTCGTCGAGGAGGTCAACACCCCGTTGGGACGGCAGGTGAACGCGAAGGGGCCCAACCCGGACGCCAGCGCGGACGCCGATCTCCGGGGGCAGATCTTCCAGGAGCTCGCCGAGCGGGCGCAGCTGGACGACGCCGACATCCGGCGAGAGGTCGACGACGTGGCGACCGAGAAGGGGCCGGGCAACTGGGAGTGGGTCCAGGGCGCGCTCCGGGCGCTCGACCGGATCCCCGGCCTCAACACGAAGGTGATCGACGCCTTCACGCGCGACGTGTTCGTGTACCTCACGTTCCGGGGCGTCCGACGGAAGATCGACGCCGTCGTCCAGGAGGCCCTCGGCGACGGGCCGTGCGTCGTGCTGGCCCACTCGCTCGGGACCGTCGTCACGTACAACGTGCTGTACAACCGGGCCGCGTCGCCGGCCTACCCGCGGCTCGTGACGGTGGGCTCGCCGCTCGGCATCCGGGCCATCAAGTCGAAGATCGACGCCCCGCTGAGGTCGCCGCCGGGCGTGGGCCACTGGTTCAACGCCTACGACGACCGCGACCTCGTGGCGCTGGCGCCGCTCGACGAGCACACGTTCGGCGTGACGCCCGCCATCGAGAACAAGAGCGACGTCCAGAACTTCACCGAGAACCGCCACGGGATCGCCGGCTACCTCGCCGACCCGGTGGTGGCGGCGCGGATCGCGGAGTTCCTCCGGGGCACCTGAGCCGTCCCCTGCGAAATCCCCGCGGGCTGGCGGCCTGGCCGCGACTCCGGCCGCATCTTCCGGCCCATGTGGATCTGGCTCTCGCTCCTCTCCGCGGTCGGCGCGGCCGGCGTGGGGTTCGCGCTCAAACGGTCGCTGACGTGCGCGGGTGCCGTCGGCGCGACGGTGGCGTATCGGGCCGTCGGTGGCGGGCTCCTGCTGGCGCTCGTCGTCGGCGCGGGCCTCGCGCGTCCGGTCGGGTCGGACTATGTGTGGGCCGTCGCCATCGCGATCCCGTTCGAGCTGGTCGGGACCGTCGCGTTCACGCTCGCGCTCCGCGAGGGCGAGCTCTCGCTCGTGTCGCCCCTCTTCGGGCTTCTGCCCGTCACCGTGACATTGGGAGCGGCGCTCGCGCTCGGCGAGCAGCCGACGGCCGGCGCGCTGGCGGGCATCGGGCTCGTGGCCGTCGGCGTGTACGTGCTGGGGTTGGGGGGCGCTCGGGGCCTCTGGGAGCCGCTGCGGGCGCTCGCAACGCACCCGGCCGGCCGGTGGGCCGGCGTTTCGGTCCTGGCCTGGAGCGTGACGGCCGTCGTCCACAAGATCGGGATCGCGGCGTCGGGGGCGATGCCGTGGGCCGTGACGCTCGCGCTCGGCTCGGCCGTCGCGCTCCTCGCGGCGGCGCCCTTCCTGCCCCGCTCCCTCCGCACGGCGCCCGAGGTGGCCTCCCCCACGTCCTGGCTCGGGTGGACGGCCGCGGCCGGCGCGCTCTACGCGGTCCAGCAGGTCGGGCTCCAGAACGCACTCGAGCGGGCGCCGGCCGGCTACGTCATCGCCCTCTCGTCGGTGAGCATCCTGCTCGGCGTCGTCGCGGGCATCGTGCTGCTGCGCGAGCGGGGCGCAGGGCGGTCGCGGCTCGGCGGGGCCGGGCTCGTCACGCTGGGCGCCGCTCTCGTCGCGATCTACGGCTGACCGGCTTCGGCGACCACGCGGCCCTCGGTCACGAACGAGATCCCCTGCTGGCCGGCCGTGCTGATCATGACGGCCTGGACGACGGGCGGGACCCCGCCGGCGCCGCCGGTCCACTCGACCAGGAAGCTGGCGCCGACGCCGCCCGCCCGGTCGCTCTCGGCCACGACGAACGACGCCGTCGCGAGGGGCCCGAGCGCTTGGGGCGCGTCGACGTAGGAGCGGATCGTCTGGCCCTCCGAGCCGACGTAGCGGACGCCCTCCAACCGGATCGGCCGCTCCGGGTCGGCGTTGCGGACGCTGAGGGTGGCCGTGAGGAGGAGGTCGCGCTCCCCGTCGCCTGAGAACACGTGGGAGTAGGCGGGGACGTAGACGAGCTGCCCCGCCTCGGCGCCGTCGAGCGACCGGCCGGGGGCACCCGACGGGTCGACCGAGGCGGGCGGCGTCGGAGCCTCGGTCACCGACTGCGGGGTGTCGGCGCAGGCGGCGAGGGCGAGGAAGGGGACGAGCCAACGCACGGCCCTCAGCCGAGGATGTCGGCGATGACGCCGACCTCGTCGTCGTCGAGGGGCGGCTGGCTCAGCATCGCGACGGCCTCCTCGATCTGCCCCACCCGGCTGGCGCCGATGAGCGTCGAGGTGACCTCCGGCCGACGGCGCGTCCACGCGAGCGCCAGCTGCGCCATCGACTGGCCGCGGTCGCGAGCGATCTCGCGGAGTCGCCGGACCGTCTCGATCACGTCGTCGGTCACCTGGTCCTCGCGGAGGAAGCCCGTCGCCTTGGCTGCGCGTGAGTCCTCCGGGATCCCATCGAGGTACTTGTCCGTGAGGAGGCCCTGCGCGAGCGGCGAGAACACGATGCTGCCGACGCCCTCGTCCGCCAGCACGTCGAACAGCCCGTCCTCCGGGTCGCGGACGAGCATCGAGTACTTCGGCTGGTGGATGAGGAGGGGTGCGCCGAGCTCGTCGAGGAGGCGGGCCGCCTCGCGGGTTGGCTCTGGCGGGTAGTTCGAGACGCCTGCGTAGAGCGCCTTGCCCGTGTGGACCGCGTGGGCGAGCGCGCCCATCGTCTCCTCGAGCGGCGTGTCGGGATCGTAGCGGTGGCTGTAGAAGATGTCGACGTACTCGAGCCCCATCCGGTCGAGGCTCTGGTCGAGGCTCGCCAGGAGGTACTTCCGCGAGCCCCACTCGCCGTAGGGTCCGGGCCCCATCCGGTAGCCGGCCTTCGTCGAGATGATCAGCTCGTCGCGGTACGGGCCGAGGTCGTCCGAGAGGATCTGCCCGAACGTGACCTCGGCCGACCCGGCCTCCGGCCCGTAGTTGTTGGCGAGGTCGAAGTGCGTGATGCCGAGATCGAACGCCCGTAGCGCCATCGCCCGGGCGTTCTCGTAGGGGTCGACAGAGCCGAAGTTGTGCCACAGCCCGAGCGAGACGGCCGGCAGCTTCAGGCCGGACCTCCCGCAGCGGACGTAGTCCATCGCGTCGTAGCGGTCTGGGGCGGGGCGGTAGTCGGGGGCGCTTCGGTAGATCACGGTCGGGCGGGCAGGGGAGAGGCGTACCCGCCGCCGCGCGTGCGGTTGCCCGCCTCGGTCGTCCCGTGGGGTCCCGCACGAGACGACCGAGGCCGAGGGGCCAGCGCCCGGCGGCTACGAGAACACGATCCAGACGGCGGCGACGCAGAGGAGCAGGACGGCCGTGAGGATCACGTCGACGCGGCGCCACGCCGGGTCCGAGGCCAGGACCTTTTCCGGGACGGCGATCTGGGCCGGGCCGCTCAGCGGGCGGCTCGCCGTGCCGAACGTGAGGCCGTCGATCTTGTCGGCCGGCGGCGGCGCCGTCATGAGGCTGACCGCCACGAGGACGGCCGAGCACACGAGGAACAGCGCGATGGCGAAGTGGAGGAAGTTCATCCCCGTGAAGAGCCCGGCGTCGACGCCGGAGGCTTCCATCGACAGCCGCGCCACGCCGAGCACGAGGCCCGTCAGGAGCGACGCGATGGCGCCCTGCGCGTTGAGGCGCGACCAGAACAGGCCGAGCAGGAAGACCGACGCGATCGGCGGCGAGATGTAGCCCTGGACCGACTGGATGTAGACGTACAGCCCGCCCTCGGCGGCCTCCACGAACGGGATCCACGCCAGCCCGAGCACGGTGAGCGCGATCGTCGAGAGCCGGCCGACCCACACGAGCTGGCGCTCGCTCGCGCCCGGGTTCAGCTTCTTGTAGACGTCCCACGTGATGAGCGTCGAGCACGAGTTGAACACGCTCGACAGCGACGACATCAGCGCCGCGAGGAGGCCGGCCACCACGAGACCCCGCAGGCCGATCGGCAGGAGCGCCGCGACGAGCGTCGGGAGCGCCTCGTTCGGGTCGCCGAGCTCGAGCTTCCCCTGCGCCACGAGCGCCGCGGCCAGCATGCCCGGGAGGACGAAGATGAACAGGGGCAGCAGCTTCAGGAAGCCGGCCATGATCGTGCCCCGGCGGGCGTCGTCGATGGTCTTGGCCGAGAGCGTCCGCTGCACGATGAACTGGTCCGTGCACCAGTACCAGATGCCGAGGATCGGCGCGCCGAACAGGATGCCGGTCCAGGGAAAGTCGGGGTCGGACATCGGCTTCCACATATCGAGGAAGCCGGGCCCGACGGCCTCGGTCATGGCGCCCCACCCGCCGACGGCGCCGAGCCCGGCGACCGTGACGGCGACGGCCCCGCCGATGAGCACGAACGTCTGGAGGAGGTCGGTGTAGAGCACGGCCCGGAGCCCGCCGAAGACCGTGTAGGCGCCGGTCACGCCGACCACGATGAGCGCGCCGGTCCAGAAGGGGACGCCGATCGCCGAGAACACGACGGCCCCGGCGAAGATGGTCACCGAGATCTTGGTCAGGACGTAGGCCAGGATCGAGATCGTGGCGAGGTACCACCGCGCGCCGGCCGAGTACCGCCGCTCCAGGAACTCGGGCATCGTGAACACGCCGCTCTTGAGGTAGAACGGGACGAACACCCAGCCGAGCAGCAGGAGGATGATTGAGGCCAGCACTTCGAACTGGCCCGGCGCCACGCCGCTGGTCGCGCCCGAGCCCGCCAGTCCGACGAGGTGCTCACTCCCGATGTTCGACGAGAACAGCGACGCGCCGATCACGAACCACCCGACGTTCCGGCCGGCGAGGAAGTAGTCGGCGGAGTCCTCGCCCCCCCCGCTCCGTCGCTCACGGAGCGTGGCGGCGATGGCGACGCCGAACACGACGGCGAAGTAGAGGGCGACGACGGTCCAGTCGAGCGAGCCGAGCAGCGAGTCCATGCGGGCGGGGTGGGGCGATCCCGGATGCTACGCCGCGGAAGCGCTTCGCGCACGGCCCGAGGCGGACGGCCCTCGGCTCGGCCCCCCCCCTCAATGAGTGCCCCAGCGCCCCGACCTCCGCTCCCGCTTCGTACCCGAACGCGGAGGGCACCAGCGTGAGCGTGAGCCCCTTGGGGTGTGGAGCTAAGGAGATTCGAACTCCTGACCTCTGCAGTGCGATTGCAGCGCTCTACCAACTGAGCTATAGCCCCATCAGGTGACCACTGGGTGGCCGACCACGGGCAGGATACCTGTCGTGACGTCACCCGCGCAACCGCGGGTCCGGGGACAATGTGTAAAGGCGACCGGCGGGAGGCTTCGAAAACAACGGGGGCCGCCCCCGGAGGGGCGGCCCCCGTTGGGCCTGTTTGGGTAGCACCCGGCCCGGCGCCCGTTACCGGACGACGGCGGCCTGGCGCGTCGCGACCCGCCCGCCGGCCTCGACCCGGACGAGGTACACCCCCGCCGCGAGCCCGGCCGACTCGAGGACCGCCTCGTGCCGGCCCGCCGCGACGACCCCGTCGACCAACACGGCGACCTCCCGGCCCCGGACGTCGACGACCGACACGCGGGCCCGGCCCCCCGTCGGGACGGCGAACGCGACGCGGGCCG